>NZ_JBFFKM010000014.1:0-52775 GCF_041555395.1 Lutibacter sp. | reverse complement strand
GGATTTCTTCAGCTCTCAAAAGAATTTTCTCCCATATTTTCGGCTTCTATGAGCACAATTTATTCTCCCACAAATCATTCTGTTATTGTCATTCCAAGCATTGATTATTCAATAGCCACAAATTGGGCGCTTAATTTTACGGGTCAATCTTTCTTTGAATTTGAAGATTTTAAAGCAATTGGCACAAGCCTTTTTGCTAGAATAAGATGGAGTTTTTAAATTGTTGTTTTTATTAAACAAGCTTTAAAAGATTCAAATTTTCATCCTATCTTTGAAGTATGTTTTTGTTTATGAAACAACGCTATTTTTTTATTAAATAAAGGCGTTTTCAACAAATGGCAAATCATTAAACACCAATCAAATTATTAAGATATTATGATGAAAAGATTAATCAATTATTTTATAGAAGGTTTATTGTATATAGCGCCATTAACCATAACAGGGTATATTATTTACTCCGTTTTTATGTTTATGGATAATTTATCCCAGGAATTTTTGATTAAGTTTTTTGACATCAAAATTCCCGGTTTGGGTGTATTAACACTTTTGATATTCTTAATTTTTATAGGTTTTGTTGGAAGAACCTTTATTGCGCAGCCGCTAAAACTGGTGTTTAAAAATGTAATAGGAAGGATTCCTTTGGTAAAATTCGTTTATTCGGCCTTTAATGATTTGTTTTCAGCTTTTGTGGGTAAAGAAAAAAAGTTCAACCAACCGGTTTTGGTAAAAGTGAACTTAAGTTCCGATCTTGAAAAAATTGGTTTTATTACTGAAGAAAATTTATCACTTTTGGATGAAGAGAATAAAGTGGCGGTATATTTCCCGCATTCCTATAATTTTTCGGGAGAGTTGTTTATTGTGCCAAGAGCCAATATCAGGCCAATAAATATAAGCTCTAGCGATGTGATGAAATTTGTAATTTCCGCAGGATTGACCGGGTGGGAGAAAGCCTGAGTTTTAAGTGAAAAAACAAAAAAAGGATTGCTTTTATCAATCCTGTTGTCAATTTCTAGATTTTACAGGTTAAAATTGTCTCCCTATTTTTATTTCTTAACAGCCTTTATGACCACAAAGGAACCTTCTCCAAAACCTTTTTTTGGGAGCTGAACTTCTTTTATTTCTTCTATATTTCCAAATAAGGTTTGGTTGTATTCCAGGTCTTTAAAACCAGCTTCCTTCAATAATTTAGTGACTTGGATTACCGAATAAAAATTCGCATACCTAAAAAAAGTGCTTCGCATTCTGTTTTCTTCATAGGCTTTTCCAATTTTCTGATCTTTATCAATAAAACCAATAATAATGCTGCCTTTAGGTTTTAAAACCCTACATGCCTCTTTAAAAGCCTGTTTAGCACTGTTTAAATGGCAAATAGTGACAAAGAGCACAAAATCGAAATTCAAATCTTTAACAGGAAGAATTTCAGCATTGCCGTTTACCACCTCGAGGCCTCTTTTTCTTGCAATAGATGCCATTTCATTGGAGGGCTCAACGCCTTCCTTTATTCCTAAAATTTGCGCAAACTTACCTGTGCCTATACCTACTTCAAGACCTTTTATGTTTTCGGGTAATTTTAAAAATTGTTCTTTTAGTGCAGCTACCTCTGATAGATAGACTTCAGGATATTTTTCATACCAAGCCTCATACGCTTCCACATTTTCGTTAAATATATTTACTTGATTCATGTTGTTTTAATTTAGTGTTATTTAACTGGTTGGGCTGGTCGATTTTTACATTGATAAAATTGAAATTTCATAAAATAAAATGAGGTATTCTTAAACACCAGTTTGCAAGTTTACTGATTAAAATTTTTTTAAAATACCTCATTTTGCTAATTAACCCAAAATAACTAATTAATCTAAAATTCCAAAAGTGACTTTTGTGTCTACCCGGAATTGTGATATTTTATTGCCGTTTATTGTCACATGAAAATGTTCAATATATACAGACTTGATATTTTTCACCGATTTAGAAGCTTCGTTAACTACATTTTGAACGGCATCCTCAAAACTAATGGAGGAATTCCCCATGAGTTCAATAACTTTTAATACTGACATAACTTTCGATTTTATGATTAATAATATGATTAATAATATTTAATGAAATTAATGGTTTGCTCTTTTTATTGAAATGATATTCCTCAATATATTTCTTTTTTTTAATGAGATTTGAACGATTTATTGCATTAATTTTTAGTTTTTGAAATATGAATAGTGACAAAACTCATAAAATGATGAAACCATTAATATCTTAATAAAGCATTCATTGGGTGACCTGTATCTGGCATTTCTTCCGGCGTTAAAAAGAATACTTTTCCGCCTTGCATAAAAGTATTCACGGCACTTAAATCGCTTAAAGATGCATTATTTAAATCTGTTTCCTTACGAAACATTAAACGATTGGTTTGTTTATCGAAAACACCAAATTCATCTTCGCTATTTTGAACAAAAAGTGTATCTATTTTGCCGTTCATCGCAGCCGGAACAATTTCTGAAATTTGATAAGATGTTTTAGGTGTGTGATATAATTCCTTGTATTGAAGTAATTTAGCTTCTTTTATTTTTTCAAAATAAGGGTGAACCAGTTTCCAGGATTCCTGATGCAGTTTGGTTTTGTTTTTAAATTCTGAATCACCGGCAATATAGTTTTCAAGAAGTATTGGATAGGTATTGGCTTCTTTATAAAGCCCGAATAACGGATTGGCGCAAGCAATGACGAGCGGCGCTTTTTTGTTGGAAATTACTTTATTGATGCCTTTATCTATCGCCCTAAAAAAAGTATATAATTCTTTTTTAACATCATCTTTCCCAGGATTTTTTCCTTGATACGCCCCAGTTGCTTGCACGTTTTGTCCTCCTCTGAATTGAAGCATATTTTGTCTGAAATCAAAACCAACTGCTTCTTCCAATTGATCAGGAGCAAAATCTTCAATATAAATATCCTGATAACCATACTTATTGGCTTCATAAAGTTTTACATAATCCTGGCTCAATTCCAATAAATAGAAATCGTCGTCTTCGTTATATAAAGCCAACAATGGTTTTAGATAAAAATGATCGCTTACGTTTGTTTTTATTTCAAAAGAAATAGGAAGCGTATAATAATTTAACCCATTTTTATTCAAAAATATAGCCAAACCGTCTGATGGATTTCTCCACAATTCTATGTCGGCAATTAATTCTTCAATGGGTTTCAAATATTTTTTGATTTCTTGTGAATCCATTTCATGCCGGGCCAGGTCGGTATGCACTTTTTTTATGCATTGTTTTAACGTAGCTTGCGAAATGCGTGCATTTTGTTCTTTGCCGTCTTTGTGCATCGGAAGATAAATGGAAACACAATGAAGTCCATGCGTATTTACTAATTTCTCGAAAATGGGTTTAGGTAACGGATGTTTTATAGCTACTGACATAATCTGGAATTTTATTCTAAATTAGAAACACTTTTGGAGAATTAAAATGATATTCCTCAAAACACCTTGTCAATATTTAAAAGTTATCGACTTATTTTAAGGGTTACATTCAGGTGACATTTAAAAGAATATTATTTATGCCAACATTGAAAAAAAAATCAATAATATTTTTAGTTAATCTGATATTAATCAATTCTTGAAGTTGATACTTATCAATTCATAAAATATTTGAGATTCTTAATTTTAGGGTAAAACAAAAGGTCATGAAACGAGCATATCAAATTTTGCGACAGAAAGGGATGATTAATGACGAACAGCAACTGTTCCAACTAAAAAATAAAATTAAACAGATGAAAAGAATTGCATTATTTATAGGAATATTACTTTTCTCGGCCTGTTCTTCAACCAGATTTGTGGACAGTTGGAAGAACCAAGAAATCACTTCTTTTGAACCGAAAAAAATGTTGGTGATTGGAATGACGGATAACCTGACCGCCCGTAAAATATTTGAGGAGAAATTAAAGAATGCTTTTGTGCTTCGAAACATTTATGCTGTGGAAAGTACAGGTATTATTGATGGTACCTTTACCACCTCTAAAAAAAGCGAGGAAGAAATAGATGAGATGATAAAGAAACTAGCTAAGCAAGGTTTTGATACCGTGGTGATTACATCGGTTAAAGGCGTTGATGAACGCGTAGATTATCATACGGAATACTATCCCTCTATTGGTTATCGCTGGTCAAGATTTGGAAGGTATTATTATTGGTATCAAGACATTTATTACGCACCACAATATTACAATTCCTATAAAGTGTATAACGTTGAAACGGTCATTTACAATATCAATGAGGATGACACCAAATCACTTATTTGGGTAGGCGCATTAAATTTGGTAGATCCACAAACAATTACTTCAACAATAAATGATTATGTAGACAAAATAATTAAACAGCTTGAACGAGAAAAACTGATTAAAGAGCTATAAACAAATCTGTTAGAAATAATTTTAAAAAATTAATGTTCTTGTTTGGCATAACTGGTTTTGTGTTTTTCCGCTTTAACTGTATTCTCAATTCCATTTAATAATGCATCTGGATTAAATGAAATACTGTCAATTCCCTGATTAACCAAAAACTCGGCAAACTCGGGAAAGTCACTCGGTGCCTGACCACAGAATCCTATTTTTGTTTTTGTCTTTTTTGCTTTTTCAATGGCCAAGGCAATCATTGCTTTTGCCGCTTTGTTATTTTCGTCAAAAAGTTCGGCCATCAATTGGGAATCCCGGTCAACACCGAGGGTTAATTGAGTTAAGTCATTAGAGCCAATTGAGAAACCATCAAAAATTTCAGCAAATTCTTCAGCCAAAATAACATTGCTCGGTATCTCAACCATGGTGTAAATTTCAAGTCCGTTTTCCCCGCGTTTCAGTCCGTTTTCGGCCATAATGTTAACCACTTTTTCGCCTTCTTCCAAGGTTCTGCAAAAAGGAATCATCACTTTAAGATTGGTAAGGCCCATAGTGTTGCGTATTCTTTTTATGGCTTTGCATTCCAATCCAAAACCATCTTTGTATAAGTCGTTATAGTATCTGGAAGCGCCTCTGAACCCAAGCATCGGATTTTCTTCCACAGGCTCAAATTGTTTTCCTCCAATTAGATTTGCATACTCATTCGTTTTAAAATCGCTCATTCTCACAATCACTTCTTTTGGATAAAAAGCTGCTGCTATGGTAGCGATACCTTGGGTAAGCTGGTCCACAAAATAATCTTCTTTGTTTGGATAATTGGCCGTTAGTTTTTCAATTTCAATTCTAATGGACTCTTCCTTAATTTTATCGAAATTTACCAAAGCCATCGGGTGAATTTTTATGGTATGCATGATGATAAATTCCATACGTAATAAGCCAACACCGTTATTTGGATAAAAAGAAAGCTGGTATGCTTTTTCAGGATCGGCCAATATCATTTTTATCTCAGTCTTTGGCAATTTGATATGTGAAAAATCGATTACTTTTTTTTCATAAGGAAGGTTTCCTTTAAAAATATAGCCTGTTTTTCCTTCTGCACAAGAAATAGTAATTACATGGCCATCAGCTATCGTTTGGGTTGCGTCTCCACAACCTACAACAGCCGGGACTCCAAGTTCTCTGGCTACAATGGAAGCATGGCTGGTTCTTCCTCCTTTATTTGTGACAATACCTGCAGCTTTTTTTAGTATTGGATCCCAATCGGGCGTAATCGTATCCGTAACTACAATTTCACCTTTTTGTAGTTGAGAAGCTTCTTTTGGTGAATTTAAAATCCGTGCTGTGCCGACAATAATTTCCGAGCCAACTGCATTTCCAGCACAGAGAATTTCGCTTTTTGCCTCTAACTTATATTCAAAAAACAGATTTTTGTCTTTCATTTGGTGCACTGTTTCCGGGCGGGCCTGAATGATATATAAATTGCCGGTAATTCCGTCTTTTGCCCATTCAATATCCATCGCTTTTTGATAGTGCTCCTCAATAAGCAACGCCCATTCTGAAAGTGTGTGGATCTCTTTATCTGTTAATATATATTGGTTTTGTTTTTCTAACGGTGTGTCTGTATTCATTATGGAGGAATGGTTGTTAGATTCAGTATAAACCATGGTTTTTGCTTTATTGCCCATTTTCCTCTGAATAATGGCATCTTTACCTAACCTTAGCGTAGGTTTAAAAACATAAAATTCATCGGGATTCACCAAACCCTGCACAATATTTTCTCCCAATCCCCATACTCCGGAAATCAGAATAATGTTCTCAAAACCCGATTCAGGCTCAAGCGTAAATCCAACGCCAGAACAGCCTTTATCTGATCGAACCATTTTTTGGACACCAACAGATATGGCAATGTCTTGATGTTTAAAGCCCTTGTCTTCCCTATATTTTATGGCGCGATTCGTATATAATGACGCAAAGCAATCTTTAACGGCAATCAGCAAGTGATTTTCTCCTTTAATATTTAAAAAAGAATCATGTTGCCCCGCAAAACTTGCTTCCGGCAAGTCTTCCGCAGTTGCGCTGCTTCTCACCGCTACTTCAAAATAATTATTATTGCATAAATTTTTATAAGCATCAATTATTGCCTGTGAAAATTTTTCGGAAAAAGTTCCTTTAAGAATGAGTTCCCTAGCTTCCTGACCAATGTCATTAAGGTTTGAATACTCCTTTTTATCAAGCTTATTCAATGTATTGTTTAAGCCATCTTCTAAATTATTTTCTTGTAAAAACAAATTAAAAGCTTTAGAAGTAGTTGCAAAGCCATTTGGAATATTTATTCCTTTTTTATTAAGTTGGGTATACATTTCGCCCAAAGAAGCATTTTTCCCTCCAACTTTAGCAATGTCTTGTATTCGGATTTGGCTGAATTCTTTTATAAATAGGTTCATTTCAACTATGGATTAAAATTAATAATTGGCTTCATTAAAGCTTAGTAAAGGGATTTCTCCAAAGGATTCCATTTCTTTAACCAAGTCGCGGTGAAAGAGTTTTTTCAGAAATCCACTTTTTTCTCGTTCCAGCATAGCAACCAAATCTATATGATTGCTGTCTAAATAGTTCTTGAGGGTATTAAATATTTCTTCTGAAAACAGCACTTTGAATTCAATCTTTTTATAGGTTACTTTTTGCAATACCATTTCCTTAAACCATTCCATTTTTATATTTCCATCTCCATTAATAACTTTATCAATGTGCACAACTTTAATTTTGGCATTAAATTTTTTGGCAATTTGGGACACTTTATAAATTGCACCAATATCTTCTTCTTCAAAATCTGTTGCATACACAATAGTTTTTAGCTTTTTACTAGTTGCATTTTCAGGAATTGCCAATATAGGGCAAGGGGCTTTTTCAATAAGATTTATGGTAGTGTTACCCATAAAAAGGTCTTCTAACGCACTTTCTTTTTTCATTCCAATAACAATCATAAATGCTTTATGCTCGGTTGCTTTTGAAAGTATTCCCTGGGCAATGGACAATGCTTCAAATGCATCTGTATTTATGTTCATCTCATCTAATTCTTTTCCCAAATGTTTTCTACAGAATTTTTTGAGCTTCGAATTGTATTTTTTGAGTGTGGTTTTTTCTAGTTCATCATAAAAAATATCAAATTCCAGTCCCAACATCATGGGAAGTTTATAAACATGAATCACCAGTAAATTGGCCTCTAATTTTGAGCTAATTTCATGCGCATATTTTATTGCAGTGACCGCATTCTTCGTGTAATCTATGGCACATATAATTGTTTTCATCTCGATGGGTATTTAGATGGTTAATAAATAAAGATATTAATCTTAAAGGTGGAATAGAATGATATAACTCATTTGTGCACTTATAATAATTGATAATGGTCATTTTTTCGAGAGGCAGGCTTTACTAAATTTATTGTATAAATTTTGATAATTTAAATTGTGTTTAATCATTCAATATTTATGCAAAAAAGTGATTTTTCTAATTTAAAAATGAAACCATTATGAGCGATTTAAGAAACAGGCCAAACGGAACTTACATTTTTGATGCCAATTGGGAAGAATTATACATCCTCACCAAACATTGGAAATCCGATTTATTGTTTTATAAAGATGATTTGAAATTTTTGAATCATTTAATTGATAAATATTTTATTTGGATTTCAAAAAAAGAGGACAGTGATGCAGTGCGATCCATTGGAAAAAGTATCGTGAAAACAAATAAATTATGTTCAGATTTGTTGAAAAGGGTGGAAAAGCATTTAACCCATCTAACCAATTTAATCGAAGATCCTTTTAAATATGATTCCCATCAATTTAGAACAGAACATCAACAACTAGAAGATGACATCACAAATTTTGTAAAAACTTTTAGAGACAACAGAAAAGAGGTTTTTGAAGTGACCTCGCTTGTGGTTGAAAGCGATGATTTCATTCGGCAGTTTGTTGTGGTCTAAGTTTGTTTTTATGGTTAAAAGAGTAATTACATTTTCTTTATTAAGCTGATTTTGAAGTGATTGATTAGCTAATTTTTTTCTACTTATTGATAACACTTCAATGTCATATAAATTTAATATTATAGTGATATGAAGTTATTTCGTATGAATTGGGTGCTTTTATCTTTGATGTTTTTAAGTTGGCGATCGGTGCTATCTCAAGATAGCATTTTTGTTAGTTTAGATGCCGTAATTGACTTGGCATTTCAAAAAAATACAACGATCGTTATCTCAAATTATGAGGTGAGCACTTCAAAATTTGCATTAAAAGAAGCCAAGGCCAATTTTTTGCCAAAATTATATTTAAGTTCCAGTTACAACAGAAATATAGACAGGCAGGTGATATTTTTATCTGAAAGTTTTGGAGATAATAATGCTGCCACAAAACTTGGATTGGACAATGAATTTAGAAGTTCTTTACACCTTTCGCTCCCAATTTATTCAAGCTATAATTTTGCCAATAAAAAATTGTCGGAAACGCAATACGATTTTCAAAATGAAGCTGCCAGAGGCGTACGGCATTCCATTATAAATGCAACAAAAAAAGCCTATTTTAATTATTTGATTGTTCAGGAAATTGTAAAGGTTCAAGAAAGTCGGTTAAAAAACGCGAATGAATTTTTAGAAGATATTCAAAAAAGGTTACAAAGAGGAACATTAACCGAGTTTGATGTTTCCTCTGCAAAAGTGCAGGTGGCAATTGCCAAAAGTAATTTGTTGGAAGCTCAAAGCAATAAGCTTCCTGCTGCCAATGCTTTAAAATTGTTGCTGGGACTGGAATCTAGCGTTATCATTAAGCTGACTGAACCAATAACTTTAAGGGAGGATGAAATTATTGTAGAAGAAGAATCGGCAAAACTAATCCAAAAAAACAGTCAATTAAAACAATCGGAACTTACTGTAGTTTTGAATGAAAAACAGCTTCAACTTGCAAAATCGGCCTATTACCCAACAATAGATGCCATAGGAAATTACAATTATCAGACACAGGCCAATAATTTTAAGTTTTCTGAATATGATTGGGCACAAACTAGTTTGGTAGGCTTACAATTGCAGATTCCTGTTTTTAACGGAACTGTCACAAAAAACAGGGTACAACAATTGAAATTTGGTAAAAAAATTGCAGAAGAAGAAAAGGAATATGTCACCAAAGAAACTAAAATGCGGTTCAAAGAACTTGTTTCACACTTAGAATTTGCACGACAAAAAGTTGAAGTGGAACAAGAGAATATGACCTTAACTGCGGAAGCTTTAAAACTGGCAAAAAAAAGATATGAATTGGGTGTGGGGACAATTTTGGAGGTAAACGATGCCGAATTGGCATATACACAATCTCGTTTAAATTGGCTGCAGGCCGTATTAAATTATAAATCAACATATTATGATTATCAATTATTAATAGGAAAAGATTAAAGTGATGAAAAAGTTAACATGGATAATTCTGGTGGTTTTAGTCATAGCCACAATTATTTATTTTTTGACGAAGCCAAAATTTGATGCCAAAAATCTGGATTACAATTATGTAACACTTGAAAAAGGGGACATTGAGGCGATTGTTTCTAGTACAGGTACATTAGAAGCTATCAATACGGTTGAGGTTGGGACCCAAATTTCAGGAACCATCAAAAGGATTTATGTCGACTTTAATGATAAAGTTAAAGCAGGACAATTGTTGGCAGAAATGGATTTGAAATTATTATATACAAATTTAATAAATGCAGAAGCCAATTTATCCGTTGCACAAGCAAAATTGAACCAGGCAAAAGAAGAATTTGAGCGAGACAAATCCTTATTTGGAGAAAAAGTGATTTCGGAACAAGAATACTCCAACTCCAAATATGTTTATGCGCAAGCTTTAAGTGCAAAGGAAGCGGCACTGGCTTCTGTAAAAAGTATAAAAGTCACAATGGGTTATGCGAAAATTACTTCTCCAATAAGCGGAACAGTAATCGATAGAAGCGTGGAAGAAGGACAAACCGTAGCCGCTTCTTTTGCAACACCAAAAATGTTTGTCATTGCTGAAGATCTTTCAAAAATGCAGTTGTTGGCTGATGTTGATGAAAGTGATATTGGCTATATTTTAAATGGAATGGAAGTTCGTTTTACGGTGCAAACATTTCAGGATAAAAAATTTCACGGAAATGTAAGTCAAATTAGGCTGCAGCCCATTAAAATTAATAATGTGGTTAATTATCAGGTGGTGATTGATGTAGATAATAAAAATGGTGAATTGCTTCCGGGAATGACTGCAAACATTGAGTTTATAACAAATGTGTCAAAAAATGTTTTGATAATCAACAATTCGGCATTGCGTTACCGACCCAATGAAGTGATGCTGAAAGAAATAAAGCCCTTTCTTCTGGATAAAGCCAAAGCTTTTTTGCCAGATTCCATTCAACAGAATTTTATCAATTCAATTAACAATGAAGAACTCTATACGCCTGTAAATTTTAAAAAGAAATTGCCGCCAAAAATTGATGGCTTTTTCTGTAAGGACGAAAATGGGGAATTGGATTTTAAATTTATACAACTTGGCATTAAAACAGGTTTGAAATCGGAAATAGTAAAATTTTTAGATGACAATCCTTTGAAAGAAGGTCAAAAGGCAATCAATGCCATAAAACAAAAAAAATAAAAAATGGCTGCCAAAAAAGTCATAGAAACTAAAAAATTAAGCAAGGTGTTTAAAAATGGTGAAATAGAGGTTCACGCGCTTACAGATATCAATATTTTAATTGAAGAAGGGGAATTTGTGGCCATTATGGGCGCTTCAGGATCTGGAAAATCTACCCTGTTAAATATTCTGGGCTGTCTTGATAAGCCTACGGAAGGGGAATATTTTCTGGATGGCGTTTATGTAAATAATTTAAATAAAAATCAGCTGGCAGCGGTTAGGAACCAAAAAATCGGATTTATTTTTCAGAGTTATAATTTATTGTCGCGCACAACCGCTTTAGAAAATGTGGAATTGCCGCTGGTTTACAATAGAACCGGCAAATTTTTAAACCCATCGGAACACGCAAAAAAAGCATTGGAAAAAGTGGGTTTGGGAAACAGAATTTATCATAAAACAAATCAGCTCTCCGGTGGAGAACAGCAACGTGTTGCCATTGCCAGAGCTTTGGTTAACAATCCAGCGCTTATATTGTCTGATGAGGCGACGGGAAATTTGGACAGCAAAGCGAGTATTGAAGTGGCCGATTTGTTTGTAAAACTAAATGACCAAGGGAAAACAATTTTAATGATTACCCACGAGTCGGATATTGCGCAATTTGCAAAACGCATGATTTATTTAAGGGATGGGCGCGTTTTGACGGATGAACTTATAGAAAATCGCAGCACAAAGGAAAGTGCATTAAGGGAATTAGGATTAACGGAATAATAATGAATTAAAAAATGCGACAGTTGTTTAAAACATTTAAAGTGGCTTTTCAGGCGATAAATAAAAACCGGTCAAGAAGTTTACTGACTGTTTTGGGAATTATTATTGGCGTTGGTGCCGTAATTATGACAATTTCAGCAGGAGAAGGCGCCAACAAGCAAGTTCAGGATCAAATTTCCGGATTGGGAACCAATCTATTAATGATTTATACAAAAATGGAACATAGGGGTGGCGCGCATGTCAGAATGGGAAGACCCATTAGCAAAAGAGATTTTGACATTTTACAAAAAAACTCAGTATGGATTTCAAAATTGTCACCTTTAGTAAATGTTGGTGCTCAGGCAGTCGGTCCAAATGGCTATAAATCCACTGTCGTTTACGGTGTGAATCATGAGTATTTTGATATTTTGAGCCGAGAACTGTCTTTAGGAGATTATTTTAAAGAAGAAGATGTAAAATCAGCCAGTAAAGTTTGTGTTATAGGAGAAACAACACGGGAAGAACTGTTTGTGGACTTAGATCCTATTGGAAGACAAATTAGGTTAGACAAGATTCCTTTTACGGTTGTTGGATTGCTAAAAGAAGAGGGGAAAGGAGGAATGGGACAGGATCAGGATGATATGATTTTAGCTCCTTACACCACCATACAAGATCGTTTGTTCGGCCATGGAAGAGGCTATGATATGATTATGGCCAGCGCTCTAAGCGAGAACACTGTGGCAGATGCGAAAATTGAAGCTTCGGAATTATTGCGAGAATCGCATAAAATAAGAGATTTTGAAAAAGACGATTTTGAGATTACAACCCAGATCGAACTTCAGGAAATTACCGGAAATATTACAGGAATTTTAACCATACTTTTAGGTGCTATTGCTAGTATTTCGCTTATTGTTGGCGGTATTGGGATCATGAATATTATGTTGGTTTCGGTAACCGAAAGAACCCGGGAAATTGGAACCCGCCTGGCAATTGGCGCAAGAGAAAGTGATATTTTAACCCAATTTTTAATTGAAGCGGTGGTTTTGAGTTTGGCAGGTGGCATATTGGGAACAGTTCTTGGCATTGCTGGAAATTATATTATTTATAAACTCACCGATTTTTATATTCCAACTGCGCCTTACTCCATTATGATTGGTTTTGGTTTTGCGGCATTGGTGGGAATAGCATTTGGATTTTTTCCAGCCAGAAAAGCGGCAAAATTAAACCCGATTGATGCCTTGCGTTATGAATAAAAAAAGTAAAAATAAACCAATAAATAATAACTAAAAAAATATAAGAAAATGGACAACTTACAAATCATATTGGCGGAAATTTCCTGGCTCACAAAAACAATAGAGAGCGATTACCCTGAGCTCTATCAATTTTTGGATGAGAATCCAATGACTATTCCTTCAGAAAGCCATCCGGAAATTGATAAAAATATTTTGAAGGATTATTTGGAAAGTTTAAGGCAATTATTAAAACATCACTTGGAAACAAGGAAGAAAATAAAAAAGTAATTCAAATTTTTAAATCAATATTATGGGAGAAATAGCCACATCAAACCGACAAATCACATTGTATTACAATTTAGAGTCAAGTATAGCCAAACAAACTTTGGCTTATGCAAAAGCTGAAGGATTGGCAATTCAGGATATTGACATTTCAAAAACGCCACTTACCGGAACACAAATAGCTGAACTTGCAAATCGTTTAAAGCTAAAGGTTAAAGATCTGATAAACCAAGAACATTCTGCATACAATTCAAAATTTGAACATCATGAATTATCAACAGATGATTGGATTAAAATGATTCAACACAATCCGGAAATTATGAAACAGCCCATTGCTTTAAGAGGCGATAAAACAATTTTAGTGGAAACCCCTTCGGATATGATAAAAATTTAGTTGAGATATATCATTTTACGGGTTGTTAATTTCAAATAACTTTATAATACAAAGAAGTTTTGATGAATTAATTTTAGTCAAAAATTCATAGAAAAAGAATCAGTTTAATTAATAAATTATGATAAAAGACCACGGTAAGCATTATAATGATTTAGAAAAATTACTCGCACAGCTAAATTCAGAAATTCCTTCAGAAATGAAAGGGTTTAATGAGCTTCATAATGCCGTTATTTCTAAAGGTGCATTGACAGTTAAAACCAAAGAACTTATAGCATTGGGTATTGCCATTACGGTAAGATGTGATGGATGCATTGACTATCACGTAAAAAATTCCCTTAATGCAGGCGCCAGCTCTTTGGAAATTATGGAAACCATTGGGGTAGCAATACTCATGGGGGGAGGTCCGGCTTTAATTTATGGTTGTGATGCTTTGGAGGCATTGAATCAATTTATCGTTTTAGAAAAAAATGGAACATAAAGAAGAAGAAAATAGGAAAAAATTATTTTCGGAAGATAAAAAACCGATGACTTCGCCAAAAGGGTATAAGCCCAATTGGCTTTATTTTCTATTTCTTTTTTTTATTCTTTTTACGCTATTTAATTGGCCTTCATCCAAATCAAAGGAAATAAATTGGCTGACATTTGAAAAGACAATGTTAAGTGCGCATGATGTAGCTAAAATTGTTGTGGTAAATAAAGAGTTTGCTGAAATTTATATTAAAAAGGACAAGCTTAGTGCGTCAAAATATAAAGATATTCCACAAGGCGGATTTATGCCTGAATCGGGTCCGCATTATACCATTCAAATAGGATCTGTAGAGAGTTTTGAAAGCAAATTGCAGCAAGCCCAGCAAGATTTTTTACCTGAAGAAAGGGTTGGGATTTCCTATCAAAATCGTACAAACTGGACGATTGTCCTTTCCTGGATAGTGCCTTTTGGGCTTTTGATTCTGTTTTGGATGTTTATGTTACGGGGAATGGGAAGAAGCAGTGTGGGTGGCGGTTCTGTTTTTAATTTTGGAAAATCAACAGCGAAATTAATGGACAAGGATACAAAAAGTACGGTAACATTTAATGATGTTGCCGGTTTAAGGGAAGCCAAAAGTGAAGTGGAGGAAGTTGTTGATTTTTTGAAAAATCCAAAAACATATACCAAACTAGGGGCTAAAATTCCTAAAGGGGTTTTACTTGTTGGCCCTACCGGAACAGGTAAAACATTGATGGCAAAAGCAGTTGCCGGCGAAGCTAAGGTTCCTTTCTTTTCATTATCAGGATCAGAATTTGTAGAAATGTTTGTTGGGGTTGGTGCTTCTCGTGTTAGGGATTTATTTAAACAGGCCAAAGAAAAAGCGCCAAGTATCATTTTTATTGATGAAATAGATGCAGTTGGGCGCACGCGAAGTAAGGCAAATGCATTTCAGTCTAACGACGAACGGGAAAATACTTTAAACCAGTTGTTGACGGAACTTGACGGATTTGGCACCAATACAGGAGTTATTGTCCTTGCTGCTACCAATAGGGCAGATATTTTGGATAAAGCATTGTTGCGTCCAGGAAGGTTTGACCGCCATATTTACTTGGAATTGCCTACCAAACAAGAGCGTAAAGAAATATTTGAAGTCCATTTGCGACCCATAAAAAAAGCAAAAGATGTTGACGTAGAATTATTGGCTTCACTGAGTCCCGGATTTTCAGGTGCCGATATCGCGAACATTTGTAATGAAGCCGCACTAATTGCCGCACGCAAAAAAAAGGATGCCGTGGAACAGGAAGATTTTATGGAAGCCAGAGACCGTGTAGTTGGTGGATTGGAAAGAAAAGGGAAAATCATTTCACCTAAAGAAAAGGAAATTGTCGCCTATCATGAAGCCGGACATGCCATAGCAAGCTGGTTTTTGAAAAATGTGGATGCTTTGGTAAAAGTTTCCATTATCCCAAGGGGAAAATCCTTGGGTTCGGCTTGGTATCTGCCTGAAGAACATCAAATAGTAACCAAGGCCAAGTTTATAGACCAAATTTGTGCCTCATTAGGCGGACGTGCAGCGGAAGAAATTATTTTTAAGGAAATCTCATCGGGTGCTTTGGACGATTTAGAAAAAGTGACCAAACAAGCCTATACTATGGTGGCATATTACGGTCTGAATGATAAAATTGGCCCTATGAGTTTTTATGATTCCACAGGGGAAAATGAACGGTTTTTAGGAAAACCTTATAGTGAAAATATGGCCAAGCTTATTGATGAAGAAGTTCAGGCACTTATTGTTTCATCATACAACAGAACCATAGAATTGTTATTGAAACACCAAAGTAAATTGGAAAGTTTAGGACAAATGTTGTTGAAAAAAGAAGTCGTGTATTTGGAAGATCTTGAAAAAATATTGGGAAAACGCACCAAAGAAATTTCTGCTAATGTGAAGGATTAAAGCCAATTATAATTTGACAAGGTAATTTCGATTCTTCTTAAAAAAATAAATAGTTTAAAAGGAATAAAAATAAAAATTATATCTAAAGAAAATAAATTTAAAACCACTTATTATGGAAAAAGAAGTCATTTTTAATTCCGATTTGCATTTTGAGCACAAACAATGGAGAAGAGAACTCTTCTTTTGGGAAGATGAGTTAAGATCCTTTAATAACAGATTGAATGAACTTGTATTGCGTTGGACAAAGAAAGATGTGCTGGCTCAATTCGAACATTATCAAAATCAATTTATTATTCATGAAAACACCATAAAAGAGTTGGAGGACCATATTAACCTACATGAAACGAATATTGCCGAACACACCAAAAAAGGAGAGGACGTACTCAATCAGGAACTGGTTAAAAATCATATTGAGTATAGAAACCGGATGGAAATTGAAAGAAATTTATACAATAATCTTAAAAAAGAATTCTTTCGTTATCTATCAGAGTATATGTAATTTCTTATGCTGATGTATAGGTGTTATTGACGCAAAAAAGTGAAGTTTAACCTAATAGATTTCCGTGGAAAATAATATGATGCTACAATTAGAAAACTTTCAGTTAACAGAATTCGATTTTTTGATAAGAATGCTAGTAACTGCTGGTATTGGCTTTGTATTGGGTTTAGAACGCGAATTTTCCCTACATTCAGAAAATAGTGAAGTTTTTGCCGGATTGCGGACCTTTATGCTTGTGGCCTTATTCGGTTTTTTAGCTGCATATTTGGGGATTACTTTTACCTATTGGGTTTTTATTGCTGGTTTTTTGGGCGTTGTGACTCTCGTCTCAATCTCTTATTGGGTAACCTCAAATAAAGGAGATATTGGAAGCACCACAGAATTTGCAGTAATTTTTACTTTTTTGCTGGGTGGTCTCGTGCTTGTGGGCAACATAAACCTTAGTTTGGCGCTTACCGTAACTGCATTGGTTTTGCTATCGCTTAAACTCACATTTAGAACCATGATTGGACAACTCACACAAAAGGAACTATATGCTTTTGTGCGTTTTGTGGTGGTGGCACTTTTAATTTTACCTTTTTTGCCAGACAATTATTTTGGACCCTACAATATAATTAACCCAAGAGAAGTGGGGTGGATTATTGTATTGGTTTCAGGAATTGGCTTTGCTGGGTATATTTTAATGAAATTTTTGGGAACTGACAGGGGTATTTTGTTAACCAGTATTTTGGGAGGTTTGGTGTCCAGCACACTTGTTACCTTTACATTTTCAAAAAACAGCAAGGAAACCCCACAACTTTCACAAAATTATGCTGTTGGTATTTTTGCAGCCGCAACTATCATGGTAATCCGAATATTGTTGTTGGTTTTTATTTTTAACAAAGCAATGCTGGTTGAACTAATAATACCCTTGTTAATTGTTCTTTTAACGGCTTTTGGAGTTACCTTGTTCTTCTATAAAAGGCAATACGGAAAACCTGCTTTAATTGATAAAATAGCTTTGGGAGATCCACTAAACATTAAAAATGCTGTTTTTTTTGGTGCTTTTTATATGGGGATATTATTATTGGTAAGCTACGCTAACCATACCTATGGCACAAAAGGGATTTATGTTTCAAGTGCCATAAGTGCACTTACGGATGTTGACGCTATCGCCATTTCTGTATCTAAATTGGGAGGGACCACCATGAATACTTTATTTGCCCAAAATGCAATTTTAATTGCAACATTGTCCAATACGGTCGTGAAAATTGGAATTGCCCTTTTTACAGGAAGCCAACAATTGAAAAAATATGTACTAGTAGGTTACGGAGGTATTTTTATTGCAGGAATTATCGGTTTCCTGGTTTTGAACGCATAGTCAATTAGGCAATAAACATTTTTTTAATTTTGAATATTCTTAAAAGGTAGAAGAATAAAAAAGCCCCTGAAATTTCAGAGGCTTTTAAAATCATTTAAAATTTAATTATTTAATCATTATCAACAGGAACTTCATAATCCCCTTCAAATTCAAGCGAAGGGAAATCTGCATCTTTTATCAGGTTTTCAGATGTTGCTATGCTAAAATTAATATTGTCTTTTGTGTTTAACTGCCATACAATGCCTTCAGCTTCCGGAAAATCGGCATTTTCTTCCATCTGTGCGCCAAATAATCTTTTCAGGATATTTCTATCGGAAAGGCCATTGCTAAATAATTTCAGTAAAATTTCTTTTGTAATTTTAACATCAGAGTTTGCGTCAAGCGGTGTAATGGAACAATCAATTAATGTGGCACTTGCGCTTGGAAATGTTCCGTTGAATGCTTTAAAAAGCAATTGGTTGCAGTTAAATAAGGCATATTGCAATTCTATTTCAGGGTACTCTTCACATACGGTATCTATAAGCATATCGTTTGAAACTTGTTCAATTTGCCCTTCGGTTAAATAATCACTTAATTTATGGTCCAGCACAATCACCGCCGCTTCTTTTGGGTCAAAATCGGTAATTGCCATTAACAACAATTCGTATAAGTTTTCTTTTTTGGCATTTCCCGCATCCGGAAAATTAAACTTTTCCAACAAATGAATATAATCATCAGTTGTCCAATAATCTTTAATTTCGTCAACAGATTTTATGCTGTTTATTTTTATCTTGAATTTCATTTTTTTAATTTATTTTTTATTGTCTAAATTTTTATGTTCCATACAAATGTAATTAATATAGTTAAAAAATTCAGGAATTAAAAAAGGACAGGGTTTAATCCATGTCCTTTTTCAATTCAAATAATATTCTATAACAAGTATAGAATTAATGGGTTTTTGTCATTTTATTTTGATGATAAACAAATGATTAAAGTAAAATGATTAATAATAAAATGATGATAATTGCACCAACTGAAATATAGATACCATTTCCGGATGATCTTATTTCTGAATTAATTGCACGTACTTCTTTGCGAAGTTCTTTTTTCTCAGCACGGTTTAAATCTTTTTTATCAATTCCTTTTATTTCCTCTAAACGATTAAGCATCACTTGGATTTCTGCAGGAATTTCTGTAGGAGTAGTTCTTGGAGTTTTTTCAGAAGCGTTAACTGTTGTGAAGGCACCTAATGATAACATCATTACCATTAAATAAAGTCTTGTTTTTTTCATGTTGTTGCTGTTTAAAATTGTTAAATTTAGTTATCATGTAAAATTGCAATATAATAAAGCCTAATTTGTTACATATTTTTTATTAAAATTTACATAATTCACACATGTATAAATTTAATAAAAAAAACGACAGGATAAACCCCTGTCGTTCCTTATTTCAAAAAATCATCTAAAAACAAATTATAAAATTTATTTTTGAGGTACTATGTCAATAATAACGGTACGGTTATATGATCTTTCTTCCGGAAGTTTATTTCCAAAAGGAGCTGCATTTTCATTTTCACCCAATCCGGTTACTTCAAATGTAACACCAGTTGTACCTAATTTAGTAACACTTTTTTGTAAAGTGGTTTGAACATCATTAGCTCTTTTTACAGACAATTTTTGATTATAATCTTCTTCACCAATAACATCGGTGTGACCGTGAATAATCACTTTTGCGTTGGCCGGAATTTTAGGCGCAACAACTTCTGAAAGATATTTGTTGTACATCGCGATAGCTTTTGCATCATCAAATTCGTATATAATACTAAATCTCATTCCTTCTTCAACTTTAGAAGGTGTCCAGGCTACAATGTGTACAGTAGATTCTTTAGTTACAATTTCGCCGGTTTTGTTTGTGCCGATCATTTTCACTTTGTAATCTCCTTCAGGGTTTGTACCTAAAATAGTATTTCCAGGAATACTAACTTCTTCTTCAGTATAAGGTCCGAAATTTTGTAAGATTCCATTTTTATCTGTAATTTCCATTTGCCATTTGCTAAATGCTTCATCTGCTTTGTCAACTTTAAAAGTAACATAGCTGGAGATTGGTGCTTCTTGCACACCTACAATTTGTACTGGTTTCAAAGGAGCACTAGGACCACTCTGGAATTCCATTAATAAGGCTGGAGAGCTACTTTCAATAGAAACTCTTCTGTCTCCTTCACGAAGAAGTATTAACTCACGTGTTCCTCCTTTTTGTTCTTCTGCAACTTTTGGTTTATTTCTTCCTTCAATTGCAATTCTGTTCGCATTGATTGCGAATACATCCGCCAAATATTTCTTAACAGATTCTGCCATTAATTTTCCTTCTGCAGGTCCATTTTCTGATGATCCAACCAAAGTGATGGTTGATGAAGGATTTTTTCCCATTCGGTCACCTAAAATATTTAAAATATTATAGTAAACAACCATTTCTCGTTTTGAACGACCTGCTAATTCCGTATTTGGCGCAAATACTTCAACCTGATCTTCTTTAAAGTCTTTTACCTGATCTTTATTCAACAATACATAACGATTTGAGATATCTGTAGATTCTTTATCAAAATAAATATAGTTGAGCAATGGGAATGTTTCAGTTACCCTTAATTCTCCAGGAACGTTTTGGGGAGATGTAACACTAAATTCAACTTCAGGAACTAATATTTCTGCAACTTCCTCTTCAACCGGCATAATTTTATGTCCGAAACCAAGTTTTAGTACAGCACCTGCTCTTACAGTAGTTAAGTTCCAAGTTTCTATTGAACGAGGATCTTGTCCAAAATAAGGATGAAAAGCTACAAATGGAGAAAGCACCAATTGTGTCTTATTGCCTTTTGCAGAGAGTGGAATATCATATCCTGCTCCAATTTGCATAGAGATAATTGTTTCCTCAACATCACTGAAATCTCCTTCTACATCTGCGGGTGCAACTTGATCAGGGAAATTAGGATTAATTCCTTGCTTATAAGTGAATGATTTATCTTGAACGAAAGCAAAACGTGGTCCACCATACAAATAGAAACTTCCTTTAGTTGGCGCAAAACGCAAACTAGGCTCTACTGTAATATAGCTAAGGTCAGTTGACAAGTCGGCCGGACAATTACAATCGGTTGTTACCTGATCGAAATCTCCTTTACGGCTGTCTAATCCTGCTTGTAAAATAAACCCGAATCTTGTATCAGGTTTGTGGAATTCTATACTAGGAGCAAGGAACAATCCGATACCGTTTCCTTTATTGAAAACAGCGGGAGGCGTAAATGATGTAGTCAACTGATTGGTTGAACCATCATAGAAATTAAAATTAGCTCCGCCTGCCACTCCAAAATACCATGAAGGTGCTGAGTATTGAACCTCTTGTGCCTGAACAGTCGCTTGGACTCCGATCATAATTAAAGCACTTACAATAAGGCTTTTTAGGGTAAGGGACCACGCTGATTGCGATCCCTTTTTTAAATTTATTTTATTTTTCATAATTTGAAGTTTAGATTTATTGAACATGTTAATTAATCAACAGGTTTAGTGATAATATTAGTGTGTGTCATTACTACAGCTCCATTTCTAGCCAACATTCTGCCTTCTGCGGTTGCATATGGATTCATTGTAATAGACGTTAAGGCCAGTATGTTTCCTTTAAAATCAGTATAATCACCTATAGTAGCTGATCTACCAACTTGCCAAAAGACGTTTTTAGCTTTAGCACCACCTGATAAAATAATACTTCCACCTGCACCGCCTACTGTTGTAAAGTCAGAAGCAATTTGGAAAATCCAAGTAGCATTAGGATCACCTTGTGCGTCAAGTGTTAAATCACCTGATTGTACCAAAAGGGTAGATGTTGATTTATAGATACCTGGAGCTAAAGTTTTACCACCTTGGTCACCGGCTACTGTTGCAGGTGCTGGAGAAGATGCTCCTTCAGCAAATAAATAAGCAGCAGTCAGGTCAGTTTTAGCTTGTAATAACATGGCAGCCACTCCTGGGGGGGCAATATCATCTGAAGCGAAAATGGCTCCATTTACTACAATTGCTGGAGGAAATCCAGTTAAAGAAGTTCTTACACCTGGGTAAATACCCACATCCATGTTTCTAATTTCACTGAATCCTGCATTGTTGCTTACAGCAACACCTGCCAGAATTCCGAAATTTCCAGCACTTTTAAGATCTACCACAGTTCCAACAGGAACAGCAGTTGACAACGTATTAAAGTTCCATACATAATTATTTGCTAATGGAGTACCGGCTACATTTGTAGCATCAGTTGTAATGGTAACTGTATAAGTAGTTCCTTCTAAAAGAGGACTGGTTGGTGTAAAAGTTAGTCTTACTCCTGCGTAGAATATATTTCCTGGTACTAACGTTGCGCCATTCTTTAATGTAAAAGAGGTGTTGTTAATAGTAGAACCAAGCATTGCTGTACTAAAGTCAGCAGTAATGATTTTATCAAGCGCAACTCCTGTGGCATTGTTTAAAGGATTAGTAGAAATTACTGTAGGTGCTACAATAGTTCCTGTAGTAAATTTCCAAGTATAGTCACTTACTAAAGCGGTTCCTTGTAAATTTTTGGCTCCTGAAGTAATTGTGGCTGTATATTCAGTTCCGCTCAAAAGATCGATTGTCGGATTAAAATAAGCAGTTTGACCTGAATATGTAACGGCACCTGTAACAGCGGTTGTTCCTTGTTTTAAGGTAAAAGTGCTTGCATTAATAGTTGAATGATTCATCAACATATTAAAATTGGCAGAAACTGTTTTATTAAGGAATACATTAGTAGCTAAGCTCAATGGATCTGTTGAAACCACTGAAGGAGTAGCAGATGAGCCGGTACTAAATGCAAAAACATAATCTTCTTGTAATGCGTTACCATCTATATCTTTAACAGATGTTTTAATGGTAGCGGTATAAGTTGTGGCTGGTGCAAGGTCGGCGGTGGGATTAAATGTAGCAGTTGATCCGCTTAATGAGACTGTTCCGTCAACTGAAGTTGCTCCCTGTAAAGTAAAAGAGGATTGATTGAAAGTTGCAGGGTCCATTTCTTTATTGAAGTTTACCGTTACGGATTTGTCAAGTGGCACATTAATATCACCATTAACAGGACTTGTTGATTCCACAACAGGACATTCGCCTGCAATTGCAACGAAGTCGTCGTTTTTGCAGCTGGCAAATAAAAGAACAAATGCAAATGCAATTGTTGTAAGTAATTTTTTAGCGATCATAATTTTGGGTTTTAAAATTCATATTAATTGTTTTTAGGGTGAAATACTTTTTCATTGTACAAAGGTGAGGAGTAAAGGGGGGGGAAGGGTTACACAATTTTTGAGAAGAGTTATATAATTCACACATCCGATTTAACTTTAAAATTATCAATAACTTTTTTTAGGGAAGAATTTCAACTAAGTTGAAGGCTATGTTTATTAAATTTTTAAAACTGTAAATATCTTTAGGCACCCCCATCCTTTAAACACTTCTTTAAATTATTGGCTCAGGCCTTTTTTTAAATTGAAATTTTAATAAAACAACCATGAATCTAATTCGTGCCGTTTTTCTTTTAGTTTATCCGTTTCTAGATGGCGATATAAATGTTTAAACAAAAAAATATCGACATTTTTAAGCGTCGATATTTTTTAGGTAAAAAGTTTTAAGGAGTAACCTTTTTAAAGAATCTTTCTTCCTTGTATAATTCTTAGTATAACTGCAATAACTGCGATAACCAATAAAATGTGTATTATTCCTCCCACATTGAATCCAACGAATCCAATGGCCCAAAGAATAATCAGAATAACTGCAAATGTGTAAAGTAAATTTCCCATGATTTTATTTATTTAGTTAATAATTTATTCGTTTTTAATTGTGAAATTTTTAAAGGCTTCTCCCAAATCGTTCATGTCTCTGCTAAACTCTGCCTTAAATGTTTCCCAGTTGTCTTTTCCGGTTTCTTCATAAGCATCCAGTTTCGCTTTCATCTCAATATTTTTTTGTTGTAATATTGCTATTTGTTCGTCATAGTAAGCTTTTGCCTCTTTTTTTGCATAGGCTGTTTTAGCTTTAAAATCGGCAATCATTATGTTGTTTGCATCAATCTTAGCTACTGTTTCTTTCTTGAAATTTTCAATGTCTGCCAAATATTCCTCATTTACTTTATTGAAATTTTCATCGGCTTCAACCGCTTTATTTTTCGCGTTATCTACCTTTTCTGCACCAGTGTCACAACTTATGAAAATTGCGCTTGCCAGCAATATGGAAATCGCACCTCCCAGCAATATGGAAGTGGTTAGTGTAAAAATTATTTTTTTCATTTTTATTGGTTTTAGTTGTTTCCTTTTGATTATGATGCTGCATTAATTATAATTCAGCAATAATTTTATTTATTTCTTCTTTGCTAATACCAAGTTTAACTTGAAGCCGATTCATCATTTCAGGTTGTTTTCCATCCACATATAAGAAGTCCTCATCAGAGATTTTTTTAAACTTTATTTTCAGTTTTTCTTTTGTACCGGGCCAGTTTTGGCTAAATGCTGATGAATCTTTCATAGTTCTCCCAGCTTAAATTGTCCATTAATTTTCATAATGTAAAGGTAAGCCTCTTCATAGCTTGAGATATTACACAACTTTTTAAATAAGTTACATAATTCACACGTTAAATTATTTTGAAGATTATTTTGAGGCTAATTTTGTAATTAATTTTTTTTGAAGGTCGAAAGTTTATAATTATGGTAGCTTATGACCTTTCGCCACAATTGGCACTTGTTTTTGCAGGTTAATTCTGTTGTCTTATTTATCTGTAATCCACTACTTTAGGTTTTGAAATATCAAAATCCGTAAAGCCATAATCACTTGATTGGTAGGCGTTTGATTTAAAAATATTGTCTCCGCCACCGGGAACAGATGGATAAAAGGTCAGTGAAATTTGGAATTTACCAAATGTGAGATAATCATTTTTTATCAATATACCCAAACCAAATAAAGAATAAAGCCGGCTGTTTGAAAAGCCTTTTTCTTCATTTCCCAACATTCCTACTGAAGAATACAGGTAGGGGCCAAAATTGAAACCAAAAAGATTCCAAGGCGCATAACTTTGGGTTTGAAGCGTTAAAATCATTTTGTGTTTGGCCTGGTATTCGAAACCTTCAAATCCCTTCATTTCTTCTCCAAAAGGTAGATTATCTGAAGGAAGCCGGTTTATTCCAAATATTAAACTAGGCTTAACGAACTGTCTTATTTTCCATTTTCCAAGGCTGAATAATTTGGTAAAATAATTTATCCTTCCTGTAATCACTCCTTGCTCGGAACCTGTTGATTTTATATAGGTTCCATATTCAATTTGGGTGCTTAAGTATCCAAAACTATAATATTTTCCCAACGCAGCTTTTAAACCCAAATACCAGCGGTTTGTTTGCTGCAGGTCCATTCCTAAAGTTACACCAAAAGCTCTTCCCATAGGAACATCTTCAATCTTATCATATTGAAAAATAAACTTATCCTTCATGTAATTTCTTGAAGTAACACCTGCGCCGGCAAAATAAATATTTCCATTGTTAAAAATATTTTCCTGTTCAGATACTTTCGGTTTCCCTGGAAATCGGGTGCTTAACATGCGTCCGGATAGAATGAAGTTAGTGGTTCGGGCACTCAACGAATTTCCCTTAAACATTTGCCATGACCTTGCCACCCAATAGTCCTGAATATTTGTTTTAGAAGACAAATATTGGATAGAATCATTTCGAATGAGACTTTGAGTAGTTATCATTTGCCCTAAAAAAATCCCTCCTGCCCATTTAATCAGTGGGGAGTAAAAAGCCTTTGAAAGTTCAACACTTTTTAAGATGCCATTATTGCTTGAAAACATATAGTTAAGGTTGGAATTTACAGGAGCATAAAATGGTCTTATAGATTCCAGGTTATTTATTGGGTCATTGTTATTTGAAATCAAATATTGCATATTCAAACTTATAAGTGAATGGCCAATATTTGGAATCAAATAGCTGATTTTCGTATCGTTATAGTCTTCCGTTTTGCTCCATTTCGAGTCGGCTTGAAATCGATGCCCGAGACCTGCAAAATTAACATCAGTCAGTCCGGCCTGAACAGATGAACTTGAACGATTAAATTCAGGAATAATACTCCAAACATCTCGTACGCGTATATAAACATCTATTGAATCAGATTTTGTGGAAGTTGGTAAAGAAGAAAACAGCACATCTCTCACATATTTTTGTGAACGTATAATTCGTTCCGATTCATTTACGATCAAAGAATCATAGGGGTCATTTCTTTTAAAAAGCAACAGGTTTTTAATCACTTTTGTATGAGTCCTTAAATGCAGGCTATTTCCTCCTTTTTGCACAAAACTTTTCGGATGTCTTATGGTGTCTCTGATTTTGTAACCAAAAGGATCAAGTGTAACAATATGAATGTTTCTTATGATCTTTCCCTCTGAAGGTCGATAGGGTTTTGGGATGTTTATTTTTCCTGTTGATGGTTTCTTGTCGTCTGCAGTCTCTATGTGTTTAAAAATCAGACGGTAAAAAAATTTGGTAAATGTTCTTTTTTTAAAATACTTTTCAATCGCCTGGTAGGCCGAATCTTGTTTAATATTGTTTTCCTGCGCATTTACCTGACCAAAAAAGAATAAAGTCAATAAAATGATTAATAATGATCTGCGAATCACAGATACTCGTGTTTCATTTCCCGGTCCCTTGTTTTTTTTCTTTGTATTCATTCTTCAGGGTGCATTTTTTCGGCTTAATCTTTTTTCAAATCTAAGGCTTCTTGCTTTAATTCTGCAGCCTTTTTTTCCTTCTTCCTAAAATATCCCCTTAGAAGAAAATTGTGTTTGGCCGCTTCCATATTTTCATTCAAACCTTTGCTGCTTTTTTGAAGATTATTCATCGTCTTGTTAATACTTTCTGCCATAGTTGAGTCCTGTAAAAGCATACCAAGCGTTCCGTTTCCTTGATTTATGTCGTACAGTATTTCTATCAGTTGCCCTGAAATAACCTCGGCATTTTGAGCTGTAACATTTAAGCTGGCTATAATAGCATCCGTTTCAACCGGTTCAACTGATGTGAGAAATTGTCCGTTTTTAACCGATTTGGTCTCAGAACTTCCTTGTGTAATAATTAAAACCCTGTCACCAATAATCCCTTCAGAACCTATGGTTACCTGACAATCTGTTTTAATAAATTTTTGTATGTCTTTTTGAACAATCATGCTCACTTGTACGGTTGAGTCATTGATTATTTTAAGATTATCGACTGTTCCAACATTGATTCCCGAAAAACGGATATTGTTTCCAATCTGCAATCCGCTTACATTATAGAAAGTTGTTGTCAATTGAAAAACAGGGTTAAATAAGTTTTTTTGTCGGCCAATCAAAAATACGGCAATGGCAAAGATCACGAACCCTATGGCAACGAACAAACCTAATCGTACTTTGAATTTTGTTGATTGTGTATTCATAATATTTTTTTAATATTGTTATTATCAGATTTTTTTTATTGAATTGTTTTGATATTTATTTTATTTGAAGAAGGACATAATTAATGGATCATTCGATTTTTCAAATTCTGATAGTTTTCCTTCTGCATAAACCTGGCCTTCATGCAACATAATAATCCGGTCGGCAGTAAGACGAACACAGGCAATATCATGTGTGATGATGATGGAAGAAGTCTTATATTTTTCCTGAACAGAATTTATAAGATTGCTTATTTCATCTGATGTAACCGGATCGAGCCCTGTTGTAGGCTCATCATACAACATAATTTTCGGATCCAAAATAATGGATCGTGCCAAACTTATTCGTTTGCGCATTCCGCCCGACAGTTGGGAAGGCATTTTGTCCAATACATCTGAAAGCCCAACATTTTCGAGCACTTCATTTACTTTATCGGTTATTTTCTGTTCATTCAAATTTCTTTTGATTCTGCGCAGCGGAAATTCCAAATTTTGTTTCACGGTCATAGAGTCATACAAAGCACCACTTTGGAAAAGAAAACCGATTTTCTTTCTCAATTCGTTTAAATTTTTACCTTTCAAAGTGTTCGCCTTTTTGCCAAACATCTTAACGGTTCCGCCATCAGGATTTAGTAAACGGACTATGCATTTTATGAGTACCGATTTTCCCGATCCCGATTTGCCTAGAACGATGAGGTTTTCACCATTAAAAAGTTTTAAAGAAACATCTTTTAATACTTCCAATTTCCCAAATCGCTTTCTTAGGTGATTAATTTCTATCATTGGTTCATAAGACGCTTTTTCTTCTGAAGCATTGGTTAAACTGGTTAATTCTGAATTTTTCATAGCATCATATCCGTTAATTGTACAGCAATCATATCAACAATAATGATAAGTAAGGAAGACAAAACTACAGCTTCATTCGCTGCTTTTCCCACACTTTCAGTACCTCTTCCGGCAGTATATCCTTTATAACATCCTACAATTCCTATCACTGCCCCAAAAAGGAAAGTTTTTATCAGTGCAGGAAAGAAATCTAAAAATTCGATAGATTTAAATGCCTGAAAAATATATAAAACCAAACTCACATCACCTTTTATGTTTACGCCAATCCAGCTTCCCAAAAAGCCAAAGGCATCAGCAAACAATACCAAAATAGGCAACATAAGTGTAGCCGCAAGTACACGTGTTACCACGAGGAATCTTATTGGATTGGTTGCGGAAACTTCCATAGCATCAATTTGTTCTGTGACTTTCATGGAACCCAATTCTGCGCCCATACCCGAACCAATTTTTCCGGCACAAATCAACGCGGTAATGATTGGGCCAATTTCTCGAATTAGGGATACGGCTACCATTCCAGGAAGCATAGTCACCGCGCCAAATTTGGCCAATGCAGGCCGAGATTGAATGGTAAGCACAAGCCCCATAATGGTGCCGGTAATAATAATAAGCGGTAACGATTTGTTTCCTATTTCATAACACTGGCGCAAAAACTCTTTAAATTCGAAATTGCGTGAAAAAGTTTCCTTAACTATTTGTTTTATAAAAAGAGACAAATCTCCAACTTCTGTCAAAAAGGTATTTGCTTTTTCTTTTTGATCAAACGCGTTTTTACTGAGTTTAATGGAATGTTTGGTTGCCAAAATTTTTACCCTGATTATAGTATTTGATTTTTTCATATTCCTTTTTTATTGGCTTTTAAGGGTTTAATTTATAATCCGAATGTTTCGCTGGAATTAAAATCTATTTTTCGGGGATCTGTATTGTTTAAGCAATATTCAAAATAACCAATAAATCAATAAATAAAGGTACTATCATTCATCTCTGCACGAGTTACATAACTTTTTAAAAAAGTTACATGATTCACATATTATTAAGTCATATAGTACTTTATGAGAAAAAGGTTTACAAGGGAGAAATTCAATGCTTGTGTTTTTTATGGAATAAATTAAATGTGGGAATATTAGTAAAACCAATTGATTGAAGCAACAAATGAAAACGGAATTGTTTCAGATTGAAAACCGAAAATATTTAAAGAAAAATAACCCATAAAAAAGACAGTCTTTTCAGACTGCCTTTTTTATGGGTTATGGATATTTTATTAATTAATTAAGGATTTACAATAGTATTTGCGTCAAGAATAACAGCTGATTGCGCTAAAGCTCTTCCGTTAAATGATGCACCAGTTCTAAAAGTTATACCTGTTTGCGATAAAATAATTCCTTCAAAATGAGATGTTGCTCCAAAAGTAGCTTCACCGGCTACCTGCCAGAAAATATTTTTAGCTTGAGCGCCACCTTCTAAAGTAACTTTAACATTAGCACTCACACTTAGATCTCCTGAAATTTGGAAAATCCAAACATCATCTGCTCCACCAGAGATTGTAACATCAGTTGGAACTGTAACAGTACTACCCCAATTATAAAGTCCTGGAGTAAGGGTTTTTCCCCCAATATTTCCAGTTCCTAAATTAAGGAAATCAGGTGTAGGACGACCGGCTGCATCTGTGTAAGCAGCCATCATATCTTCTACAGCTGTTGTTAAATTAATTGGAGTAGGGTCGGCCATGTCTGCAGCATATACTTTTCCGGTAACTTGAGTCGATGTTGCATATCCTGTCCAATCCGTTAAAGAAAATCCTGTAATATAAGATGTAGCAGCTGGACTTAATCCCATATCTCCTGTAATAGCAGAAGCAGGAACAGTACTTATTGCCGTTTTAGCCAAAATCACATAATTAATTGATGATTTAAGATTTACTACTGCCTGATTTGCTGAGGCAACTACGGTTGTAAAACTCCATACTTTAGGAGCTGCAAGTGCATTTCCAGCTAAGTCTTTTGCACTGGTAGTTATTGTAGCAGTATATTGAGTTCCTGCAAGTAATGTGTTTTTTGGTGTAAATTTCGCTGTTGTTCCTGTATACGAAACTGTTCCTTGTACGTCAGTTGTTCCTATTTTTAATGTAAAAGTTAAGGCGTTAATCGTTGATGCGTCCATTTCCTTATTGAAAGACGCTGAAATTAATGCATTACGCATAACATTGACATCACCATTAAGTGGAGATACTGATATCACAGCAGGCCCTTCTTCAGTGGTAAAACTCCATTCCTTGTTAGTTGCAAGTGCATTGCCGGCTAAATCTTTTGCTCCATTAGTTAATAGCGCAGTGTAAACAGTACCGGGAGCCATTGCATCAGTTGGGGTAAAAGTTGCTGTAGTTCCGGAATAAGCTATTGTACCTTCAACTGCGGTGGTGCCTTTTTTTAAGGTAAATGTTGAATTGTTTATGGTTGAGGTATTCATTGGCTCACTAAAATCTACTGCAATTAATTTATTTTGTGTAACATTGATTTCATTGTTATTTGGATATGTCGATACTATTAGAGGTAAAGCAGTATCAAGTACTTCAACTGTTGTAAAACCAAAAGTATAGTTTTCGTTCAAACGGCCGCCTTTAAGATCTCTGGCTCCAGTAGTAATTGTAGCTGTATAAGGAGTGTTTTGAGCAAGGCTCTGTGCGGGTTTAAAAGTTGCTGTTGTACCTGTATACGAGACTGTTCCAACAACTTCATTTTCACCTTGCATTAAGGTAAATGTTGAAGCGTTAATTGTTGAAGGAGTCATTTTTTTGCTGAATGTGGCAGTAACTGTTGTGTTAAGTGCTACATCGGTGGCATTATTTGCCGGGTCGGAAAGTGTTACTGTTGGTGAAAGGCTTGATGAAAGGCTTATATCGTTGTTGTCATCATCTGAACAACCAGCCAGTAAAACAACCGATGCAAGTGCGAGGGTTGATAAAATAGTTTTTAATTTCATAATTAATTGTTTTTATTATTGTGAGGAATTAATATAAAACAAAGTTATGTTCATTAATTTGGTAGCGTGTTACACAACTTTAAATATAAGTTACACAATTCACACATTTTATTAATTTAAACAGAATTAAATTCAAAAAAATAAATTTTTTATTCTATTTTTTTCTATTAGTCGCAACAATTACAATTCCCCCAACCAATAAAATTGCACCAACAATTGGTGACCATTGCACTGGGTGATTTTCTTCCACACTCATGTGCATCGGACCTATGTCAATTACGTTTTCGTTGGTAACATAATTGAATCCGGTATAAATAATCATCAATATTCCTATTGCGGCAATTACGATTCCTAAATTTTTTGTATTCATAATAAAGTTGTTTAATGTTTTTTATTGAATGATTTATTTTTTTAGCTATAAAAATTTATCACTTAGTTGGTTTTTAATATTGGCTGTAAAAAATAGCATTGATAATTGGAAACAGCTATTTATGATTCGTCTTTCGTTGTACGTATAAGGCTAATGCCTGCAGTAAAAAACACGATACCTAATATGCCAAAAACAACCAGTGTTTTAATAGCGTAATTGCTATTGGAGCTATTTACAAATAATATGGCAGTATAAATTAAACCACCAATTCCGAGAGCGGTAAGTAATGCCCCAAAGATTCTTTTTAAGTTCATTTTTTTTTAGTTTAAAGGTTTATTAATAAAGAAACTATTGTTTTTTTAATATAATAATTCATATTGAGTTTTCCTGTTAACACATTTATAATTCTTTTTCCCGACACAGTAAATGCTTCGACCACCATTTTTCTAAAAACTCAATTACTTCTTTTGGGTTTGGCGGATTTGTACTCAATAAGTCAACATTATAAGTTGCAACTGTTAAAATATAATTTCTTTGAGAATTTTTGACTTCTTTAAATTCAAGTGAAAAATTCGTCAGATACTCATCTTCCTTCTTAAAATAAATTAAACCGAAGTCTGTCATTTTTGAAAGTATTCTGGCAAATTCCTGTCTGCCTTTTTTATATCTATTAAGTTCAAACAAATCATTCAAAATCTCAGTTAATTTTTTATGTTCATAGTTTAAATCCATGTTGTCGGTTGTTTCCCGTTTCCCCATTTTTTTTGATTGTCCATAGTGTTGAAATTTTATTTTTTTGTCGAATCTTATTTTATGTCATTAAGGATTTCGTTAAATAAAAAACATTGATTTCTAAGTTATTTTACGAACTTAAAAATCAATGTAAATGTCATTTAATTAAGTTCTATAATTTAAAAGTAAGTCCAAATTTCCCACCATTAAAGGCATTTCCGCCTCCAAATTCAAGATTTAAACCAATGCTGTTTGATAAATAATATCTAAAGCCTAATTGAGCACCAATACCTAATCCGGAATTATGCTTACCATCATAAAGATCAGGAGAGTTCCATACAATGAATCCAATATTTGGACCAATATAAAAATCCCACTCGTTAGACATGTTTAATGCAGTATTAAAATGGTAGTTTAAATTTCCTGAAAAACCCATAATATTATGCTTATAATTAGAATCATTGTTCCATTTTTCATCATAAGAACGGTAAGAAAACTCAGCTCCAAGTGTTAAATCTCTGCTAATTCCGTGGTCAAATCCTATGTAAACGGGAGTACCCCAATTTGAAAATCCAAGACCAACATTAAGTTGATTTTGACCTACACCTAATGGGTTTTGACTGAAACCTACTGCTGAAACAAATGCTAAAGCAATTACTAAAATTAATTTTTTCATGTTTTTTAAATTTTTAAATTTTCCCGCTTTTTAATTGCCCTTACCAATTAACCTAAGGGTTATCAGAGTTGTATAACCAAGCAAGCCGTTTTTTTTAGTGGGTTCTGATCTCCACCTTTTTTATAATGTGGTTGTATTTTAGATTTTTTCTAACGAATAATCATTCATATAACCACACTGTAAAGATGGAATTTTTCAGGAAGGGATGTGTTACATAATTTTAACAATAAGTTATATTATTCACACATTTAAGGGGGGTATTTCTTGGCGGAAAATTACATTCTTTCCATATACCAATTTAATTGTTTCTCCATTTTATTGAATTTTAAAACGGCAGTGATAATTTTTTTCAGGCGCATGAAAGCGGTTTCGCTTTTTACCACATAATCTGCAGCTTTCAGATGCATACAGTTTATCGCCACTTCAATTTTATCTTGTGAAGACAGCATTATAACAGGAATATCAGGATTAAAAGCTTTTATTTTAGCCAATGTTTCTAACCCGTTCATGGCACCTTTTTCAATAACATCAAGTTGGTAATCTAAAATAATTACATCCGGTTTGTGTGATAAATTTGCGATGCAAAGTTCACCTGTTGCATAAGTTTCAATGTCAAAATCGGCATTCTCCATAAAATCAATTTCCAATGATTTTAGGAATAAAGCATCATCATCAACCAGAAAAAGTTTTATTTTATTGTTGTTATTCATTGTTAGTATTTTTAAATGTGTTAAGCTCTTCCATTAATTCTTCACATGCCTGAGTGCAAACATTTTCAAGTTGAAAAACCAACTCTGACATGTCTTCTGTTTCTTGTTGCGTGCTGGCATATTCCTGAACTTTTTTTGCCATGTTTTCAAAATCAGTGTGTATTCCCATTATTGAAAATGAAGGGATCATTTTATGGACTGCGGCTTGTAATGATACCCAATCCTTATTTAACAAACCTTGTTTCATTGCAATTATTAAAGGTGGCGTTTGTTTCAGATAAAGTGAAATCATTTCCATCATCAGCACTCGATTGGATTTGGTGCGGGTATTTAAATAATTTAAGTTAGTGCATTTAATTTTTACAGCTTTATCAAGAACACTTACATCAGGTTCAATAACATTTACATCAGGTGCAATATCATGGTTGTTATTCTTTATGAACCCTACCATTTTACTGTACAACAGTCTTTCGTCAACAGGTTTTGCAATGTAATCATTCATTCCAACCGACTTGCATTTATCCAAATCAACAGTGGTAACATCTGCCGTTAAAGCGATGATTGGAATATTGGAATTCATCATATTTCGAATGTGATCAGTTGCTTCAAATCCATTCATTTCCGGCATCTGCAAGTCCATCAAAATAAGATCGTACGAATTCGTTTGCATTTTTTCAATGGCTATTTTTCCGTTACTGGCAATATCGCATTCAAATCCAAAATCATCCAATAGTGTTCTCATTAGTAATTGATTGAGTGGAATATCTTCGACCACCAATACTTTTATGCCTGTTATTTCTTTATCATATTCCACCAATTCGATTTCTACTGGAGCATCAGCTTTTGTTTTCTGAAAACTTAATATGAAGCTAAAAGTTGAGCCTTCATCAATTTTGCTGGTTACATTAATGACTCCGCCTTGTGGCTCTACCAATTGTTTAACAATGGCAAGGCCCAATCCGGTTCCTCCGTACAAACGTGATGTGCCGCTTGAGGCCTGCTGAAAATTTTCAAAAATGGAATTTATTTTAGTTTCTGGTATTCCAATTCCGGTATCAGAAACTGAAAATTCGACGGTTGCTTTATGTTCATCTTCATCAAGTAATTTGACTCCGACAGTAATTTTTCCTTTTGCGGTAAACTTAACGGCATTACTTACCAAATTTAAAATGATTTGGTGTAATCGCACCGGATCTCCAACCAGTACATCAGGGATTTTATTGTCGTATTCTTTTACCAGTTTTAAATTTTTTTCCTGAATTTTGGTTTCAAATAAATGAAGCATGGCTGATATAGACAAAGACATTCTGAATGGTATTTGTTCAAATGTCATTTTTCCTGCATCTACTTTTGCAATATCAAGTATGTCATTTATAAGTACTATTAATGCATCGCCACTTATTTTTATGGCTTTTAAATATTCCTTTTGTTTTGCTGTCAAATTGGTTTTTAATACCACTTTCGTAAATCCGATAATCGCATTCATAGGGGTGCGAATCTCGTGACTCATGTTTGACAAAAATTGTTGTTTGGCCTTTACGGCATTTTCAGCAATTTTCGTCGCTTTTTCGGCATTCATCTTTGCCTCTTCAGCAATTGATGTAGCCAACTCTGCAAATATCATGGCTTCGGTGAGTTCTTTAGCCGTTCTTTTTTGTTCAGTAACATCCCGGGCAACAATCACTACGCCATCTACATTTCCATCTTCGTCCTTATAAATGGAACCATTGAATAATACATCGGTGAGCTTACCATTTCTATGGCGAAGCGTAAGCGGAAAATCGGCAACAGATCCTTTTGCGAATACCTCCTGGTAAACGCCACGCGCTTTTTGTGGTTCAGTAAAATAATCCAAAAAGTCGGTATCTGTAAGTTCTTCTCTCGTTAGTCCTGTTATATTTGTTAAAGCCTCGTTCATGTCGGTGATCTTGCCAGCAGCACTTATGGTAACCAACGGGTCAAGACTGGCCTCAATAAGACTCAAAGAATATTGAGAATCTAATTTAATATCAATGTTAGATGCTTCAAGTTCTTTATTGGCAAGTTCCTGTTTTATTTTTTGAATGGTTTGATAAGCAAGTTCTTCATTGGCAATAACTAACTCAGCTGCCCTTTTTTCTTTAACGTCTGTTTGAAAGATAAGTTCTTCGTTTGCAATTATTAACTCAGCTTCTCGTTTTTCTTTTTCTTTGTTTAGTAAAGCGAGTTCTTTGTTGGCAATAATAAGTTCAGCAGCCCGTTTTTCTTTTACTTCATTTTGATAAGCAAGTTCTTCATTGGCAATAACCAGTTCAGCAGCCCGTTTTTCTTTTTCTTCGTTTTGAAAGGCCAATTCTTTGTTGGCAATACTTAATTCTTCTGCCCGTTTTTCTTTCTCGATGTTTTGAAAGGCGAGTTCTTCGTTAGCAATGAACAACTCAGCAGCCCGTTTTTCTTTCTCGACGTTTTGAAAGGCAAGTTCCTTGTTGGCTTTTCTCAAATTTATTGCCCATTTTTGAAAGGTAACATCACGTGCTGCTGCAAAAACGCCAAGAACCTTACCTTTGTCATCTTTATAAACAGAAGCGTTATAAGACACATCTGTTAATGTCCCGTTTTTATGTCTTATCGTTAAAGGATAATCAGTTACAAAACCTTTTTTAAAAACCTTAAGATAGCCTTCTTGTGCTTTTTTGGGATCGGTAAAATAATTGGAGAAGTCAGTGTTTATAAGTTTTTTTCGTGGAATACCTGTTACTTTTATTGTAGCTTTGTTAACGTCTGTAATTTTTCCTTCTGCACTGATAGTAACCTGTGGATCTAAACTGGCTTCAATTAAACTACGGGCATATTGTGAAGATTGTTTTTGTTCTGTAATATCACGCGCTGCCGCAAAAACGCCGAGTACGTTTCCTTTTTTATCTTTATAAACGGAAGCATTGTATAATACATCTGTTAAAGACCCATTTTTATGTTTTATCGTTAACGGATAGTCAGCCACAAAACCTTTTTCAAAAACCTTAAGATAGCCTTCTTGTGCTTTTTGGGGCTCTGTAAAATAATTGGAGAAGTCAGTGTTTATAAGTTTTTCTCTTGGAATACCTGTAGCTTTAATCGATGCCTCATTGACGTCAGTTATCTTTCCCTCGGCACTGATAGTAACCAATGGATCTAAACTGGCTTCAATTAAGCTTCTTGCGTATTGAGAATTATTTTTTTTTACTTCTTCCATTTATTTTTTAATATCCTTAAAAAAAGTGATTAACTTTATTTGTGTTTTGTATATTTTATTGAGTGTCGAGAGGCTGATTTCCAATTTCTTCAATCGGACTCCTTCTTTTCTCTTTCATTTGTTTAAAATGGGAAGGAGAGAGCCCCGTAACTTTTTTAAATTGATTGGATAAATGTGCAACACTGCTGTAGTTCATTTTCCATGCAATTTCCGTAATATTTAATTCACCATAAATAATCAATTCTTTTATGCGCTCAACTTTGTGCTGAATGATAAATTGTTCAATAGTGGTTCCCTGTACTTCTGAAAATAGATTTGCCAGATAGGTATAATCATGATTTAATTTTTCACTCAAATAATCGGAGAAATTTATCTTGATTTCTTCTTTCGAATGATGAACCATCTCAATAATTACATTTTTTATCTTTTCAATCAGCATCGATCTTTTGTCATCCATCAACTCGAGTCCGGAGTTGAATAACGTCAATTTTAGCTCATTTCGCTGCGCTTCGTTAATATTTTCCATAATATCGACTTCCCCTAAATCAACAAGGATAAAATGTACTCCCAGCTTTTTTAAGGCATCTTTTACAACCATTTTGCAACGGTTACTCACCATGTATTTTATGTATAATTTCAAATTTCAAATATTTTTTACAATGTACGATAAACGCCGCATTAATATCTTCAAATGTTTTTATAAGTAAAAATATTTTTTTTTCATACTTATAATTCAATTTTTCTTCGGAAAAAATAAAAGAACTTTGTCTTTAAATTGTTATGTCCAGAATGTTTTTAACATACTTAAAACAGGTGTATTTTCACCTGTTCTATAATTGTTAACGACATTTAACAACTCATATTATTTTTTTAAATAAGAGACGTTGACGCTTATTATCAAGGGATTTTCATTTAAATAAACGCCTTCATCTCTCTCTATATTGCAAATAATCAAAAATTTATCAAAATTGCAATTAATACAGGGGTTTTATGCCTTTGGGTTGATCGTATTTTATGGAAAAACTTTATTTTTATTTATCATGAAGTCTTTGCCATCACTTATGTGCATTGTACTATTATCATCTCTTAATTTATAGGATTCTTTGGGGTTTTAAGAATCCTACTTTCAATACTGCCTTTGCAAATTGCACCGGCTACTATTTTTTATTTCCGTGACCTTTAGATTTTCCTTTTGATTTGTGGTTCCCATTTGATTTATGGTTTCCATTATTCGGCCTGTTGCCTATGTTTTTTTGAGGTTTTCCGCGATATCCTTTTGCATATTTAACTTTATGCTGTTTATAATAAGTATAAGGAGCATTCCCACGATAATCTGTTATTACTACTTTATAGCCATTGTACAAATCGTAATTTCTATATTGTTTTGGAAGATGACCTCGACGAACCCAGGTATTTCCTGAATAATAAATAAAATTAGACGATTGAACGTCATAATAGGCTTCAACATCCGGTAAGTAGTAATATCGTACGTCTGAATGACCTGAAGGTCCCCATTGTGGCGGTGTACCAACGTTTAAATTCACTGAAATTTGTGCCTGCATTCCGCCTGCGAAAAACAAAGCGATTCCGATTATTGTATATTTTAAAGCTTTCATATTGTTGTGTTTTAAATTAGTTTCTCTTACAAAAAAGAAATATCACAAAGTTGAGCACTTTAAAACGGAATTGTGTTACATAACTTTAGCTAAAAGTTGTATAATTCACACATTTATGTTGGTTGTTGGTTGTTGGTATTTTGAGATGAACTTCCCTGATTAGTGTTCACCAGTTTTAAACACCCCTAGCCCCTCTGAAGAGGGAAATTTAATTTGTTTAAACTTTCTCCTTTATACTTTTTCAATCCAAAAGATTGCTTCATTTCCCAACGCGCCAGCTGGTATCTGCGCGCCATTTCGCCCATAGCTATCGCTATGTCTCTTAAAATGTCTACCGGACATTTTCTTTGCGTTCCGTCCCCCTTTGGGGGTTAGGGGGCGTTTTTTCGCTCATCCTTCATCATTGCTCCAAGCCAATCACAAATTTGAATGTTATTTGTGATGTTGCCATTTTTAACTTTAAAAATAAGTAAAGAATGATCTTTGCATTCAACAGTCAATCCGCAAGTAACGGCGTGGGTATATCCACCGCTTACAACAGATGATTTGTTGTTAAGGTCGGTTAAATCTTCCTGAATGGTATAAGCAAATGCGATATAGTTCCCTTCAGGTATTTTTTTAAATTTAAACGCTTTTTGATTTTCTTTGATGTCCAAAGTATATATTTTTCCGGTTTCCTTGTTTTTTAAATAAACGTCCATTGCCGGTATATATTCAGAAGGATAACATACGGTTCCTTTAACAGTTCCCGTTGTACTGCTGCAACCTGTTAGTAAAATTGCAGATAAAAATAAAAGTGTAGCTAAATTTATCATGGTTGAGATACTGAGTATTGAATTTATTAATTTTTTATGCAATATATCAATTATTTGAGATTAACCAGCGTATGAAAATTTATTTATTATTCAAATCAAATTTTAAATTGCTTAAAAATTTTAGCCGAAGTAATTCAGCATAATAAACAGTTTAATTATTAAACAGTGCTGCCAATTCTTTTAAAAATTTGAGTGAGTAACAAGGAGCCAAATCCGAATAAAATGATCAAACCAAATTTATCTAAGGATAAAGAAACCAATGAAAGTGCCTGGGCAACTGGTGGAATAAAATAAGCTATTCCCGTGATAAAAATACACAGTGCAATAGCATACCAAACCCAAGGATTTAAGGTCACTTCATTTTTAAAGAACGATAAATGGCCTTTTGGCATATTGAAAACATTGATCAATTGGGCAAAAATTAAGGTAAAAAAAGCCATATTGTTAATTTCATTTGGAGCCAATTTTAGCGCGAAGTGAGCATAAGCTGTTATGCCAAGAACGGCTGCGGTAATGCATAATCCGTAAATAATGGTGGCCTTCCATAATTTGGGTGTCATAATAGGCTCATTGGATTTTCTTGGCGGTTTGTTCATAATGTCAATTTCTCCTTTGCCAAGCCCTAAAGCCAACGCAGGGAAAATATCTGTAATAAGATTCAGAAATAATATTTGCAAGGGTAAAAGTGGTGAAGGTAATGCTAACAATGCGGCAATTCCGACCGAAATTATTTCGGCCAAATTACTTGATAAAAGATATACCACAAACTGTCGAATATTTTCAAAAATCGCCCTGCCTTGCCTTATTGCCAATTCTATAGAGGTAAATTTATCATCTTTAAGAATAACATCGGCCGTTTCTCTTGCGGCTTCAGTTCCTCGAATTCCCATAGCAATGCCAATATCCGCTTTTTTAAGTGCCGGAACATCATTTATACCATCTCCAATCATTCCCACGATATTGTTGTTTTGTTGAAAAAGGGCAATCAGTTCTAATTTTTGTTTTGGGGTAACCCTTGCAAAAATAACTCCATTTAGGAGTTTGTTTTTGGCGGTTTCGCTCAAATTTCCCATATCAGGAATTTGTTTTCCCGCCATCACTTTGTCATTTGGAGCATCAATTTCCAACAAACCAATTTCCTGCGCTATTTTTTTAGCGGTTCCCGGATGATCGCCTGTCATCATCACCACGCGAATTCCAGCATTTTTATAAGTGGTGATTGTTGCTTTAACATCTTCTCTTGCAGGATCAATAAAACCAGCCAAACCTATAAAAGTGAGTTGTTGCAGAAAGGTTTCATATTCGGGATTTTTTTTTGATTCTTTATAGGCAAAAGCCAATACCCGCAATCCTTGAAAAGCCAATTCTTCAACTTTTTGATACCATTGTGCTTTGTTTTCGAAGTTTTCTGTTTTGCCATTTTTTATGATCGTATTACAGCATTCAACAATACTTTCAAAAGCGCCTTTTGCATAGACATTAAATGTTTTCTGATGTTGATTTGCCGTAGCCATCATTTTACGATCGGCATCAAAGGCAACTTCCATTTTTTCCGGATTATTTTTTCGGACAGAAGTAAGATCATAACCCGCAAAGAAAGCGAATTCTGCCAATGCCAAATCTATGGAATCACCATGTTTGTCTGTTGTTGTGTAGATGGCGTCATTGCAAAGAATGCCTGTCATTATCATTTTATCAAAAGCTTTCAGTTTTTTTAATGAATTTAATGTTTCTTTATTTTTAAGATTTACATTTTGAAAAGATGCTTCTTCAAAAACGATGACATGGACCTTCATTTCATCTTCTGTAAGCGTCCCTGTTTTATCTGTGCAAATAATATTTGTGGCGCCCAACGTGTGAACGGCTTCCAGTTTTTTAATGATTACCTTTTTTTTAGACAATTTAATCATTCCTTGCGCCAACGCAATGGTTGCCACAATCGGTAATCCTTCAGGTATTGATGCCACGGCAAGTGCAATGCCTGTTTCTAGCATTAAGACTAAATTTATGCCCCTGATATAGCCAACGATAATAATTAATACAGCAAGTGAAAGCGTTAGCCATATTAGCCATCTGCTTAAGGCATTTAATTTTTTTTCAAGTGGTGTCAATTCCGTGTCAACTTCCATTCCCATTTGCTGAATTTTACCCAATTCAGTTTGAATTCCAGTAGCCGTAACAATGACTTTCGCTTTTCCACGGGTGGCTATAGTTCCCTTAAAAACCATGTTATTTTGTCCAATTATGGAAGTGTTTAGTGGTAAAGTGTCCGTTTTTTTTTCTACTTGAGCGCTTTCGCCTGTTAAAGCAGCTTCTTTCACAGTAAAATTTTCTCCTGAGATTAAACGGGCATCGGCTGAAATTACATCACCGGCTTCTAAAATTATCATATCTCCGGGAACCAATAAGGAAGCCTTTACGCGCTCTATATTGCCGTCACGCAACACTTGAGTGACTGCTTGGCCCATTTTGCGAAGCGTTTCTAAAGAATGCAATGCTTGCAATTCCATAAAAAATCCTATGGAAACGGTTATTAAAATAACTATAATTATGGCAAAACCTTCAGGCCAATCTTTAAAAAAAAATGATAATAATGCGGCTCCGACTAAAATATAGATGATGGTATTAAGAAATTGTTCCGCAAATATGCGCCATTTTGATTTTGGTTTTTTTAGCGGTATTTCATTTTTTCCGAATTTAGCAAGGCGTTCTTTAGTTTGTATTTTTTTCAAACCAAATTCTTCATCGCTATTTAACTCATTCACAACATTTTTTGAGGTAAGCGCATGTGGATTTTTAACGATGTTAATGTTTGGTGAATCCATACAAATTGTAATAAAATCAACGTTAATTAAGAAGACTAAAGTATGACCAAAACACTGGCGCTGAAATGATTTTGGTCAGTTTGAAGTTTTAAAGCAGTTTTTGATTTTTAATCTCTTTATGGATTTTACTTCCATTTTAAATCCATTGAACGGTCTTCATTCAATGCAACTTGAGTTCCAAATTGACTTCCTTCTCTGTTTAAAACTTCTTTCAGCCATAAAGCATCAGATTTAGAAGCATTGTGAAGCCTAAAATTTTTAGTCTCCATAGGGAATATTTTCATTGAAATAAGTTCACCATTTTTCTGATTCACTTTCGGAAAGTACATGAGGCTAAGTTCTCCCCGATATTGCTCTTGACCGCTAATACCTTCGTAATCGTTAATAAAGTCACCGGCACCATAAATGATAAGTTTGTTGTGATACACCTCAATGCCCATGGGATGGTGGGAAGAATGTCCGTGAATGATATCAACCTCGGCTTTATCAATAATTTCGTGGGCCAACTTTTGATGTTTCAAAGGAATATCATATCCCCAATTTCCTCCCCAATGAATGGAAAGTAATACAACATCTCCCTTCTGTTTTATTTTAGAAATTTCATTCTTTATTAATTCAATAGCAGTTTCATTGGTTTCAGGAAGTATATTTATACCCGGTAAATTTTCTTGCGCCGACCAGGATTTAGGAATTCCGCTGCTTGTAGCTCCGTAAGCCAGCACAATTACTTTCCCCTTAACTAAAGGCAAACTGGCAGGAGTGGCAGCTTCAGTGTCATTTATTCCCGCTCCGACAAATAAAATGCCCGATTTTTTAAGGGTATTTATTGTTTCCGTCAATCCGGGACGTTCCCAGTCTAAAGTATGGTTGTTGGCCAGCGAACAAAAGTTGATTCCGGCTGAGGCAAGCACGTCCACATTTTTTGGATGCATTCGATAATTAATTCCTTTCCCGGCCCAAGGCTTATTGTTTGTGGTTACACTTGTTTCAAGATTGATGATTTTTGCCGAAGGCGCCATTTTTTTCCAAATTTTCATGGCATCTCCCCAAATATAGCTGAAAGAAACAGGCTTTGGAATTGTTCCATTTTTGTTTTCTGCCAAATGCACATAATCTCTTGCATCTTTTACATATGATTCGTAAAGGTTCGGAGTAACCGAATAGGGCAGAATCTGGTCAATTCCCCTTCCAAGCATAACATCCCCGCAAAGAAATAACTTAACTGAGTTTATTTTCGATTCATGATGTTGATTCATAGGTAAATAAGTTGCTTTTCTTATGAATAGAAAGAAAAGAATGAAAAAAAGAAGAAATAAATGCCAATGTGTTGTTCTCATTATTAATAAAATCCAATTGGTATTAATTTTCCTTTTCAATGTAATAGGCATATGGTTTTTAAAAATATAATGATTCATATAGGAAATAGATGCGTCGGAAGTTTAGGCAGCCCATTAAACATGAATATTTTTTTTATCAGATCAGAAACAGTAAAGTGAAAAAAATATTAGGTTGATTATTTTTGTTAATAAATGGTTTCTAGATCCATAAATTCATTATCAACTTCTTTGTGAACATCTTTATCAGACTTCTTGGTGATGGAATTCAAAATGAAAGTAGCTATGGCTGATACAACTTCAGGATTTTTGGCTACCAGATTTTCAACACTAATCATTAAAGCGCTGCCGATAAATTTTTTAAACGGAACTCTTACAACACTCTGAAATAATATTTTTGAGAGATAACCAAATCCCAATCCCACTGAAGTGTTTACCAAATTGTCTTTCATATTTTGAGGCGTTAATGATTCTTTAAATATATTTTTGATCATATTTATTGGTTGCACGCTCTCATAGGTCATGTGAGATATCTCTTTCAACAATTTTTCTTCTTCAGCCTTTTTAAACTCCAGTAGTTTTATGGCATCTTCAAGATCGGATATTGATTGTATTTTTCCCATAATATAATATTATTGAAGTATTTGTTTAATAATTGAGTTGGCAACTGGTTTTTTAATCCATTTATGAAGATAGAAATACAACACAATCCCAACTACAAGGTAAAATGCTGCCATTATAAAAAAACCGTAATACAACTTGCCTAACAAATCACCTAACAACAGTGCAATTCCTATACTCAAAATAAGTATAAACGCGGAAATTATAAAAATAACAATTAGTCTTGATAATAATGAAGGCGCTATTAGAGCCGTTGTTTTCAATAATTTGAGCTTTGTAAGCTCATAAGTCGTTATCCCGTATTCTTCAATTTTCTCTAATAATAGTTCAATTAAACTTTTGGGAGTTTCCATTTTTTTTATTTTTAGGTTTTAGGATGGCATTCGTGCTATGGGAGTTAAATTCAAGAATTAGGGAAAATATACGTTGTATTTTCCCTAATTGTAAAATGCCTTTTCTTAGCTTATTTTGAGTTTATGAGGAGGTTGGCCTAAGCGTCAACTCCTTCTCCATATTTAGCCTTTTTTTTCATTTTTTCAGCTTCTTCCTTGGCTTTTTCGGTCACTTTTGCAGCCTCATGCTTGGCTTTTTCAGTCAATTCTTCAGCTTTAAGTTTGGCCTTTTCAGCCATGTCAGCGGCTTTTTCCTTTAGGTCTTCATATTTTTCAGTGATGCTTTCAACAAAATCTTCATATTTATCCTCTAGTTCATCGGTAAACTCTTCGCTTTTTTTAGCAATTTTTCTCCGTGTTTTGGAACCTTTATCCGGTGCAAATAAGATTCCGAAGATAGCGCCAATGGCAGCACCTGCTATAACTCCCAACAATGCATTTTCTGTTTTCATAATTTTATATTTTTATTCAAATTCATCTTAATTTAACGGGTATCTCATATCCCGGACTTTATTTTTGGGGAAATAAAGTCCGGAATATTAACAAGAAATTTCTTTTATGAAATTTCTATTTTTTTAGGTTTTTGTTTTTGAGCCTCTTCTTTTTTTGCAAGACTAAATTTCAAGATTCCATTTTCATATTTGGCTTTAATCTTTTCATCAATTACAGTTTCAGGAAGCTGTAATGATTTTTCAAAAGAGTTGTAGCTAAACTCTTTTCGAGTAAAGTTTTCGTCTTTTTTTTCTTTTGATTCAGATTTTTTTGCCATAATATTCAAACAGCCATCAGCGATGTTAACTTCAAAATCTTTTTTGTCGAATCCGGGAGCTGCAAGCTCAATTTCAAATTCGTTCTTTTTTTCTTTGATGTTTAAAGCTGGTTCGTCCATTTTTTTTAGCCATGATTTATCATTCAATAAATTACCGGCGTCAAAATCCAACAAATCTGATGTGAACAGATTTTCCCATGGTCTTTTTCTAAATTTTACTAGTGTCATGATATTATATTTAAGTTAAACATTATTTCTGTCTCAAATTTAAAATCAAAATAATGATTATAAAATGATTTCCCTCAAGTTGAGCATAATTAGCCTTTAACAATTAAAAAAAGATAAACAACATAAATACAGGCACTTATAAATAAAAATGTATTTTAATATTCAATTTTGTAATCAAAATTTTATGATAAAAATCAATTTTCATCTGTAGAAACAGAAAATATTTTTTTGAAGCGAAGAATAATAACGTGTTATAAATGAAAAAGGTTAAAACTAATTTTTTTGTCTTAGTGATTTTTCTTTTATGAGTATCTGGAGTATTAACCAAAAATATTGGAGCAACCGGAGGAGAAGTAAGACATTCAGAAATAGGGAAAGATTCTAATTTGATTCGGATCAATAAAACAAATCCCTAATAATTGAAATTCAATTGTTAGGGATTTGTTTGCTGAGGAAGAGAATTTTAAGCAATTTCTATCTCAAAGATTTACATTCAAAATTTATATAAAATCTAATCAAAACATAATGTGTTATTATATATTGAGAATTCAACTCAAAATAATAAAATAGAAGAACTTTAAAAAATCACCAAATTACCTGTCTCATTTTTAGGTTTATTCTTTTATTTTTTCCAGATCAAATAAAAAGGCATAGAATAATGCAGTTCGTTTGTACTTCTCAAAACGTCCGGAAGCACCCCCATGACCAGTCTCCATATTGCAATCCATGATAAGAAGATTGTTATCTGTTTTCATAGCCCGAAGTTTTGCAACCCATTTTGCAGGCTCCCAATATTGAACTTGACTATCCCAGTAACCAGTTGTTATTAACATATTTGGATACTCTTTTGCTTCAACATTGTCATAAGGCGAATATGATTTCATATACTCATAATATTCTTTGTCTTTTGGATTTCCCCATTCATCAAACTCAAAAGTAGTCAATGGAATAGTTTCATCTAACATCGTTGATATAACATCAACAAACGGAACTGCTGCAATTACGCCATTCCACAATGTTGGTTTCATATTTACGACAGCTCCCATTAGCAATCCACCAGCACTTCCACCTAAGGCATATAAATGTTTGCTGCTGGTAAAACCTTCATTTACTAAAAACTCACCTGAATCAATAAAATCTGTAAAGGTGTTTTTCTTTTTTAATAATTTTCCATTCTCATACCAAGCTCTTCCCATTTCCTGACCGCCTCGTATGTGAGCAATTGCATACACAAAACCTCTATTTAGTAAACTTAATCTGCCTGAATCAAAAGTAGGTTCAGTACTGCTGCCATAGGAGCCATAAGAATAGAGTAATAAAGGAGTTTCGGCACTTTTTTTAACACCTTTTTTGTAGACTAGCGATATCGGAATTTTTGTGCCATCTTTTGCAGTAGCGTACAAACGTTCTGAAGTATAATTATCAGATGAAAAACTAGCCTCTAAAACTTCATCTTGTTTAAGTAACACCTGTTCTTTCGTTCCCATGTTGTACTCATACGTGCTATTTGGAGTTGTTAGCGATGAATAATTATAACGTAAAACATGAGTGTCAAAATCTAAATTATAGCTTGTATAAGCCAAATAAGCAGGGTCGTTAAACTTAATATAATGCTCATCACCATCCCATTTCATAATACGAATTGTTCTTAAACCGTTCAATCTTTCGCCGAGGACTAAAAAATCTTTAAAAAGATCAAAATTTTGTAAGAAAACACTTTCTCTATGAGGTACTACATCTGTCCAATTTTCTTTGGAAGTTGCGTTAACAGGTGTTTTTACTAAACGAAAATTTTTAGCATTTAAATTGGTTCGAATATAAAAAGAGTCACCATAATGATCAGGCTGATATTCTAAACCTCTTTCTCTTGGTTGAATAATTTTCCAATCTCCGTTAGGTGTATTGGCATCTAAATATTGAAATTCCGTAGAAAGTGTTTGGGAACTTACAATCATTAAATATGCTCTGGATTTTGACTTAAAAACACCGCAACTAAAAGTTTCATCCTTTTCTTCATAAACAAGTACATCTTTAGATTGGTCTGTACCTAATAAATGTTTATAAATTTTATTGGTTCGAAGTGTTTCAGGGTCTTTAGTGGTATAAAAAACGGTTTTGTTATCGTTTGCCCAGGCAGCACTACCACTTGTATTACTTAATTTATCGGTTAATATTTCTCCCGATTCTAAATTCTTAAAGTAAATGGTATATCTTCGTCTGGAAACAGTGTCAATACTATAAGCCAGTAAGTTGTTATTTTGGCTAATTGATTGACTTCCAATGCCGAAATAAGAATATCCTTTAGCCATTTCTGGGCCATTCAACATCATTTCTTCTTTGCCATCTCCTTCAATTTTTTTTCTGCAATACAATGCATAATCCCCACCTTCTTCAAAACGTGTGTAATAGGAATATCCATTGTCATTTACAGGTACAGACTCATCATCTTTTTTTATTCGACCTGTAATTTCATCATATAATTTTTTTTGAAGTGCTTCAGTATGACCCATTACTTTATTTAAATAAGCATTCTCTGCATTCAAATAATCTAATACATCCTGGGTTTGTTGATCTGGAGTTTCAGCGTTTTTTTGTTCATCACTTAAACGCATCCAAAAATAATCGTCAATTCGGGGGTCTTCGTGGATAGTTAATTTTTTTGGAATTTTTTTGGCAACGGGAGCATCAACTAAAAGATGCGCTGGTTTTTCTTCTTTACATGAAGTGAAAATTAAAAATAGGGCTACAATAAAATAAAAGGTTTTTTTCATGACTGTTATTTGATTAATAAAATAATGGATATCACATTTTAGAAAACTTAAATTAATGGGTTAGAATGACATTTATTATTTCGGTTGTTTTAACGAAGTTAATGAATATATTTAAAATAGGATTAAAACGTTATTTGGTCTTGAAGTCTGTTATAAATTTAAAAAAAAATTTTGTCTTAATGATTTTTCTTTTATGAGTATCTGGAGTATTAGTGAAAAATGTTGGAGTAACCGGAGGAGAAGTAAGACATGCTGAAATAGGAAAAGATTCTAATTTGATTCGGATTAATATAGAAGAAGATGATTAGTGAAGTTTCATAATATGCTATAAAGTCTATAATTTGACTGTAAATTGTCGAGGTTTCGTGGTACTTAAAATTCGGATAAATTAATTTAAAAAGACTTGTATTTTAGATTAGTTCTTCATAAAATTGCAACTATGGATGAAAAATCATTGAAGATATATAAGTCGCTTTTCTATTTGAATTTAGATTCGTTGAAGACTTTAATTCAGCAGGAAAGTGATTTAAACTTAACTTTTCCAATACCTGAAAAGATTGATTATTCAGAATTCTCTGTGAAACTTACTGTTTTTGATATTTTAAGAATGGAAATTGATATTTGGGCGCGGGTTAATACTCATGAAGATTTGAAATTAATTACTGGTTTTTTACCTGAAAATATTTATAAAAGAGCTTTGGAATGCAAGAAATATTTAGATACTAAATTTCCTAATTTCAATGCTGATTTTGAGTATGTCAAACATCGGGATTTGATGTTGGATTTTTATGCCGATAAAAATTATATTGATAAAGAAACTTTTAACGATTTTATAAATAAAGGATTTCAAAGCATAGATTTAGAATTGGTAAATGCGGCAATAGCAAGGGATGAAGCTTTGGTTATTGATTTATTAAAAAGCGGTGCCAATCCAACGATTAATATATCTAATGGTGATTCTACGATTAGTTTATTGGACTATTTGGAAATTATGGAAGCCTCCTCTTTTATAGAGTATAATAGGCATTTAATGGATAATTTTAACGAATACGAGTATGGTGATGTGTTTGAAAGTTTGTCTGATTTATATACTGCTTCAGGCAATTCTAAAATATTATTACTCATTGGGTTTTATAAAACGAACAATTAAATAACCATTAACTTTTAACTAAACTTTTGCATTTTTTTATTGTCCAACTTTCAAATGATAAACAATTCAAAACTAACAATTTAGCTAATCGAAATTTGTATTTTTTTAATCTATAATTTACTATAAATCAGCATTTTAGGCCCTAAAATACTTGGGCTCTGTTAAATAAATTTTTATAGTTACATTTGACAATTATTAACCAAACAAAAAATCAACATTATGGTAATATACATTATATTAGGAATTATTGCAGTATTGGCCATCTGGCTGGTAGCTATTTACAACGGTCTGGTAAGTTTCAGAAACAACAGAGAAAACGCTTTTGCCGATATTGATGTGCAATTAAAACAACGTCATGATCTGATTCCGCAACTTCTTGGCGCAGTTAAAGGCTATATGGAACATGAAAGAGGCACTTTGGAAGCAGTAACCAATGCAAGACAAAAAGCCATTTCAGCAACAGGAATCAATGAAAAGATTGGTGCTGAACAAGAATTGGGTGCTGCATTGCAAGGATTGAGTATTCAGGTTGAAGCCTATCCTGATTTAAAAGCAAGTCAGAATTTTATCCAGTTACAAAATGAGATTTCAGATATTGAAAACAAATTGGCTGCCGTAAGACGTTACTTCAATGCGGCAACTAAAGAGCTTAACATTGCTGTTCAAAAATTTCCAAATAACATTTTTGCAAGTATGTTTGGTTTTAAATCTGAACCAATGTTTGACTTAGGTGTTGCAGGAAGAGAAAAAATGGACGTAGCTCCTGAGGTTAAATTTTAAGCTGTGGCATTTGTTGGAATTCAAACTCAAATAAAAAGAAACAACAGAAAATCTGTTCTTCTATTAATTGCATTTCCATTATTGGTTTTGGCGGCGGTATTTGCCGTGGTTTATTTTACCACCTATGACCAATATGGAAATCCGAGCCCCAAGTTGGCAACCGAGATGTTTATTCAGGCTGTTCCATTTGTTACCACTATAGTTTTGGTATGGTTTCTTATTGCCTATTTTGCCCATGGAAAAATGATAGCCATGGCAACTGGGGCAAAACCACTGGAACGCAAAGAAAATATGCAGGTTTACAATTTGGTGGAAAACCTGTGCATGAGCGTGGGGATGAAAATGCCTGGGATAAATATTATAGAGAGTGATGCTTTAAATGCTTTTGCCAGTGGTCTGAAAGAAAAAGATTTCACGGTTACATTAACTCGAGGTATTATTGAAAAGCTCGATGATAATGAGTTGGAAGGTGTTATCGCTCACGAGTTGATGCATATTCGGAATAGAGATGTGCGGCTATTGGTAGTGACCATTGTTTTTGTCGGAATTTTTTCTTTAGTGGTTCAAATTGCGTTTCGCAGTTTTTTATACGGTGGAATGGGCGGCCGAAGAAACAATAAAGATTCCGGAAAATTAATGATTGTAATTTTGGCGGTTTCTTTGGTCGCTTATTTAATATCGATGCTTTTTAAATTTTCTTTAAGCCGAAAAAGAGAGTACATGGCCGACAGTGGTGCTGCTGAAATGACAAGAAAACCTTGGGCGTTAGCTTCCGCTTTGCGAAAAATATCTGGTAATCATCATGTTGATAAGGTGAAAAGTGAAGAAGTACAACAAATGTTTATTGAAAACACCCCGCAAGACACTTCAGCAAATTTATTTGGCGGCTTAAAAGGATTATTTTCAACCCATCCGCCTATAGCAAAACGAATTCAGTTTCTGGAGCAGTTTTAGATTTTTTATTTTTATGGTTTTAATTTGTATAGGTGTATTTTTCTCAAAAACAAAACTGGCGTTCCTTTTGGTCCAAAACCAAGACCTCTTGTAGTAGTTGTGGTTTCATATCACTTCAAATCATCTTAATTTAGCTAAATTTGCAAAGCGTAAGATTGGCGGCAAAAAATACCCTTACTTATTGAATTATGGTATACAGGACACCTCTACACAGATTTTATATATCTTAAGTTTACTAATTTAGTTTTTTTAATATGACCTCTAAAAAGATATATCTCTCCAAAATTGCAATACTTATTGGATTATCGGCAATTGTTTTGATAAGCACAATCACCTACTTTTCATCTAGAGGTGTTAAAAAATTACCTGAAAGAGATGAAGCTATTGTCAAGGTTGCGCCGATAGAACCAATTAAAAATAATGCTTCCCTAGAGGACAACATTGTGAGTTATGGTATTGAATTATTAGGCACACCTTATGTTGGAGGAGGAAGCAACATGGATGGATTTGACTGTTCTGGTTTTGTTTACTTTGTTTTTAAGCATTTTAAAATACAGGTACCACGCAGCTCTTCTCAATTTAAGAATTTTGGGAAAGAAATCCCGATTGACAGCGTAAGAAAGGGGGATATTTTGGTTTTTTTGAGCCCTACCAGAAATGTTATAGGCCATTTGGGTATCGTTACAAATCCAAAAGGAAAAGAAAGTGATTTTATTCATGCATCCTCAGGCAGAGAAATGAAAGTAATTATTACAAGTCTAAAAAATAAGGGCTATACTCGCAGATTTATAAAAGCAGTACGTGTCTTATAAATTTTATGATGTTAAGAAATCACAAATAAATGTTAAGGTTAAAAAAATAATCTTAAAAAATGGTTAAATTTGTCTTATGCAGACAATCTTGTTAGCTACATTTTAGAACTACAACCTACTTACATCTTAGTTTACTACAACATTGCCCATACAGAATGATTTTTATTTCTTTTTTAGAAAATAGTTACAAGGCAATATATTGAGTTATAGATGTTTTGACTAATAAAAAACACATCATTTTTTTTGCGTATGGTTTTTTTGTGTTTTTTTATTTTTATTTTTATTTTTTTTTACTCTATTTTTATAATTCATAAAATTGAAAAACATGAATACAATAAAAAACAATTTTCTAAAATTAGCACTTTGCTTACTTACAACTGTTGTATCTGCTCAGGTTGATAAAGTCTCTGTTGTAAAAAATGATAATGGAATGAAATTGGTTGTTGATGGAAAGGACTTCATGATAAATGGTATGAACTGGGATTATATTCCTATTGGAACCAATACAGTGAATGCTAATTTTTGGAAACAGTCAGATGATTTTATTAAAGCTGGACTAGATTCAGAAATGTCACTTCTAAAGAACATGGGTGTTAATGTGATACGTCAATATACGGGTGTCCCGTCAAGATGGATTCAGTATATCTATGAAAACTATGGTATTTACACGATGCTTAATGATCCTTTTGGTCGCTATGGTTTAACTTTAGATGGTGTTTGGGTTCCTGTTACTGATTACTCTGAACCTCGTACACAAGAGTTTCTCTTATC
>NZ_JBFFKM010000013.1:0-54173 GCF_041555395.1 Lutibacter sp. | reverse complement strand
AAGTACTTTACTTATTTCAAATTTCATCAATTTTCCCAACAAAATTGCGTGCTATGTGATAAGTTATTAACATAGTTGTTAAAAGAATCATTGATTGTTTCTTTTTAATAGTTTCCTTACATTTGAAATCCTAAAATTATTTAAATGAACATTCATTTTATTGCAATTGGTGGAAGCGCCATGCACAATTTGGCATTGGCTTTACATCAAAAAGGAGATATAGTAACAGGCAGCGATGATGCTGTTTTTGAACCCTCAAAAACCAGATTAAAGGAAAAAGGGTTGTTGCCGGAAGAAGAGGGCTGGTTTGTAGAAAAAATCACTCCCAATTTAGATGCCATAATTCTTGGAATGCATGCAAAAGCTGATAATCCTGAATTGATGGAAGCGAAAAGGTTGGAACTTAAAATATATTCTTATCCTGAATTTTTATTTGAACAATCAAAAGATAAAACGCGTGTCGTTATTGGTGGATCTCATGGGAAAACCACCATTACCTCTATGATTTTGCATGTGCTCAACTATCACCAAATTGCCGTTGATTTTATGGTTGGCGCTCAGCTGGAAGGTTTTGACACCATGGTGCATTTAACTTCCGAAAATGAATTTATGGTGCTGGAAGGCGATGAGTATTTATCGAGTCCCATAGATATGCGCCCAAAATTTCATTTATACAAACCCAATATTGCGTTGTTAAGCGGTATTGCCTGGGATCACATTAATGTTTTCCCAACCTATAAAAATTACGTTGAGCAGTTTTCTATTTTTGTCAATTCAATTACCAATGGCGGTATTATGGTGTACAATGAAGAAGATGAAGAGGTGAAAAGGGTAGTGGAACAAGCCACAAGTCCGATTCAAAAATATCCGTACGAAACGCCAAATTTCAGAATTGAAAATGGCACTACATTTATTGAAACTTCTTTGGGTGAAATGCCTTTGGAAATTTTCGGGAAACACAATTTACAAAATTTGGCTGGCGCAAAGTGGATTTGCCAGCACATGGGTGTTGATGAAGCTGATTTTTATGAAGCCATTGTAAGTTTTAAAGGGGCAAGCAAGCGTTTAGAAAAAATTGCAGAAAGCGAATCAACAGTAGTTTTTAAAGATTTTGCCCACTCACCAAGTAAAGTTGAGGCCACCACAAATGCGGTTAAAAACCAGTATGCCAATAAAAAATTATTGGCTTGTTTGGAATTGCACACTTACAGCAGTTTAAATGCCGAATTTTTAAAAGAGTATAAGGGCGCTTTAAAATTTGCTGATAAAGCCGTGGTTTTTTATTCTCCCCACGCCGTTGAAATAAAACGATTGGAGAAAATTACTGAACAGCAAATTAAAGATGCATTTGAGCGCGACGATTTAATTGTTTACACCAATCCAACTGAATTCAAAGCTTTTTTGTTCAGCCAAAATTTTGAAAATACCGTTGTTTTGTTAATGAGTTCAGGCAATTACGGCGGGTTGGATTTTGATAAATTTAAAGCGCTAATTTAATTTTTTCTCCAGAAGAATGGCGTAAATAATATCAACACCGTAAATAACTCCAGCCTTCCAATTAACATTAAAAATGAACAAATCCATTTTGCGCCAACGGATAAATGTGCATAATTATCAACCGGACTTAAAGATCCAATTGCAGGACCAATATTTCCTAAAGAAGATGCCGTAGCACCAATTGCCGATAAAAAATCTAGTCCAAAAAAGGTTAATACGATTGCGCTAAGTATAAAAATCAACATATATAATACAAAAAAGGGCAAAATATTATAAATAATATGCTTCGGAACTCCAATTCCGTTATATCGAACCGGAATAATGGCATTTGGATGTAATAATTTTTTAAATTCAAAAATGGTATTTTTTATCATGATCACATGACGAACAATCTTTATTCCACCACTGGTTGATCCTGCAGAACCACCAATTAAAAACAAGGAAAATATGAGCATAGTAGCAAAGGAATTCCACATCGTGAAATCGGCAGATACAAAGCCAGTTGTTGTTAATATGGATGTAACTTGAAAAGCCGCATGCCTGAATGCACTTTCGGTTTCACCCCAAGGTTTTGGAAAATCAATCCCAGAGACCAAATTTGGATCTTGAAAATTTACAATGATAACAGTTATTAAAATAGTTAAACCTATTGTTCCAATAAAGTAATACTTAAATTCCTCGTTATTAAAAACTTTGCTTATTCTTCCTTTTAAAGCAAAGTAAGTTAATACAAAATTTGTTCCTGCAATAAACATAAACAGGGTTATAATGTATTGTATTATAGGATAACCATTCCAATAGGCAACACTTGCGTTTTTTGTTGAAAACCCCCCGGTACTCATTGTTGCCATGGCATGATTAATGGCATCAAACCAAGTCATACCGGCAATTTTAAGCATAAAGAATTCAGTAATAGTCAATAAAAAATAAATGATCCAAAGTCTTTTTGCAGTTTCTGTTATTCTTGGATGCATTTTGTCTGCAGATGGTCCGGGAGCTTCAGCCATAAAAAGCTGCATTCCTCCAATGCCTAACATGGGTAAAATAGCGACTGTTAAAACAATAATTCCCATACCGCCAATCCAATGTGTTGCACTTCGCCAAAATAATATCCCTTTTGGCATGGATTCAATATCGGTTAAAATAGAGGCTCCAGTTGTAGAATATCCCGAAATAGTTTCGAAAAAAGCATTGGTATAAATGGGTATGGTATCTGTAAAAACATATGGTAAAGTTCCTGTAACAGTCAGCATTAACCATCCTAATGTTACAATGAGATATCCTTCTTTTTTTCCAAGATTTTTTTTTGCATTTCTATTAAAAAACCACAGCAAAAAACCAATTGCAATAGTTGTAATTCCGGCCAGTAAAATATCCCATTTTTGGGGTTCATTATAATAAATACTAAAAGGCACAGCAAATAACATAAATACCCCATTTAGCATAGAGGTTAATCCTAGGAAACTAATTATTAGCTTGATATTGAGATATTTCATTATTAGTTAAATAATTTTTCAACACTACGGATAGCTTCCGGCAAACAAAACACAACTGCTTTATCACCGGCTAATATTTGAAAATCACCAAAGGTCATATGTGCTATTCCATTTCTGATTACGCCACCAAAAACAGCTTTTTTAGTTAAGTTTATATCCTTTATCAGATTTTTTGTAACCAAAGAATTTTCTTTTACTCTAAATTCTAATACTTCAGCATCAACATTGTGCAGGTTTGCAAGTTTTAATACTTCACCTTTACGAACATATTTAAAAATGGCGCTTGCCGCCAATAATTTTTTATTAATTAAAGTATCAATGCCAATGGTTTGAGAAATATTGATATAATCCATATTTTCAACCAGAGCAATTGTTTTTTTAACGCCTTTTGATTTTGCAACTAAGCAGGACATAATATTGGTTTCTGAATTTCCTGTAACGGCAACAAAAGCATCCATTTGTGAAATATTTTCTTCCTCCAGCAACTCAACAATTCTACCGTCTCCCCAAATAATTAAAGCACCTGGTAATTTTTCAGCAATCTCTTTAGCCCTTTCTTTATCAATTTCAATTAGCTTAATATTAAATTTATTGTCACATAAATTTCTCGCAGCTTTTATACCAATTTTACCACCACCTAAAATCATAACGTCTTTTACGCCAAAAGGCTTTTTCCCCATAAGCTTATAGAGTTTTTTTATGCTTTCTTTGGGAGCCGAGAAATAAATTTGGTCCTTGGGGCGATAAACCGAATTTCCTCTTGGAATTATAGTTTCACTGCTGTTTTCCGGCTTAATGGCAATTGTAATAAATTCAACATCTGAAAAACGCTTGCGAGCTTCCTGAACTGTTAAATTTATTAAAGGAGATTTATAGTCTAATGTACTTCCCAAAATATTTAAGGTTCCGTTCTCAAATTCAATGGTGTCATTAAATGCCGATTGGCTTAATAACATTTTAATCTCATCAGCAGCCAATTCACCAGGGGAAATCATACTGTCAATTCCTATTTCGGCAAAGTCAATTTCAGAATTTTGAGTAAATTCATGATTTGATATTCGTGCAATTGTTTTTTTAGCACCCAATTTTTTTGCCAAAACAGCTAAGGTAAAATTCGTGTTTTGGGACTCCGTTACCGCTAAAAAAATATCAGCTTTATGAATGTTAACTTCTTTTAAAAGTTTTATTGAAGTCGCATCTCCTTTTCTGGTGATAACGTCTATATGATTACTTGCATACTCAAGTTTTTCGGCGTTAAGATCAATCAAATAAATGTCTTGAGATTCGAAAGAAAGTAGTTTTGCCAAATGGAAACCAACATCTCCAGCACCGGCAATAATAATTTTCATACACAGAATATTTGACGCAAAGATATTACTCTTATATTTGATAAAAAAATTGTTTATGAATTACGAGAATAAATCCGTTTCTATAAAGTCCTGGGCTGAAGATGACAGACCAAGAGAAAAATTAGTACTAAAAGGAAAATCAGCATTGTCAGATGCTGAATTGATTGCAATTTTAATAGGTTCGGGGAGCAGAAATGAAAGTGCCGTTGACCTATCTAAAAGAATTTTAAATTCAATAGACAATAATTTAAACAAGCTTGGGAAATTATCAGTTTTGGATTTGCAAAAATTTAAGGGAATTGGTGATGCTAAAGCCATTTCTATTATCACTGCCTTGGAACTCGGTCGCAGAAGAAGGATTGAAGAAGCATTGGAATTACCTCAAATTAATAGTAGCGAAGCCATTTTTAATTTGATGCAGCCTTTCATTGGAGAACTTCAGCACGAGGAATTTTGGATTGTTTATTTAAATAATTCCAATAAAGTTTTGCATAAAGAACAATTAAGCAAAGGCGGATTAACAGGTACTTTTGTAGATGTTAGATTGGTATTTAAAAAAGCGATTGAACTGTTTTCAACGGCTATAATTTTGTGTCACAATCATCCTTCCGGTAAATTGCAACCGAGCCAGGCAGATAAATCCATAACCAATAAATTGAAACTGGCCGGAGAAACGCTTGATATAAAAGTGTTGGATCATCTCATTATAACAGAAAATGCGTATTTTAGCTTTGCCGATCAAAATATAATGTGAGGTAAGATTTTCGACTTATGGACATAGAATTTCACAAAGGACAGGCAATTGAACTTAACTAAAAAAAGGGAATGTTACTCATTTATACACATAAAATCACACCAAGACTTAACTACATCTTTAAACATTTTTTTGGCAGAATACTTAAAATTCCCGTAACATTTACTACCAAAGTTAATGAATTTGTGGCACATAACGGGCCAAAAATAACTTATTCAAAAGCACCTTTGGGTTCTGAATTTTTCATTAGAAGCCACGATTTGTTATTTGAGCAGGGTATTAATGATATTGACATCAAGATTCATAACTGGGAAGAGATTCCGTGTTTTTTTCCTGCAGGGGAATCTTCAACAATTCCATTTGATATTTTTGCGGCAAGTTTTTATTTAATAAGCAGGTATGAAGAGTATTTGCCACATGTAAGAGATGTGCATGAACGATTTACAGTAGCCGAAAGTTTGGCCTTTAAAAATGGATTTCTGGAAAAACCAGTGGTTGATATTTGGGCTTTTAAGTTTTTGGAACTGTTAAAAATTAAATTTCCAAATTATAATTATATCACAAGAGAATTTAAGTCAATATCAGCAATTAATGTAAATGTGGCTTTCATTTATAAGCATAAAGGTTTAGTGAGAACAGTTGGTGGTTCCTTAAGGGATTTATTGAGTTTACAATTTATACATTTTCGGAACAGAATGTTAACTGTTTTGAATTTCAAAACAGATCCTTATAACACTTTTTCAACGTTGTTGAAAATTAAAAATGAGTTTAAGGTGGATACGATTTTTTTCTTTTTAATCGGGGATTATACTACTTTCGATAAAAATGTTTCATCTTCAAATATCAATCTTAAATCATTAATAAAATCGGTTGCCGATTATTCAAAGGTTGGTTTACTATTCTCCTATTTTACTTTTAATGATGCAGTAATGTTGAAAAAGGAAAAATTAAGATTAGAAAACATTATCAATAGGCCGATAACCTGTTCGAGCCAGCATTATTTGCGTTTAAGTTTGCCTGAGACTTATCAAAATTTAATAGATTTAGATTTGAAGGAAGATTATACAATGGGCTTTGAAAAATCCGTTGGTTTTAGGGCAAGCACTTGCTCGCCATTTTATTTTTATGATTTAGATTTTGAAAGTCAGACACCCTTAAAAATATTTCCTTATGCGGTCATGGATGTTACTTTAAAAGAGCATATGGAACTTTCAAATGCAGAAAGTTTGGCGAAGATTTTGGAATTAAAAAATGAAGTGCAAAAAGTGAACGGAACATTTATCTCGGTTTTTCATAATGATACTTTATGTGAAAATGAGTATTGGAATGGGTGGACCAATATTTATAAAGCAACCGTAATTTAAGAAGTAGCCCAATTCTTCAATTTTCAGGAAAAAGATGTTCATTATTGTTTAATTTTAAAAGCAATTTAAGTAAATTGTCCAAAAAAATAAATGAAACACATTAAGCACATATTCTTCGATTTGGATCACACGCTGTGGGATTTCGAAACAAATTCTAATATTGCATTTGAAACTATTTTTAAAAAACATAAAGTAAAAGTTGAACTTCAGAAGTTTTTGAATTATTATAGGGGAATTAATGAGGATTATTGGAAATTATACCGTGATGAAAAAATATCAAAAGAAGAACTTAGATTAGGCAGGTTAAAAGATACTTTTGTAAAATTAAATCATAAGGTTGATATTCAATTAATCGAAGATTTATCAATAGGCTATATTGATGTACTTCCTAACAATAATCAATTATTTGAAGGCACTCACGAAATTTTAGAACATTTGTATGTGAATTATAAACTGCATATTATTACCAACGGATTTAACGAAGTACAGTCTAAAAAGATAAAAAATTCAGGGCTTAATAAATATTTTGATAAAATAATCACTTCTGAAGATGCTGGTGTAAAAAAACCAAATCGTGTAATTTTTGAATATGCTTTGGCCTTGACAAATGCAGTTTCCGAAGAATCTATGATGATTGGCGACAATTGGGAAGCCGATATTATGGGCGCTAAAGATGCAGGCTTCGATGTTATTTTCTGTAATTTTAACGAACAACCTGTTTCTGAAAATATTAAATCGATTACTAATTTAGTTGAAATAAAACACTATTTATAAACTTTGACAGCAGTAACTTTTTTTAAAATAACAAGTTAAGTCAGTACATTTACAAAAATAGGATGCTTCCGATTTTAAAATATTATAATTATGAATAAATTATTTTCAACCTGTTTTTTATTTTTACTGCTTAGCAGTTCGATTAGTTATGCGCAAAAAAGCATCAATTCGTATAAATATATTTTAGTGCCAAAACAATTTGAATTTCAAAAATCATCAGATCAGTATCAGCTGAATTCGCTCACTAAATTTTTATTTGAACGTGCTGGTTTTACTGTATTTTTCATGGATGATACTTTACCGGATGATTTGGCCAATAATAGATGTTTGACATTAAACGTTTCCGTAAATGATATCCCAAGTTTATTAAGTACAAAACTTAGAATTGATTTATCAGATTGTTATAATCAAGTGGTTTTTTCAACCGAAGAAGGAAAGTCGAGAGAAAAGAATTATAAAATGGCATATCACGAAGCCCTAAGAAATGCATTTGTTGACCTTGAAGATTTGAAATATGCGTATGATGGTACTTTAGCTGCCGATGAAAAAGTTAATACAGAAAAGAAGGTGAAAATTCAGAAACCTGCAGTAAAGAAAATTGTGCCTATAGTTGCTGTAAAGGAAGTTCAGGAGGTAAAGGATATTCCACCTATGGAAGTGGCAAAACAAATTGTTGTTAAAGAGACGAATGAAGCTAAAAATGAGCCGGTAAAATCATTCGTTAGTCCTGTAGTTAATTTAATTGAAGGCAAATATTTTGTCGATAAATGGGGTGAATGTGAAATTTCGGCCAAGGAAGGTTATTACGCTTTTGCTGGTGGTGATGAAAAATTTGAATTTGCGGTCATTTATAAAACATCTATTCCCAATTTATTTATTATAAAATGGGCAGCTTTTAAACAACCTCGGTTGCTTGAATTGGACTTGCAAGGCAATTTAAAAGTGGAAGATGAAACTGGTGATAAAATATATAAAAGAGTGGAATAGCACTGTCATTTTGCAAAATAAGGTCGATTGTAAGAATGATTATCATAATTAAAAAAGGAGTGGTGTTTTGACACCACTCCTTTTTTAATGAAATATTTTAGGTGACTTTATGCATTGGCATATTACCCAAACTGTTTAAATAGTAGCAACCTAATTTAATCGTTAAGCATTTTCCATAAGGTGTCTTTTAATTCCATTAGGCCTTGTTGGGCAATCGATGAAATAAAAAGGGTTTTAATTCCTTTAGGTAATTCCTTGATAATTTCTTCTTTTAATTCATCATCCAATAAATCGGATTTTGAAATTGCAAGCACCCTGTTTTTATCCAGCAATTCAGGATTGTGTTGTTTTAATTCATTCAATAAAATAGTATATTCTTTTTGAATATCGTCAGAATCGGCAGGAATTAAAAACAATAAAATAGAATTTCTTTCAATATGGCGTAAAAATCGATGTCCCAAGCCTTTTCCTTCTGCAGCACCTTCAATTATCCCTGGGATATCAGCCATTACAAATGTTTGAAAATCACGATATTCCACAATACCCAAATTGGGTTTTAATGTAGTAAAAGGATAATCAGCAATTTTAGGCTTAGCGGCTGTAAGAACAGAAAGTAGCGTAGATTTTCCAGCATTTGGAAAACCAACCAAACCAACATCAGCCAATATCTTTAATTCTAATTGAAACCAGCCTTCTTTCATATCAATACCTGGCTGTGCGAATCTTGGAGTTTGACGTGTTGACGATCTGAAATTCCAGTTTCCCAATCCGCCCATTCCACCTTCAAGTAAATGCTGCTCTGGGTTTTCATGCGTAATTTCAAATAAAATTTCCTGTGTTTCCCCATCTCTAATAATGGTTCCCATAGGAACTTCAATATAAACATCTTTACCGTCTTTTCCGGTACTTCGCTGCTTACTGCCATCGCCACCGTGGTCGGCTTTGAAGTGTTTTTTAAATTTTAGCGGAAAAAGTGTCCACATGTTTTTATTTCCACGAACAACAATATGTCCGCCGCGACCGCCGTCTCCACCATCCGGCCCACCTTTATCAATATATTTTTCCCTGTGTAAATGTGTGGAACCACGCCCTCCTTTGCCGGAAGAGGCGTAAACTTTTACATAATCAACAAAATTTTCTTCAGTCATTTTCGTATAAAATTGTTTACCCAAGTTTGGGTTTAAGCGCGCAAAGGTACAATTTTGAAAGTGAAAATTTAACTCTTTGTCAATTTACCAAAAAATATTTTTCTATAATTGATCAATTATTTCCGATAATCGTTTGGTAATATCATCAATGGTTCCTACGCCGTTTGCACCAAAATATTTACCTTGAAGTTGGTAATAATCCTTTAAAACTGCCGTTTTTGTATTGTATTCGTTAAATCGATTTCGAATTTTACTTTCGTCCTGATCATCGATTCTTCCGCTAATTTTACCGCGTTCCAACAAGCGAGTAACCAATAAATTTTCAGGTACTTCCAATGCAACCATGCCACTAATGAGTTCCCCTTTTTCTTCTAAAAATTTGTCTAAAGCCTTTGCTTGGGATTTAGTGCGCGGAAATCCGTCAAATATAAACCCGTTTGCATTTGGATTTTTATCAACTTCAGCCTTCAGCATATCGATAGTGACTTTATCAGGAACCAAATCACCATTTTCCATAAAGGATTTTGCCAATATTCCAAGTTCTGTTTTGTTATTGATATTGGAACGGAAAACGTCACCTGTTGAAATATGGATAAGTTTGTATTTTTCTTTAAGCATATCTGCTTGCGTTCCTTTTCCTGCGCCCGGAGGCCCGAATAAAACAATGTTTTTCATTTTTGGGGGGGTGGTAAGTTGATAAATATTGGCAAGATTTCTGCCTAAGCCATCATAATCTAAACCGTAACCGATTATAAATTTATCTGGAATTGAAATTCCGATATAATCTATTTGCAATTCTTTTTTAAACACATCTGGTTTAAAAAATAAGGTGGCTATTTTAAGTTGTTTTAATTTTCTATCACTAAATATGTCATAAATTTCCTGAAGCGTATTTCCTGTGTCAATAATATCTTCTAAAATAATAACTGTTTTCCCTTCCAAATCTTCGTTTAAACCCACTAACTGTTTTATTTTTCCAGTAGAACTAGTGCCTTCATAAGAAGCCAATTTTACAAATGAAACGGTACAGTTGTAGTTGTATTTACGAACCAAATCGGCAACAAACATGAATGAACCATTTAATATTCCGATAAAAACCGGTGTTTCGCCTTTACAGTCTTCAGTAATTTGTTCAACCATTGAATCTATGGCTTCAGCAATTTTTTCTTTTGATATGTATTTTTTAAAATAGGTATTGTGTAATTTAATAATGCTCATTTTTATGCTTTGTTACAAATTTAACAATCAATAAATAATATTAGCCCTTAATTCTGTTTTATTTGCTAATTTGAAATACAAAAACCGTTTTGACTACTCAAAACGGTTTTGCAGTTTGTAGTTGAAATAGGTATTATTTTGTAGTTTTTACTTTATCTAATTTTTTAGTGGTATCATACAATATTGGAGAGGCAATAAACCAAGAAGAATAAGTACCAACGCCAATACCAATAATTAATGCGAACATAAATCCTTTTATGGAATCTCCTCCAAATATAAATATGGCAATCAATACCAGTAATGTAGTTAATGAAGTATTTATCGTTCTACCCATTGTACTATTTAAACCGGTATTTATAACCTTATAAAAAGTCCAAGAAGTATGTGTTTTGGAGAACTCACGAATTCTGTCATAAACAATAACCGTATCATTTATTGAATATCCTAAAACTGTTAATATGGCGGCAATAAAAGATTGTCCAATCTCCATATCAAAAGGTAATATTTTATAAAATATAGAAAATACACCAAATACAATAAGCACATCATGAAATAATGCAACAATAGCGCCTAAACTGTATTGCCATTTTCTAAATCGCACTAAAATATAAAGGAATATAACTAAGAGTGACCCTAAAATAGCCCAACCTGCAGCCGTTTTAATATCATCGGCAATGGTTGGCTCAACTTTTATGGAACTTAAAATACCAATTGATTTTGCGCCATCGTAACCTGGTTTAAATTCTTCTAAAGTAAGTGCGGCTGGGTTATATGGTTTTAAACCTGTATATAATAAATTTTGTACTTCATCATCAATTTCCTTGTCTTCTAATTCGATTTTATATTTGGTGGTAATTTTTAATTGACTCACATCACCGTAGGTTTTCACCTCCGGAGCATCACCAAATACGTCTTTTAATGAAACAGCCACATCTGTAGCGCTCATTGCTCTATCGAATTTTACAACATATGATCTACCACCAACAAAATCAACTCCGTAGTTTAAACTGTTAGTATATAATGAATAAATACTAAATAAAATTAAAACACCTGAAAATATATAAGCTGGCTTTCTTAATTTCAAAAAATCCACATTAATTTTGGTAAACCATTTTTTTGTGATGTTTGTATTAAATGTGAATGTTTTTCCTTTGTTCGCATACCAATCAATTAACAAACGAGTTATAAAAATTGCGGTAAACAAAGAAGTTATTATACCTACAATAAAGGTGTAAGCAAATCCTTTTACCGGGCCTGTTCCAAAAACATACAAAATGATACCTGTTAATAATGAAGTAACGTTGGCATCTAAAATGGCTGAAAATGCACCGTCATAACTAAATCCGTATTTTATGGATGCCTTAAGGCCTTTTCCATGACTCAATTCCTCTTTAATCCTTTCATATATAATTACGTTGGCGTCAACCGCGATACCTATAGTTAAAATGATACCTGCAATTCCGGGTAAAGTTAAAACTGCTCCGAATGCTGTTAAAACACCAAAAATAAATAAAAGGTTTACAATTAAAGCAAAATCAGCTATTATACCTGCTTTACCGTAATAAAAAATCATCCAGGCAAAAACAATGAGCAATGCTAAAAAGAAAGAGGACATACTGCTGTCAATAGCTTGTTGCCCTAATGATGGACCAACAATTTCAGATTGAATAATATGTGCTGCAGCCGGTAATTTACCTGCTTTTAATACGTTAGCAATATCCTGGGCTTCTTCAACTGTCATACTTCCGCCAGAAATAGAAGTTCTTCCATTTAAAATGGCCGTATTCACTGAAGGCGCAGTATAAACATAATCATCTAAGACAACAGCAACAAATTTGCCTACATTGTCTGTAGTCATTTTTCCCCAAAGTTTTGTTCCAGATGCATTCATGGTCATACTAACTTCAGGAGCACTAGTTTGCCCGTACTCTTGACTTGCATCTTCAATTACATCGCCTTCAATTGGCGCAATGTCTTCACGATTAGATTTAATCCCGTATAAATAAATTAACTCGGTATTTTCATTGGTACCAGTTGCCGTTGCAGAAAATGGTTTTGCATCCCAAAGAAATTTAGCATACTTCATTTCATTAGGAAGTAATGATCTAATTTCTGACATGGCTAAATAGTCATTTACCTTGGCTGTATCAGCTACTTTAGCAGTTCCTATTACTGAGGATACTTGGTTTTCGGACTGAGGGACACTTGGTGTAAAAACAGAGAATAAATTATTCGTTTTTTTAGTCGCTAAGGAATCAGAAACAGCTCCCAATAAATCATCGATATTTTCTTTTACAGCTGTAGTGTCTAATTTAGTATCTTCTTTTAATAAATTTTCAACAACTGAGTTGGCTTGAAAAAAGAAATTTGCAGTTTCTTGATTTGAATATACTTCCCAGAACTCTAATTCAGCTGTGCTTTGCAATAATTTTTTAACACGGTCAATATCTTTTGCTCCTGGCAATTCAATTAAAATACGTCCTGAATTTCCAATTCTTTGAATGTTTGGCTGTGTAACACCAAATTTATCGATACGACTTCTTAAAACTTCAAAAGCAGTATTGATGGAACCTGAAATTTCAGCTTCAATAATTGGTTTTACTTCTTCATCCGTTAATTTAAAGTTTATTTTTTCACGTAACGATTTGTTTCCAAAAATACTTGGGTCACTTAATTTAACCTTTCCGTCACTTAATTCTTTAAATTCGATAAAAAATAAATTTAAAAAGGTGTCATCACTACTTTTTTGGGCTTCAGAGGCTTTTGCCAACGCTTCATTAAACGTTGGGTTTTTTGAATTGTTTGACAATCCAATTAGAATATCCTTAACAGAAACTTGTAAAATAGCATTAATACCGCCTTTAAGGTCTAATCCTAAGTTTAGTTGTTTGTCTTTAATTTCATTATAGCTAAATTGTGCAAAACCTATATCTATAACTGGATAATTTGCAATAGAGTCTAAATATGCCCTTTCTAATCTGGCTATTTCTCTACCGTCTTCAGATTTAGATTCTGCGTAAACTTTTGCTTTATTTTCAACACCATTGGAAAACCAAGTAAATGATAGTTGATATAAACTTACTAATCCGAATAGAATAGCGAATAACTTTATAAGTCCTTTGTTTTGCATCTTAAATTTATTTTATAAAAAATTCATTTGTAATTAACGTGCAAATATATAATTTCAAATAGGAACTGACAATTCTTTTTTTCTTTTATTATAGGTAATTTACCATATCCATATTTATGACTATTTTGAACAATGAATTTTATATATTTGTTACAAAATTTTTAAAAAAATGAAACATTTATCAGATATAGAAATAGCGCAGCAAAAAAAATTATTACATATAAAAGAAATTGCTGCCAAGTTAGGAATTGATGAAGACGATATGGAAATGTATGGTAAATACAAGGCCAAGCTGCCTTTAAGTTTTATTGATGAAGAAAAAATCAAAAAGAATAATTTGATTTTGGTTACAGCGATTACCCCAACACCGGCAGGGGAAGGAAAAACAACTGTTTCTATAGGGTTAACGGAAGGATTGAATAAAATTGGAAAACAAGCTATGGTGGTACTTCGGGAGCCATCACTAGGACCTGTTTTTGGAATTAAAGGTGGAGCCGCCGGTGGCGGTTATTCACAAGTAGTTCCAATGGAAGATATAAATCTTCATTTTACAGGTGATTTTAATGCCGTGGAAAAGGCAAATAATTTATTGTCGGCATTAATCGACAATAATCTACAAAGCAAAACAAACAATCTTAAACTTGATGCAAGAACTGTGGTTTGGAAACGCGTTATTGATATGAACGATAGGGCTTTGCGTAATATAGTTATTGGGCTTGGAGGCACAGTGAACGGAATTCCCAGAGAAGATGGGTTTAACATTACTCCGGCTTCTGAAGTGATGGCCATTTTATGTATGGCAACCAATTTTGAAAATTTAAAAAAGCGTTTGGGAGATATTTTTATTGGATTTACATTCGACAATAAGCCAATTTTTGCTCGTGATTTAAAAGCCGAGAATGCAATGGCAATTTTGTTGAGAGATGCAATTAAGCCCAACTTGGTGCAAACACTGGAAGAAAACCCAGCCATTATTCATGGCGGACCGTTTGCGAATATTGCTCAGGGAACCAATACCATTATTGCTACTAAAATGGGACTTTCTTTGTCAAATTATGTAGTTACCGAGGCGGGTTTTGGCGCTGATTTAGGCGCTGAAAAATTTTTAAACATCAAATGTGTAGCTGCTAATTTAAGTCCAAAAGCGATTGTGCTGGTTGCTACAATCAGGGCATTACGTCACCATGGTGGTGCGAAAAAAGAGGAGTACAATACGCCAAATCTTGAATTTGTAAAAAAAGGTTTTTGTAACCTGGAAAAACATATCGAAAACATTAGAAAATTTAATATTGAGCCTGTTGTCGCAATTAACGCTTTTATAAGTGACTCTAAAGAAGAGGTGGATTATGTTATTGATAAATGTACTGCATTAGGTGTTCAGGCGGTTGTTTCTGAAGGTTGGGCAAAAGGAGGAAGCGGAACTGTAAAATTAGCGGAAGCCGTTGTAAAAGTGGTTGAAGTTAATCTATCGGAATTTAAACCATTATATGATTGGAATACACCGGTAAGAGAAAAAATTGAAAAAATTGCCAAAGAAATTTATGGTGCTGATGGCGTTGATTTTGAAAAAAAGGCATTGTTAAATTTAAAAAGAATTGATAGGCTCGACCTTAATAATTTACCTATTTGTATGGCTAAAACCCAAAAATCATTTACGGATAATGAAACCATTTTGGGAAGACCAAAAGGATTTACTGTAACGGTTCGGGAAATTGAAATTTCTTCTGGTGCCGGATTTATAGTTCCAATTTTGGGTGAAATGATGCGGATGCCTGGGTTGCCTGGAGTTCCTGCTTCTGAAGGTATGACCATTGACAATAATGGCGTAATTTCGGGATTGTCGTAATTATTTTATAAATAAATTATAAATCGAAGATGGATTTAATGAAGGTTTGCTCTTTTATGAGTAAACCTTTTTTATTTAAAATTATTAATGTCTTATAAAAAATAAAAATAGCTAATTTCGTTTTTTATCTATTTGATTTTTAATTGATTACTATTTTTTGTTTTAAAGAACAAGGTGTCAGAAAAACGCTAGCTGTTCGTTTTTAGGTTTGTAAATAATCCATTCTTTTTCAGTGTTTTATAGAAATTTCATCAAATGTATGTAATTGAATAGATGAGTTATGTAAAAACTAACCAGATTTGAAAAAGCCCAACTTCGTTTAAGCTTCTTTTTTATTGGACATTAACGGTTCTTAATGTAAAATTTATATCTTTGATTTCTTGGTTTTGTGTGCGTTATTTTTATGATTCAACATATAAATTCAATTGTAAAATAGACTATTAGATATTGCGTGAAAAATTTCCGAGATTTAATAAAAATTAATATAAATGATTGGTATTGTTGGTGGTGTCGGACCTTATTCCGGAATAGATTTACTTAAAAAAGTATTTGATAATACTCTGGCAAACTGCGATCAGGAATACCTTGATGCCATACTAATATCCGCATCATCAAAAATTGAAGATCGAACAGAGTACTTGATTGGTAATATAAAAGAAAATCCTGCCATTGCCATTGCAGAAGTACTTTTTAAACTACAAGATGTTGGAGCTACTGTTGCCGGTATTCCTTGTAATACCGCTCACTCAGAAAAAATTTTCAGTATTATTCAACTTCAATTAAAAAAATCTGAAGCCACTATTAACGTTTTGAATATGATAGAAGAGACGGTCTCATTTATAGGTATCAATTATCCAAACATAAATAAAGTTGGTGTGCTCTCAACTACCGGAACCTATAAAAGTGGCGTTTATACCAAAGCATTACAATCAAAAGGATATGAGGTAATTGTGCCTTCATTAGAAATGCAGGAAAATCTGATTCATCCCGGAATTTACCATTCAACCTATGGAATTAAAACCATCTCCAATCCTATTCACCCGAAAGCAAGAAAAAATTTATTAGAAGGCATTTCGTTTTTAAAAGCGCAAGGAGCTCAAGCTGTGATTCTTGGCTGTACGGAAATACCTCTAGCAATAACAGAAACAGTGATAAATGATTTGATAACCATAGATCCAACCAATGTTCTGGCTAGAGCGTTGGTACTACACTCTAATCCTAACAAATTAAAACCTCTTTAATAAATGTATAAATTTATAATTCTTTTTATCGCTATGCTAAGTTTCCCTTTAGGGGCTCAAGCTCAAAAAAAATTAAGATCAAGAGAATTGGGTATAGAATCCGGTATCCTTACGCCAGGCCGTTTAAATGCCATTACTGATGTCAAGGGCGTTAGTGTAGGTCAAAAAACACTTATAGTTGGTGATTCTATTCGTACAGGTGTTACAGTAATCTTGCCACATCAGGGAAATATATTTCAGGAGAAAGTTCCAGCCGCAGTATTTGTAGGTAATGGATTTGGCAAAGCTATAGGAACTACACAAATTGAAGAATTAGGCAATATAGAAACACCAATAGCTTTAACCAATACGCTCAACGCTTTTCTAGTGGCAAATGCGTTAATAGATTACACCTTGTCAATCCCTGAAAACACCAAAATCAGATCTGTCAATCCTGTTGTAGGTGAAACCAATGATGGCTGGCTGAATGATATTAGAGGACGTCATGTAAAAAGTGTGGACGTAATGGAAGCAATCAACTCAGCCACAACAGAGGCTGTTGAAGAAGGAAATGTAGGTGCTGGTACGGGAACAAGATGCTTAGGTTTTAAAGGAGGTATAGGTACATCATCTCGTGTACTTCCAAAAGAAAAAGGAGGCTATACAATTGGGGTTCTTGTTCAAACCAATTTTGGTGGAATACTAAATATAAATGGCGCTCCGGTAGGAGAAGAACTAAACAATTTTTATATGGCAGAAGATGTTCCATACGTAGTAGATGGTTCTTGCATGATAGTAATTGCTACAGATGCACCATTATCTTCCAGAAACTTAAAACGTTTGGCAAAGCGTTCTTTTCTGGCATTCGGCAAAGTGGGATCTTTTTCATCTAATGGCAGTGGCGATTATAGTATTGCATTTAGTACGCACCCCAAACTCCTTATTTCTTATGATTCAGAAGAAATAGAAAAAACTGTTATCGAAGTTTCTAATGATTATATGTCACCTCTTTTTCTTGCAGTTGTTGAAGCTACAGAAGAAGCAATCTATAATTCGCTTTTTATGGCGACTGATATAAAAGGTCAAAAAGGAAGAGTGATGGAAGCGCTGCCTATTGAGAAAACTCTCAAAATAATGGATAAATATAATGCGCGTAAGAAATAGCTATTTCTTAATGACAAAAATACTATTCGTTAATTTGTATGGGAATAAATAATTTATTTGCCAGCTTTGTATCTGATTATTTCCGCTTTCTCAAGGGTGATTAGCCCTCCTGATTTTGATTGCTCAAATAGATTTTCAACAATCTTTGTAAAATCTTTAATTTTTTCATTGGTGTCAACAATCTCTATTACTATAGGGAGATCAGAAGAAATTTCAAGAAGTTTTGACGTATGAATTTTACTGTTTGCTCCAAAACCCATAATGCCTCTTGTTACAGTTGCTCCTGAAAGCCCTTTTTTCTTTGCCTCAAAAACAATGGTTTCATAAAGTGTTTTATAACCTATTTTGTCAGATTCACCGATGAAGATGCGAAGCAATTTGGCGTTAGGATTATTTTTCATGATTAGATAAGTTTAAGAAGTGAGTATCCAAAAAATGTTGCAAGTACACCAAACAAAACACTGGAGGTAATGTAAGCAGAAGCATATAAAAGTTGTCCGTCACGCAATAAACCGAAAGATTCGTTAGAGAAAGCGGAGAATGTGGTGAAACCGCCACAAATTCCGGTTGCAAGAAATAGCCGCATTTCAGGAGTCATGTTGGTTCTTTCACTTAGTGCAAAGACAAGACCGATGGCGAAACTTCCTATAATATTTATGCCTAAAGTTCCGAAAGGGAAAGTGGAAAGAAACTTTGTTTGAATAAATTGTGCAAGAACATATCGTAAAACGCCTCCAATAAAACTTCCTGTCCCTATTAATAGTAAAATTCTCATTTCTTGCTCGTCAGTTTAATATTAGTGGTGTGGCCAATTGATTGTTTATAACGACAGTTTCTGAAATGCCGTCGTTAAGTATTCAAAAATAGTTAAAAATTAGATGAAACAGAGGCTATTTGATGAACATTTAAAAAAATTTCAGCAAAAGGATTGTAAAAGAAACAGGTTAATTTATACAGGTTTTAAATACATCTCCAATGGGTTGAGGCATAATTTTTAAAACAAAAAGAGAAGCTATTTTATTAAATTGTTTGTTAAGTTTTTCAGCAATTCAATTATAAATGATTACAGTATTGTTAAAAAACCTAAATTTGATTTTATAAACAAAAAAATAATAATATATGAAACCATCTGCACCAAAAAAGAATTTATGGATTATTTCATTGATAATTGGGATTTTAGGAATAGTAGGCCATTTTGTTCAGATTGAATTTATATCGCAATATAGTTTGTGGTTGCTTATAGGCGGATTTGGTTTATTGGCGATTGGGACTACTTTGAAAGATTTTTAAGTTTTGCTCAACTGAGCATAAATTAAGAAAATCAAATCATCAAAAAAAGTGTTTAATATTTTTCAGTGCAATATACCAACAATAAATTATACTAAAATAGGAACTAAAAAAACTCCCCAAAACCTAAGTTTTGAGGAGTTTTAAATTTATATTTAAGAAATGCTGTTATACCAACAAATCGTTTACGGCTCTAACGCCTGCAGCGCTTTCTTTAAGCTTTGCTTTTTCTGCGTCGGTTAAATCAATTTCAACAATTTTTTCAATTCCGTTTTTGCCAATAATACAAGGCACACCTATTGAAATGTCTTTCATTCCATATTCACCATCCAATAAAGCGGAACAAGGGAACATTTTCTTTTGGTCATTCACAATTGCCTGAACCATGGAAGAAACTGCTGCACCTGGTGCATACCAAGCGCTTGTACCCAACATTTTTGTTAATGTTGCGCCGCCAACTTTGGTGTCTTCTACCACCTGAACCAAACGCTCTGTTGATAAAAATTCGGAAACTAACACGCTGTTTCTAACAGCTAAACGCGCTAAAGGAATCATACCAGTATCACTGTGACCGCCAATTACCATTCCATCCACATCTGATTGTGGGCAACCTAATGCTTCAGCCAATCGATATCTGAAACGCGCACTGTCTAAAGCACCTCCCATTCCAATAATTCTGTTTTTTGCAATTCCGGCAACTTTATGCGCCAAATAAGCCATAGTGTCCATTGGGTTGCTCACTACAATAATAATCACTTTTGGAGAATGTTTAAGTAAACTTTCGACAACCGATTTTACAATTCCAGCATTAATTCCAATAAGTTCTTCACGAGTCATTCCAGGTTTTCTAGGGATCCCGCTTGTAATTACTGCAACTTCACTGCCAGCCGTTTTTGAATAATCATTTGTTGCACCTGTAATTTTAGTGTCAAATCCCATTAATGATGCTGTTTGCATAAGATCCATAGCCTTACCTTCAGCATAATTTTCTTTAATGTCAACCAGTACCACTTCCGAGGCGAAATTTTTAATAGCGATGTACTCAGCACAACTTGCGCCTACAGCACCTGCTCCTACTACTGTTACTTTCATATCTAATGTATTGTTTATTTATAATAAAATTAATCCAAATTTACGAATTTTTATGGGAAAAGGAAGTGATATTTATGACAAAAAAAAGACTGCAAATAAGCAGTCCTTTTAAATTTTTGGTCTAAAATATATTAATTGTGTAATTTTAATATATTTGGGGCGCTTACCTAAAACTAAATGCGATTCCGGCTGTTACAGTATTGTATTCTTTTATGGTATAATCTCCAAAGATTTTAAAGAACCCAATATTTAATCTTGCCCCTAAAGTTCCTCTAACACCATTCGCATTAAAATCCATATTTATGGGGTTTGTAACGGACTCTGTTATCGAGTTGTTGCTACCTTCGTAAGTATATGTCAATTCATAAGTGCCATTTAATTTTAAGGTTGAGGTTCCTTTGTCATATCCAATTGCACCATACAATGAAATAAGGGGAAAATCCAAGGAAGCAATTGTTTGTATGGTATAGGCATTTAGCTTGAATGCAGCTTCCTGATTGCTGCCCGCAAATCCAGTAGAAACATTTCCTAAATTATATGTGGCATCCATGGAGGTAAAACCTGCAAACAAAGCAACATTTAAAGGCAATTTTTCTACAGGTCCAAAATATTGCATTAAATTGTGTTTTATTCCAAAACCTATTAAATTTCCTTCAACATCATCGGTATTAATTTTTGGTAAATAACGGATGCTGATATCTGTGTTAAGAGGTATTCCCACACTAGCCTGTATCATTGGAGAAGGAACTGCGTTTAAAGGCAAATCATTACCAATTCCGTCAGGCAAAGAAAATTGAGCAACTTTATAATCCCCAGCTTCAGGGATTCTAACTGTGATAACGCTTTTATTGTCTTCTCCCATAACTGTTTGCATTTTGCTGTCTCCACTTTCCAATGATAAGTACCGATAATCATTTGCATTGAATTGGAATGTTTTTGAAGAATTTGGAACTATGGCCGCATTTGCGCTTATGGTGATGTCAAAACCAAGTTTTTTATGGGTTTTTGCGGTATGATACCATCCGTCATTTAAACTATACAGCATTCCTTCCATAACGGGCGTCATATAATTTTTTATCAATAAATTTGAATCGTCTTTTGCCAATAGCAGCAATTCTAAATCTTGTGATTTTACTGAAAAACTCAGTAAAAATAGAAGTAATAATAGAGGTGTTTTTTTCATGATAGGGGTTTAAAATCAATTGTAAAGATATGAAGAAAGGTTTTACTGCAAAATTTATAACAAAAAAAGAGGCTGCCTTTTGTGGCAGCCTCTTTTTTTTAAAAATAATATAATTCTAAGTACCTAATATTTTAGGCAATTTAGGTACTCATTTTTAATTAGACATCAATATTTGCATATTTCGCATTTTTTTCAATGAATGCCCTACGAGGTGGAACTTCATCACCCATGAGCATAGAGAAAACTCTGTCTGACTCAGTTAAATTATCAATAGTAATTTGTCTGAGTGTTCTGAATTCAGGGTTCATGGTAGTATCCCAAAGTTGCTCGGCGTTCATTTCTCCAAGACCTTTATAACGTTGTATGGAGCTGCCGCTACCCATATTTTGTACAATTAAATCGCGTTGGTCATCGCTCCATGCATATTCCTTTTTTTGGCCTTTTTTCACAAGGTATAAAGGAGGTGTTGCAATATAAATATGTCCGTTTTCAACCAATTCTTTCATATATCTGAAGAAAAATGTCAAAATCAAGGTTGCAATGTGGCTTCCGTCAACATCGGCATCACACATAATAACAACTTTGTTATATCTAAGCTTATCCATATTTAAAGCTCTTGGATCTTCCTCAGTACCGATGGAAACCCCCAAAGCGGTATACATGTTTTTAATCTCTTCGTTTTCAAAAACCCGGTGTTGCATCGCTTTTTCAACATTTAAAATCTTACCCCTTAATGGTAAAATTGCTTGAAAAGCACGGTCACGTCCTTGCTTCGCTGTACCCCCTGCAGAATCTCCCTCAACTAAGAAAATTTCACATTTGTCAGGATCAGTTTCTGAACAATCGCTTAATTTGCCGGGCAAACCACCAATAGACATGACTGTTTTGCGTTGCACCATTTCACGTGCTTTTTTGGCAGCATGACGAGCCTGCGCCGCTAAAATTACTTTCTGAACAATGATTTTGGCATCACTCGGATTTTCTTCCAAATAATTTTGTAACATTTCAGAAACAGCCTGACTGACTGCGGAGGTAACTTCACGGTTTCCTAATTTTGTTTTTGTTTGTCCTTCAAACTGCGGTTCTGCAACTTTAACAGAAATAATTGCCGTCAATCCTTCACGGAAATCGTCTCCGGCAATTTCAAACTTAAGTTTATCCAACAACCCAGAGGTTTCAGCATACTTTTTAAGCGTATTTGTTAATCCGCGTCTAAAACCTGCCAAATGCGTTCCTCCTTCAATGGTGTTGATATTGTTCACATATGAATGTAAATTTTCGGTATACGAGGTGTTGTAAACCATAGCAACTTCAACAGGAATGTCGTTTCTTTCCCCTTCCATGGAAATTACTCTGGAGATTAATGGTTCACGGGTAGCGTCCAAATATCTTATAAATTCAGGCAATCCTTCATCACTGTGAAATGTTTCAGTGATAAGGTTACCCTCATCATCTAAAACCCTTTTGTCTGTTAAAGTTAGTGTAATTCCTTTATTTAAAAAGGAAAGTTCCCGCAACCTTGTTGCTAAAGTATCGTAATTAAATTCAATGGTTTGTGTAAAAATAGTGGTGTCCGGCAAAAAGGTAATCAAAGTTCCTTTGTCATCACTGTCCCCAATTATTTTTGCAGGGTACAATGCTTTTCCTCTTGAATATTCTTGTTCCCAAATTTTCCCGTCTAAATATACGGTTGCTCTTAAATGTTCTGAAAGGGCATTTACAACAGAAACACCAACACCGTGCAATCCACCAGAAACCTTATAGGAATCTTTGTCAAATTTACCTCCGGCACCAATTTTTGTCATAACAACTTCAAGCGCCGAAACGCCTTCTTTTTTGTGCATTCCCACAGGAATACCACGTCCGTTGTCTTTTACGGAAACTGAATTGTTTTCATTTATAACAACATCTATAGCGTCACAATGTCCTGCCATTGCTTCATCAATAGAGTTGTCAACTACTTCATAAACCAAATGATGCAGTCCTCTTAAGCCAATATCTCCAATGTACATCGATGGGCGCATACGCACATGCTCCATTCCTTCCAAAGCTTGTATACTATCGGCCGTATAATTCTGTTTTTTAGGTTCTTCACTCATATTTATAAGTCTGTTTATTATTGTAAATTCTATAAGATACAAATATAATAAATCAGCAAGCTAATTAAACGTGTTTTAAAGCAATGGCAATGCAAGTTATCAACAATTTGCCTATTAAAAAAAAGTGGCTTAAAGAAGCTAAAAACAGTCCAAAAATCGATTGTGTGTGTTTTTATAATTTCAAGGTTGTTTAAAAATTAGAAAAGGCTTTAAATGAAGTTATTTGAGTTCAAAATCGCTCAATTTAAGGAGTTTTTAGGTTTAGTTTTAAGGTTAAAGCGCCTATAATTGTTTTAAAATGCCGTAATTTAAATAAATAATAATTTGGGCGTTCCCTTTCAGGTCGCGCTTTTCGTTATATCTTTTTCTACGTTTCACGCCAAAAAAGTATATCACTCCAATCGCTAACGCAAAATGAATTTCGAATTAAACAATTAGGCAATTAGTTAATTAGCCAATTAAATAATCAAATTAAAGATTGCTGAACGAAGCCGAAGCAAAACGATTAAACAGTAAAGGCAGTTATAATCCCTATTGACTTTTTTTACTTTTCGCTTTTAAGTCTGTAGTGCCAAGAATGCCTAAAGTGCCTAGAGTTGTTTTGTGTATTTGTTCATTTTGAGTTTTAACTTCTAATAATAAGCTTTCGCCTTCTGCTTTTTTACTTTTTGCTTTTGCCTGTTGCCTATTGCCTGTTTTCCATTGCCTATTGCCTGTTTTCCATTGCCTTTTGCCTCTTTCCAGGTGCTAAAATTATTTTGTTCAGAAAAAAGCACCTAAAGTATTATGGTTTATTTAATTAATATTATTTTTGCGGATGCAAGAAAAGGTACTTATTTTAGATTTCGGTTCGCAATACACGCAGTTAATTGCTCGAAGAGTTAGAGAACTCAATATTTTTTGTGAAATTTTTCCTTTCAATAGTGAAAATTTTAAAGTGGAAAATTATAAAGCTGTAATTCTCTCAGGCAGTCCCTATTCTGTGAGAGCTGATGACGCTCCACATCCAGATTTATCTGCCATAAAGGGAAAAAAACCTTTGTTAGGTGTATGTTATGGGGCTCAATTTTTGGCACATAACTTTGGCGGAAAAGTAGGCGCTTCAAACACGCGTGAATACGGGAGGGCAAACCTTTCTTTTATAAAAGCAGATGAACTTTTTTTTGAGGGTGTTAATATGGGAAGCCAGGTTTGGATGAGCCATAGCGATACCATCGTAGCATTGCCTGAGGATTGTGAGTTAATTGCAAGTACGCATGACGTAGAAAATGCAGCCTTTAAAATTAATAATGAAAACACCTACGGGATTCAGTTTCACCCCGAAGTTTATCATTCAAAAGACGGATTAAAAATATTGGAAAATTTTCTGGTAAAAATTAGCTGCGTAGCCCAAACCTGGACACCAGATTCTTTTGTGGAAACAACTGTTGAAAATTTAAAAAAGCAAATAGGCAATGATAAAGTTGTTCTCGGACTTTCGGGAGGTGTAGATTCTACTGTGGCGGCAGTTTTATTGAGCAAAGCCATAGGCAAAAATTTATATTGCATTTTTGTAAATAACGGGTTGCTGCGAAAAAACGAATTTGAAAATGTTTTGGATCAATACAAGCACATGGGCTTGAACGTAAAAGGCGTTGATGCTTCGGCACGTTTTTTGAAAGAGCTCAAAGGAGAATCGGATCCTGAAGGTAAGCGTAAAATTATCGGAAGGGTTTTTATTGAAGTTTTTGATGATGAAGCGCATTTGATTGAAGAAGTGAAATGGTTAGCACAAGGCACTATATATCCCGATGTAATCGAATCTGTTTCTGCAAGTGGCGGACCATCAGCCACCATAAAATCACACCATAATGTGGGCGGATTGCCCGATTTTATGAAGCTTAAAATTGTGGAACCATTGCGTATGTTATTTAAAGATGAGGTGCGCAGAGTTGGGGCTACTTTAGGAATTGATGCTGAATTACTGGGAAGACATCCTTTTCCCGGACCAGGATTGGGAATTAGAATTTTGGGAGATATCACCGCCGAAAAAGTTAAAATGTTACAGGAAGTGGACGCTATTTTTATTAATGGTTTGAAAGAATGGGGGTTGTACGATAAGGTTTGGCAGGCGGGAGCCATGTTATTGCCGGTAAACTCAGTAGGCGTAATGGGTGATGAGCGAACTTATGAAAAAGCAGTGGTGTTACGTGCAGTGGAATCTACCGACGGGATGACCGCCGATTGGGTGAATTTACCTTACGAATTTCTGCAAAAAACTTCAAATAAAATAATAAACGGCGTAAAAGGCGTTAATAGAGTAGTGTATGACATTAGCTCAAAGCCACCGGCAACTATTGAGTGGGAATAACCCACTGTTAAATTAAATAGAATTTATGAAACGAGCATAACAAATTTTGATACAGGAAGGAATGATTAATGGCGAACAGCAGCTGTTACCGCTAAAAAATAAAATTTAAACAGATGAAAAGAATAACACTATTATTAATATGCCTTTTCTTGTTTAGCGCCGTAGCAATGGCGCAGCAAAAAAAGTACATTCCTTACACGGTTAAACGCGGCGAAAATATAAGAAGTATTGCCAGAGAATATGACATCTCCTTTAAAGATTTACTTCGATTAAACCCTGATATTAGTCGATATCCGGAACCCAATACCATTATTATTGTACCTAATAAAAATTACGGCAAAAATATTGTTAACGTAGATGTTGCCAGTGATAAATTTCACATAGTTAAACCTAAAGAAACGCTATATGGAATTTCTAAAATGTATGGAGTTTCTCAGGAAGTGTTAGTTGCTGAAAATCCAGAATTAAAAAACGGTTTAAAAATTGGAATGAATTTGAAGATTCCTGAAGTAAGTAAAATAAAACAAGATGATGACATTAATTATGAATTTCATATAGTAGTTAAAGACGATACTTTATATAATCTGTCGAAACGATATGGGATTGCTCAATCTGAATTGTTAAGATTAAATCCATCTTTAAAGTATGGATTAAAAATAGGATTGGAATTGGTAGTTCCTAAAATAGGTAATTCCAACTCGGAAGCCCCTGTTAATTATGAGTTTCATACCGTGGTTAAGGATGACACCTTGTATAATTTATCGAAACAATATCATGTTTCACAATCGGAATTGATGAAATTAAATCCTGAATTAAATGAAGGTTTAAAATTAGGGGTAATCTTGAAAATTAGACCAATTGAAAATGTGGAAAATAAGAAGGGTGAAACTAAAGAGACTTTTAATTTTACAGAAAAGTTAGATTTTTCAAAAGAAATTAATCTTGCTATGTTGCTTCCATATCAGTTAAACAGATTTACGGATTCTACAAGAATTGAAAACTTCGGTAAAAATCATTCTTTGTTAAATGTGGTCACCGATTTTCATTTAGGCGCAACTATGGCAATCGATTCCTTAAGAAAAAGAGGCCTGAACATAAAGGTTAAATTTTTAGATTCTGAAAATTCAGTACAAAAGCTTCAATCATTAATAAATAAAAATGATTTCAAGGGAGTTGATGCCGTAATAGGACCATTGTATTTTGACAATGCACTTTGGCTTTCGAAACATATTGATGCGCAGGTAATTGTTCCGTTCTACTCAAAAAATCAGGCGACAATTTCAAATATCAACCTAGTGAAAGCTGCACCAGAAAATGATTTATTGGAAAGTGAACTGATTAATTATTTGGAACAACATTACACAGGTCAAAATATTATTGTTATTAATGATGGGAAATCTGAATCCCAAAGTAAATTGTGGCAAATTGTAAATAAGCTGAAGGCATTTAAAAATATTCAAAATGTATCTGTTGTTAAATCCCAAGATGGATATATTTCCAGTAATGATATTTCTGAAAATTTAAAAGGAGCCAAAGATAATTGGGTGCTTTTGGTTAGTGATGAAATGGTAACCACAGCTGCAGCAGTAAATAATTTAAAAGGTTTAGTTGATAATTTCAAGATTACTTTAATTGCATTTGATAAAGGTAAAAACTTTGACAGTATTGATAATAATCTTTTGGGGAAATTAAATTTTATTTTTCCAACCCTGGAATATCTAAATATTGATGACTATAATGTGAATAATTTTTATAAAAATTATCAGAATAAAAATTATGCCATTCCTTCAAAATATGCGTTAAAAGGATTTGATATGACTTATGATGCTTTAGTTAGAATTGCATCAATGGGAGATTTGGAGAATGGATTGCAGGCCGGTAAATCTTCAAGAATTTCAACGATGTTTAATTATGATAAAAATTGGGATGGAAGTTTTGAAAATAATGGAATTTATATCATCCAATACAATACTGCATTAATGCCAGTTATTTTAAATAATTGAAGATAATCAGACATAAAAAAAGCACGCCGATCGGCGTGCTTTTTTTATGTCTGATTTAAAAATTTATATTTTTTTAAGCTGTTGCTTCAGCATTTTAATTTGATCAGTCAAAACATTCTGGGTGTCCAGTTTTTTAGCTTCACTTATTAAAGTCGTAGCTTCTCTTTTGCGTCTTTTAGACATTGCAATACCGGCCAATTGCAGTTTTGCCATCGCAATGTCATGCTTCATACTTAATCCCAGACTTAATGCTTTTTTAAAGTATTTTTCGGCTTGGTTCATGTTGGTTTGAGAAACCATAATTCCCTGTAAAAAATTATAATACCCTTGTTGCTTTTTGATCAAAGCGGTACTTGGATTTTTAATGTAGGATAACCACTTACTTGCTCCGACAAAATTTTGCTTTCTTAATTGAAGAAATGCCAACAATATAAATTCATTCTTAAAGTAAAACAGCACAAAAATTCCTGCCAAGAGCACAATTGAAATTCCATTCATGATGTTTCCGTCAATAAATTGAAATACTGCCCAAACTAAAATTCCTGCCGCTATTACTAATTTTATATACTTATTAAACATTGATAATTATTTTTAATGGATTGCAAAGTTACATTTTTGCAACGGTTTTAATTATTTTTTATAATGTTTTTTAAATTGTAAATAAGCGAATAAGCTTATGGTTGCAAAAATAACAATCGCATAATAAACAAAAGTTGGTGTAATCACTTTATCGCCACTCGCATAGGAATGCAAACCAGATAAGTAAAAGTTCACACCAAAATAGGTCATTACAATTGACGCAAATGCAGCTACCGATAACATATTGAAAGTAAATCGGCTTCTTAAGCCTGGAATCAAGCGTAAGTGAAGTACAAAAGCGTATATCATAATACTAATTAATGCCCAAGTTTCTTTTGGGTCCCATCCCCAATAACGTCCCCAGCTTTCATTTGCCCACATCCCACCTAAAAAGTTTCCAATGGTTAACATAATTAAACCAACCGTTAATGACATTTCATTTATGATGGTTATTTCCTTAATCATTAATTCAACTTTGCTTTTGTTTTTTTTGGTTGTTAATACCATTAATATTAAAGCAATAAAACCTAAAATCATACCCAAGGCGAATGGTCCGTAACTCGCGACAATAATAGCAACGTGAATCATTAACCAGTAAGAATTAAGCACAGGCTGCAGATTTGCAATTTCTGGATCCATCCAGTTCCAATGTGCCACCATTAATATAAATGCCGTTAAAAATGCAGTTGCGGCTATGGTCATCGATGATTTTCTTCCGAAGATTAATCCAAATAACATGGTTGCCCAGCCCACATAAATCATAGACTCGTAAGCGTTGCTCCAAGGCGCGTGTCCGCTAACAATCCAACGTGCAATTAAACCTCCGGTATGCAACAAAAACAAGCCAATGATAATAGCAATACTTATTTTAATTAAGGCATTGATAACCTTGTTGCTGTTAAAAATTTGGAAGATTACAAAAAAGAACATTAAGGTTCCAATATACATATAGTAGCTATATATATTTTTGAAAATATCATACTTGTTATAAGCAATTTCCACATTAATTTTTCGGTCTGAAGGATAGACGTCGCTTCCATATTTCTTTTGGAATGTTATGATGCCATCCAACATTTCATCAGATTGCGAATAATTTTTAGTCATTTGAGACGCTTCTAAAGTTTGCAGATATACTGGCAAAATTTGACGGACAAAAACTGAATCCTGACCTTTAAAATTTGCTTCATCCAAATTGTTATGTGATACCCATTTATTCGTTTTATCTCCCGGGATTGGAAAAATTCTTAAAATATCGCCTGTAATTGCAGAATATAATAAATTAACCCTTCTGTCTACATTAATAACATCTTTTTCAAATTTGCTTTTTATGTTGCTTTTTTGGGCTTCCTGTTGAATCCCTCCAATTTTGTAGTTTCCTTTTTCATCAAAAAAGTTAGAAAGTGCAGCATATTTTTGTTCATGTGGAATACCAATAAGATCTCTTAATTTTGTATTTCCGTTTTCAATAGAAATAATAGGCACCTGAAACCAAAATCTAGGATTTTGTTCAATGGATAAAAACACCTGTGTAGCATTCATGTCTTTATAACTATCTGATTTGCTTATCTTTCTTAATAATTCAGAAGCGTAAGTATGAACGGGTTTCATTCTTCCTCCAGCATCTTGTATAATTACCATGCTAAACTTTTCGGCGTGCTTTACGTCAATAGCATTGGCTTTTATTACAGAATCTATTTGCATTTCATTGATGACATGGTTGTGCTGTTGTGAAAATGAAAAAGTTGAAATCAGCAATAATAGCATGGTAGTTACAGCTGCTTTTTTATTTCTAATTTTTTGCAGGCTTTTTCTTAGAAAATCAAATCTGGTATTTTTCATAAATAGGATTAAAATCAGGCCGGCATACAATAAAAAGTATCCAATATAGGTTACGGTGGAGCCCCAAAAATCATGATTTACCGATAAATGGGTTTCTTCATATTCGGGGGTTATGTTGTAACTGGACTGGAAGAATTTGTAGCCTTTATAATTTAAAATATTGTTCATAAAAATTCTAAAATCAAAGGTTTCTTCAGGTGAAATAACGGTAACTTCACTTGCAAATGACATGGCACTATTTGAACCCGGATAATTGTCAAGTTGAAAATCGTTCAGTTTAATGCTAAACGGCAGCTGCATTTGCATAGCGCCATAACTCATTCTAAAGTTTAGCTTTCCAACAGAAAATTGTGTTGGTTGCTGAATGGCAAATTTTGTACCTTTTAATTTTATGTGTTTCGTTTCACCACCAGCAGTGACATCAAATTCTAATTGGGCTAAACCAGATTGCTCTATAGAATCGGAAATGGTTTTATATGATCCTCTAATCGGATTTTGAGGGACCACAAATTGCAGTCCTGCAAGTGAATGAACAGCCAAAAGTGAGAAATCCTGCAAAGAATCTTTAGCGATAGTGCCTTCAAAGTTATCGGCCATTCTAAAAAATGAGCCTTCGGTAACAGATTTAATTTTTAACCCGCTCTCAGTAGTAACAAAATCGATGGTATTTTTTCTTGGAGAGTCAAAACCAACCAAAACGCCATGCACTTCTTCGGTAGCCCCTTTTTTAATATAATGGTCATGACGGCCTCCGCCAGCCGATTCAACAAATTTTAAATATTCTTCGCCGGCTTCATTGGCTTCAAATACTTCTATGGCATTTGGAATGTAGTTCGTTAATTTTACATCAACATCAATTCCTTTAAAATCTGTTTTGTAATGGTAGTTATTGTTTCCCAAAGCCGACAATAAAATAGCTTTATGTACAGGTGTTTTTTGTTCATTGCCATCATTAACAACAACGCTTATATAACTTTTATCAGAGAAAAAAACATTGCTTACGGCACCTTCTTTAATCGGCATAATACCTTCAGTGCTAATATAGCGCGTTATTCCTGCGCCAATTAATATTAAGAAAAAGGACAGGTGAAAAACCAGCACCACTAATTTTTCTTTTTTATAGAGTTTGTATTTAAAAATATTCCCAAAAAAGTTCAGGGCAAAAACGGCCATAATGGCTTCAAACCACCAAGCATTATATACCAAAGCCTTTGCAGTTTCTGTGCCGTAGTCATTTTCAATAAATGTTGCAACCCCCATAGATAGTGCGAAAACTAGAAATAAAGTTGCCGTTACACGAGTTGAATAAATAAGAGAAAGAAGTTTGTTCATTTTTATAGATTTAATAGTAAAAAATAACGAAATGCGAAGATAATGATATTTGTCATAAAACTAAATTTTAATTGGTGTTTTAAGGAAATTTTAATCTTCTAAAATTTCTGGTATAACCATAATTGTTTAAATATTTTGTAAATTTGAGCCCTTTAAATTAGTAAATGAAAAACATAAACTGTTTTAAATTGAATGCAGATGTCTTTTTGAATATAAAGCGTCCCGATTCTTTTTGTGCCTAATTTTATTCTTATTTAGCGATTTTAAATCACCTTTTTACAAATATCACACAACCTTTAAACAAACATTCTTATGGAATTACCATACGCAGAACCTTATAAAATTAAAATGGTTGAACACATAAAACGTTCAACAAAAGAGCAACGATTAAAATGGATACAAGAAGCCGATTATAATTTATTCAATCTTTCATCAGATAAAGTCTTTATTGATGTGTTGACAGATTCAGGAACTGGCGCAATGAGCGACAAACAGTGGGCCGAAATGATGATTGGCGATGAAAGTTATGCCGGTTCATCATCGTTTTTGAAACTAAAAGATACCGTTCGTAAAATTACCGGTTTTAAATATTTTTTACCAACACATCAAGGCAGGGCAGCTGAAAACGTATTGTTTTCCGCTTTGGTAAAAGAGGGGGATATTGTTCCGGGAAATTCCCATTTTGACACGACCAAAGGTCATATTGAATTTAGAAAAGCAAAGGCAGTTGATTGCACTATAGATGAAGCTTTTGACACCTCCGATATGCATCCTTTTAAGGGAAATGTGGATTTAAAAAAACTTGAAAATGTTTTTAAAAGCCATCCCAAAGAGAAAATTCCTTTTGTTGTTCTTACAATAACTTGTAATAGTGCCGGCGGACAACCAGTTTCTGTGCAAAACACAAAAGAGGTTTCTGCTTTATGTAAAAAATATGGCATTCCTTTATATTTTGACGCGGCACGTTTTGCCGAAAATGCCTATTTTATTAAAAAACGTGAGCCAGGTTTTGAAAATAAATCCATCAAGGAAATTGCCAAGGAAGTATTTTCTTACGGAGATGGAATGACAATGAGTTCTAAAAAAGACGGATTGGTTAATATGGGTGGTTTTATTGCGCTTAATAACGAAGAAGTTTTTAAGCAGGCAACCGTTTTTAACATCATGTTTGAAGGATTTATAACATACGGAGGAATGAATGGTCGTGATATGGGTGCTTTGGCTGTTGGTTTAGATGAAGCTACAGAATTTAATTATTTGGAAAGCAGGGTTGAGCAAATTGCCTATTTAGGTCAGAAGTTGGTAGATTTTGGTGTTCCTGTTCAGCAGCCATTTGGCGGTCACGCAATATTTTTAGATGCCAATAAATTTGTCCCTAAAATTCCGAGAGAAGAATATAGGGCGCAGGCTTTGGCGGTAGAAATTTATATTGTTGGCGGAATTAGAGGCGTTGAGATAGGAACAGTTTTGGCAGACAGAGATCCGATTACCCGCGAAAATCGTTATCCGGAATTAGAATTGGTACGATTGGCTATTCCAAGAAGAACCTATACAAACAACCATATGGAATATATTGCGGTTGCTTTAAAAAACATTTATGATACCCGGGAAGAAGCAAAATCTGGTTATACAATCGTGGATGAAGCACCAATTATGAGACACTTTACTGCAAAATTCAAAAAAATATAATACCATTTACTCTTTTTTTAGTATTTTTGCATAAATGAATTGTTAAAAATATTAAAAAATGTTATCAAACGCCAGTAAGTACGCTATTTTATCTACCCTGTATTTAGCAGAGCATTCAAATGAGGGCAGAAAAATTAGTGTAAAAGAAATTGCTGAAAATATAGATGTGCCGAGTCCGTTCTTGGCTAAGCTATTTCAGCAATTGGTGCGTGGTAAAATTATTTCCTCAACCAAAGGTCCGCATGGGGGGTTTTACCTGTCAGAAAAAAATAAAAATAAAAACGTATTGGACATCATCGATAATATTGATGGCGTAAATAAATTGAATGGTTGTTTTTTGGGATTAAATGAATGTGATTCTGCAAATCCTTGTCCAGTACATTTTATAGTAGTGCCTTTTAAAAATAATATATTGGCTAAGTTTAGGGATAAAACAATTATGGAGTTTGCTCAAGAAATTTCAGACAAAGGGCAATTATTAACACCAAATGATATTGGTCCTTCACTTGAGGAGCCTTGCAAGTAAAGTATTTATGATAAAAATCATAGTTTAATTTACAGAAAACTCATAAATTCGCACTATTAAAAGATAAAAAGGTCTTTTAATGATAAATAATTAACCAATTAAACTCATTAAAACATGTTATCTAAAAAACAAGCAAGAGCTTTCTTTTTAGGCGGAACATTGGTAACTTTTCTTGTATTTATAGGACTTACCATTTATTCTTTCTCAAAAGAAAACGATCAAACAAACAAAGAAAATCTTACTGCTGAAGTGGTAAGAGGAAAAGAAATCTGGGAATCTAATAACTGTATGGGTTGCCATACGCTATTGGGAGAAGGGGCGTATTATGCACCCGAATTAACAAAAGTTATTGACCGTTTAAACATTCGATACGACGGTAATGGAGAAACTGTCATTAAAAGTATCTTAATGTCGCCAACCCCTTGGCAACTCAACGGAAGAAAAATGGTGGCTTATGGAATGACGGAGCAAGAAGCGTCAGACGTGGTGGCCTTTTTTAATTGGATTGGGAAAATTGACTTAAATGGTTTCGATAGGGTGATATCTCCATTGGCTAAAGAAAAAATGAACAAATAAAAAATAACATTATGAAATAGCCTAAGAAAATATTTCAAAAAGACTAAAATGAAGTATAGGCTATTGATAATGACAAATAAAAAAAAATAAAAAACAACATTATGAAATATAAATCACAAAAAGTAGCCTATTGGTTTTTTGCCCTTTCAATGCTATTGCTAGTTCTACAAATTACCTATGGTTTCATCATGGGATTCGCCCACATTGGGTTTGATAATTTACACGAATTCATACCTTTTAACACCGCACGTGCAGTTCATACAAACTTATTGGTTGTCTGGCTTCTGTCCGGTTTTATGGGGGCAGCATATTATATAATTCCTGAAGAAGCACAGCGCGAATTGGTAAACGTAAAATTGGCGTATGTTCAATTAATCAGTTTGGCACTGGTTGGCGTAATTGCAATAGTTGGTTTTCACTTTAATATTTGGGAAGGAAGAAAATTTTTAGAAATTCCACGCCCATTAGATTATCTGGTTGTGGTAAATGTGCTCCTGTTTTTAGGACTCATATTAACTACTTTATTTAAAGGAAAACGACAAACAACAACAGCTTTAGTACTATCTATGGGACTTCTTTTTGCCGCATTGTTGTATTTGCCTGGAATGATACCGTTTGACAGTCAGGTAACAGATTCATTTTTTCGCTGGTGGGTAGTTCATTTATGGGTTGAAGGCGTTTGGGAACTTATAATGGGAGGTATTTTATCTTTCTTGTTGATAAAATTGACAGGAGTAGATAGAGAAGTTATTGAGAAATGGTTGTATGTAATAGTTGGATTAACCTTCTTATCCGGAGTTTTAGGCACAGGGCATCATTATTACTATATAGGAGTCAATAAAATATGGATTATAGTTGGTGGAATCTTTTCTGCATTGGAACCTTTGGCATTTTTGGCAATGGCCTTATTCGCAGTTAATATGTATAGAAAAGGCGAGAAAAAACATCCAAACAAATTGGCACTTTATTGGACGCTTGGTGCGGCAATAGTATCGTTTGTGGGAGCAGGATTACTTGGATTTGCACATACATTGCCACAAACGAATATTTACACTCACGGAACTTTAGTTACCGCAATGCACGGACACTTGGCGTTTTGGGGAGCTTACGGTATGATAGTTTTGGCGATAATCAGTTATAGTTTGCCGAATATGACAGGAAGGAAATTATATGATAGCTCTCGTGGCAGAATGGCTTTTTGGCTGTCCAATATTGGGATGGTTGGAATGACTGTAGCTTTTGGGGTTGCCGGTGTTGCCCAAGTTTATTTAGAGCGAAAGTTTAAAATGGATTTTATGTTGGTACAAAAAGAAATTGCTATTCATTTTGTCGTATTGGTGTTGTGTGCCACAATATTTGCTACTGGAATCATACTTTATATTATTGATTTTTACAAGCATGGAAAACCGAGTGATGAAGCTTTAGAAATAAAAGAATAAATAGATTAAAACAATAAGTGTCTAGAATTATATTGAAACACAAAGATTTGGTTGTATTTTTTTAGATTGATTTCCAGCGTTGAAGATTATAAATTAGTTTTTATAATACCTTAATCTTAAACGCTGGTTTTTTTTACTTCTATTGAAACCATAAAATAACAATAGCTATGAGTGTAAAAACTCCCTATTACCATGCAATTGGTAAAGAAATTGAGGTGTTTGAACACGCCTTCAAAAATAAAATTCCCTTTCTGTTGAAGGGGCCAACAGGAACAGGTAAATCTAGATTTATCGAGTTTATGGCGCATAAATTGGATAAAAAACTAATTACTATTTCATGTCATGAAGAAACTTCTTCAACCGACTTAATTGGCAGATACATTATAAAAGGTGCAGAAACAATTTGGCTCGATGGTCCACTTACCACCGCTATAAAAGAAGGTGCAATTATTTATTTAGATGAAATTGCTGAGGCTAGACCCGACGTAATTGTGGCAATTCATTCACTCACAGATCACAGGCGAGAATTGTTTATTGATAAATTGGGCGAAACTGTGAAAGCTCATGTCGATTTTATGTTGGTTGCCTCTTTTAATCCAGGTTATCAAAAAGGATTTAAAGAATTAAAACCCTCAACACGACAAAGATTTGTGGCAACCTCATTTGCTTATCCCGAAGCTAAAATTGAAACGGAAATTTTAGTTAATGAAACTGGAATTGAATTGGATGTTGCAAAAAAATTGGTAAACATAGCAACAAAAATCAGAAACTTGACAGAACTTGGTTTGGCTGAAACTGTTTCAACCCGATTGTTGGTAGATGCAGCCAAATTGATTCATAGCGGATTGCCAAAACGTCTTTCTGTTGAAGTGGCCGTTGTTGAACCATTAACCGATGATTTGGAAGTGATAGAAGCATTGAAGGATTTGTGTAACTTAATGATTTAACTTTTTAGTATTAAGTATCAAAGTATCTGGTATCAAGATTTTCTACCATATACCATATACCATATACCATATATCTGATACTCAAAACAATGTTCGAACCTGATGAATACCTTTTTACCAAACTCGCTTATTACTTTAAGCGACGCAGCCTAAAAAAGCAGGAAAACTTGGCTCATGCCGTAAATCTGGATGACTTAAAACCACGATTAACAATTTTTGCGCGCGCCATAACTGGAGAATCTATTGAAATTTTTGAAGCAGAAAGAGAAGGCGGGTACAAAAATAATAACTTTTTCCTTCCTGTTAAGTTTGCTGAATTTCCTTCAGAAGATGAAAATATTTCATTTTACTTATTCAGAATATTGTATTTGTCGGTTCAAAAGAATTTAAATTTAAATTGGAGCGACAACCGGGAGCATGACTTATTGGCGTCTCAGCAAAAAGCGGATGAAACTTCTAAAATAGTGTTGGAATCGTTGTTCGAGCAGTTTCCTGCCACCAGAAATTACCACGAAAAATTTATCCAATTTTATAAGGGGAAAGCAAAAGAAGAATCGTTGGCAGATGCTACTTTCATCTACGGAAAATGGATGCGAAATAACCCGGAAACACCTTCAGAAAAAATATTGAAAAACTTTACCGACAAAGTTAAAAATGCCAATGAAGATCAGCCAAAAACCATCTTAAAATCTAAAGCTGTTGAAGAAATAATTTCAGTTCAGGTCGATCAAAAACAACAAGAAGACGCAGTGTTACAACATCAATTTGAAAAAGTGGAAACCGCAGAGGAGTTTGGCGGGAATTTTAAAGATTTTGACGGCGATGATGATTTGGAGGATCATTCCAATGCTTTAGATGAATTGAATATGAAATTTACTGTTCGCGTTGATGATACAGCACATTCGGTTTATCAGGCCGATTTCATTGAAAATACCACGGTTTCGGAAAGTGCAGAATATGACAATGCTGGTTATCACATTATGTATGATGAATGGGATTATTCCAAACGTGCCTATAAAGATAATTTCTGTAAAGTATACCCAAAAACATTGTTAAAATCCAATGTTTCCTATTATAAAAAAACATTGTTGAAAAATAATTCAACCTTAATTGGGTTGCGAAAAATGTTGACGACGGTAAATAATAAATACCAATTTCAGCGTAGGCAAACACAAGGTGAGGAGTTTGATATTGATGCGATAACCGATTTATTTGTTGATGTACACTCTGGACATACACCTTCAGAAAAAATATACCTTTCTAAACGCAAGAAAGAAAAGGATTTATCTATTTTGTTGTTATTGGACATTAGTTTGTCCAGCGATGGATACGCCGCGGGGAACAGAGTCATCGATGTTGAAAAAGAAGTGTCTATTTTATTCGGTGAACTTTTGAATGAATTTAATATCGATTTTTCTATCGACTGTTTTTATTCAAAAACCAGAAACCACTCCACTTACATTACCATCAAAGATTTCGACGAAGATTGGAACAAAGCAAAATTTAAAGTTGGCGCCGTTGAACCAAGCGGTTATACTCGAATTGGAGCTGCATTGCGACATTCTGGTGCGATGTTGGACAAACGTGAAACCAAAAATAAGTGGGTTATTTTAATTTCTGACGGAAAACCAAACGATTACGATAAGTATGAAGGAAAATATGGCGTTAACGATGTTAAACAAGCCTTGCGAGAATTAAATGAACGCCAAATAAACTCGTATGCACTTGCGATTGAAGCCTCTGCAAAATATTATTTACCACAAATGTTTGGGCAAAATCATTATCAAATTTTAACAACGCCCGTTGAATTGCTAAAATCTTTGGTGCAATTATTCGAAAAAATCAGGCACCAGTCTTAGGGTTAATCTCGATTAATTTTTGAATTTTTTATGATTAAATATTAGTTTAATTAATTACACACTTTTTATTAATATTAATCAAATAATAAAAGACTAAATGGTATTTTATTAGTATATTTGCATCATAATTATATACATAAAATTATGAATATCACTAAAGAGAAAACAGTTGCGGAAGTTGTTGCACAAAATATGGGAGCAGACCATGTTTTTAGTAAATATAAAATAGATTTTTGCTGTGGAGGAGGCGCAACACTAGAAACTGCCTGCAAAGAAAGCGGCGTTGAATTCGAAGTTTTGAAAAAGGAAATTGAAATTTTGTCGAGCAAAATTTCAAGCAATTCTAAATTCTAGACATATTTAGAACAACCATTTTTATTAAAATCAAATATCTAACAAAATGAATTCTTTTTTATCAACCATTGAAAAATTACCAAAAGGGCATCCTGTAGAAGTATATTACAGGGAAAGTGCTTTAATTCAGGATATATTATTGGAATTGACTGAAGCAGATCCTGTAGAAGATTTTCAAAAATATTTTAACATTTTCAATCAGTTAACAACTATTGAAAAACGATTTTCCCGTAAAGAAAACCAGTTGTTTCCATATTTGGAAAAACATGGATGGGAAGGACCAAGTCAGGGAATGTGGTCTTTTCATGACAATTTGAGAGCGCAAATTCGATTGTTAAATGATTACAATACTGAAAAAAACACCACTAAAATTATTGAAAATATTCCTTATTTGGTGGAAGGAATTAAGCGTTTATTAAGTATTGAAGATATGCGTTTGTTTCCAAACTCACTTGAATTGTTAACTGAAGAAGAGTGGAAAGAGTTTTATCAGGGAGATGAAGAAATAGGGTGGATGTTGTTAGTAAAACCAGCCCCGTATCCCGAAATTATTGAAGAAAAATATGTTCATCCCAGCGAAGATTTCGCCCAACGCGATTTGTCTTTTTCTTTAGACAATACCTTCCATTATGATGAGGGCTATATGACTCCGGAACAGGTTAATTTGTTGTTGCGTTTTTTACCAGTTGACATCACTTATGTTGATGAAAATGATAAAGTCATCTTTTACAATAGAGGCGATGACAGGGTTTTCACAAGAAGCAAGGGTATTATTGGTCGCGAGGTTCGTTTTTGCCATCCACCAAAAAGTGTGGATATGGTATTGAGGATCGTGGCTGAATTTAAAGCAGGAACGAAAGATGTCGCCGAGTTTTGGTTCAATTTTAAGGGGAGAATTATCCATATCAGGTATTTTGCCATCCGAGATAACGAAAAAAATTACAAAGGCGTCATTGAAATGTCACAAGATATTACGGAAATTCAAAAATTGGAAGGCCAAAAAAGGCTGTTAGACTGGGATTAAACATTTTTAAATATGGAATCACAGCCAATAAATGCAAAAAATATCTACTATCCGCCGGGAGGTATTTTAATGTGGATTATTATTTCTTTAGAGTTATTTACTTTCGGAATGGCTTTGGTTGCTATGGTGATGTACAGTAAAGATGAACCCGAGGTTTTTCATAGTTCCAGATTGCTTTTAAACACAACTTTTGGTATTTTAAACACTGTTTTTTTAATCACCAGCGGCTTTTTTATGACACAAGTTGTAATTAGTTTTAAAGTATTGGCTATTAAAAAATCAGCATTTTATTTAAAATTAACCATGTTGGGTGGTGTGCTGTTTTTAATTTTAAAAAGTATTGAGTATTACGGTAAAATGGAAGCTGGCTTAACAATTAATCACAATACATTTTTCACTTTTTACTGGATGCTTACTTTATTCCATGTAATTCATGTCATTGTAGGGTTGGTGATATTAAGTTCGGTTTATGTGGGTTTACGTAAAAAAAGCATGGTTTTAGAAATGGAAGATGTTGAAGCAAGTGCCACATTTTGGCATATGTGCGACCTGATTTGGCTTTTGTTATTTCCTGTAATTTATTTAATTTTTTAAATGAAAAAACAATTGAATTTTAAGGTTTGGCTGGTGCTTTTGGCAATTTCGATATTGGCGGCGTTAGTTGTTAAATTGGATATTGGATTAAATGTTGCAGCAGCAATTATTTTGGCGCTTTTTATGCTGAAATTTCTTTTTGTGGCATTTTACTTTATGGAACTTAAAAAAGCAAATGTTTTTTGGAAATGGGCAGTAACCATTTTTGCATCATTATTTTTGGCCATCGTTTTAATTATTTTTTAAAATGGCATAAATTGTAGTAAAAAAAAGAGAGACATTGACAAATGTCATTACTTATTTGCTTTAATGATCATACTTTTGTCGAAGAAATGATACAAAAAGGAAAAATCCTGAGTTAAGAGAATTAGTATTTTTTAAAATAATAATTTTTTTGAAATAAAAATTTAGTTAGTAGTTTAAGTTAGAACCAAAATATTGATTGTAAAATCATAAATTTTGGTTCTTCTTTTTTATACCAATTGAATTTTTAAATTTTATACGATATTTGAATGTTTAATTGGTATTAGTTCAACACTGAAAATTCAATGGATGAAGAGGTGAAAACGGTATGTGTCTGCGTTTTAAAATCTTCTTTCTTTGCCTTAAAAATATTTTCAACATAAGTTTGCGGATTCAAATCTATTAAAGGAAACCAAGTGCTTTGAACCTGAATTTGCAATTTATGTCCTTTCTTAAACGTATGATTTACGTCCTGCAATTTAATGTTTACGGCAGTCTTTTTGTTGGGAGTAAATGGTTCAGGATAAGTAAAGCTATTCCTAAATTTCCCCCTCATCACTTCACTGCGTACCATTAAATGATAGTTGCTCATTTTTAGATGATCTTGCATTTTATGGTTGGTTTCTTCCACATCAGAAGGATGAACGTCTATTACTTTTACAATCCAATCGGCATCAGTTCCTGTGGTTGCCACTTGCAGCTTTGCCAAAATATCGCCTGCCAAGGTAAAATTTTCCTCTAAAACATCGGTTTCAAAAACCAATACATCAGCTCTTCTTGCTGCAAAACGCTGGTCGTCTGTCATATATTTTCTTGGTGTAAATACGGTTTTTATATCTTCTGAATAAGGTACAGGTTTTTTAAGGTCACTGATGAATTTTATGCCAATTTCCTTTTCTTTGGAAGTTGTTAATTTTTGGTTTTCAGATAAATACATCGATATTTTTTTAGCAGCTGATGGCGGCCAGGTTTCATAGGATTCCCATTCTTTTTTACCGGTATCATATACATAAGCCTCGGGCAATCCCGTATTTTTATCGCCGCTTCCTTTTAAGAAATGATTGAAAAATTTTGTTTCAATTTGTTCCTGGAATTTTAAAGAAATGGAATCGCCAAAATAATAATTCCCTACACTGTTTTCTACGTTTGTTCTTGCCCATTGACCGTGGCTCCAAGGTCCGAAAACCAAAGTGTTATAATTGTTTTTATTGTACTTTTCAATGGTTTTATAAGTTTCCAGCGGTCCGTATAAATCTTCGGCATCAAATTCACCGCCAACAACCATTGTTGCTACAGACGATTTTATATTTTTCAAATGTTGAATAATGCCTTTACTTTGCCAAACTTCGTCGTAATTCGGGTGTTCAATTAATTCTTCCCAGAAGAAATCATCCACCTTATCTTTATTTTGAAGGACTGTCTCATCTAATTTTTCAAGTTGATAATAATGGTTTAAATTACTTAACGGACCAGCATCCAGAAAAAATTGGTATTGGTCTTGTGTTTTTAAATCTGGAATGTTGTACCAAGCGGTATCACTGGGTGCATTTTTTGGGGTTCCAAACAAAGCGGTTGCCCTAAAATAACTCAGTAAATAAGCACCGTTATGATGAAAATCGTCAAAAAAGAAATCGCCAATAGGCGCTTGCGGTGAAGCCGCTTTTAATGCCGGATGCGCGTCAATCGCAGAATAAGTACTATAAAAACCAGGATAGGAAATTCCCCAGGTGCCTACTTTTCCGTTGTTGTTTCCAACATTTTTCACCAGCCAGTCAATAGTATCATAAGTATCCGAACTTTCGTCAATGTCTTTGTTGTTTTTCTTATTCGGAATATAAGCGCGCATATTGTCGTAGGTGCCTTCACTCATCCATCTTCCGCGAACATCCTGATATACCACAATATTTCCTTCTTCCATCAAATATTTGTTGGGCGCAATGCTAGTTTTCAAGGTATCTGCGCCGTATGGCTGACAACTGTAAGGCGTGCGTTGGAATAAAATGGGATATTTTTTGCTTTTGTCTTTTGGCGAATAAACCACGGTAAACAATTTAATGCCGTCGCGCATAGTGATGGTGGTTTCCATTTTATCGTAATTTTCTTTGACAAAATTGGTTTCGGTCGCTTCTGAAGTGATTGTTTTTTTGCAACTAAACAGAGAAATAAATAGCAATGTGATGAAAATTGCTCTAAAAAAGTAAAATTTCATGTTGAGGTCGATTGGTTTGGTGAAAACTACAAAAAAGCAAGCTAATAATTAAGTGTAATAAATAAAATTTATGCTGTTTTTTAAATGTTCTTTTCAAGGATACATTTTTAATGTTTTTTATTTATATAATATATTAATCCAATCTTGAATATTATTACTTTTGAATGTCAAATAAAATTGCAAATAAATTTTTTTCTAAATGAACTACTTTTATGGTTTTATTACAAATTAGGTGTTAACCTTAAAAAGTCCATTTTAACCTTTTTCAATTTATATTTAGTACGTAATAACTACGACAAAGTTATTGGAAAATCAAAAATTGTCTTTAATTTGTGATTTGGGTTTAATTGATTTCTCAAATCTTAATACAGGAATAATGATCATAAAGTTGATAAAAATACCAGTGCTTTTTCTATTTCTTTTGATCACAAGTTGTGATAGCGACAATTATGAAACTGATTATATACCAAGCGCTCCGATAACAAATCAGTTAAAAATAGTAAGTTATTTAGCGCTTGGCGACAGTTATACCATTGGTCAGAGTGTTTGTGAAACTTGCAGGTTTCCCGAGCAATTGAAAAAAAATCTTGCAAATTCAAATCCCAATACTACGTATGGTTTAAAGATTATTGCACAAACTGGCTGGACAACTACCAGCTTAATTTCGGCTATAAACGCACAAAGTTTGTCTCCAAATTATGATTTGGTAACGCTGTTAATTGGCGTAAACAACCAATTCCAAAACAAAGCTTTTTCTGTTTACGAAAAAGAATTTCCCGAATTGGTCAATAAAGCGATTGCGCTTGCCAAAGGCGATAAGTCTAACCTCATTGTAGTTTCTATCCCAGATTATGCTTATACGCCAACAGGGCAGAGGTTAGGCAATCCAGAGAAGATTTCAACAGAAATAGACAATTATAATGCTTTTGCACAACAGTATTGTTTGGCGAATAATATAGAATTTGTTTTTATTACTGACATCACAAGAAATGGTTTACAGAATCCTTTACTGGTGGCTTCAGATGGTTTACATCCATCAGAATTGGCCTATTCTTATTTTGTGGAACGAATTTTGCCAAAGGCCAAAATAGCAACGCAAAACTAGAAATGGATTTTCCTAAGAAAGGAAATCCTTCATTATGAATCAAAAATGGTATTTTAAATTGATTCCTGCATAATAATTTACAGGTTCCCCGGGATAATAATAGCGGGGTTTGGCAGTTCCAAAACTGGTTGCGTTTATAAGAAGCATAGACGCATATTTTTCATTCAATATATTGTTTAATCCAACAAATAGGTCAAGCGATATTTTTTTTTCTTCTGAAGTTTTAAAACCGATGACGCCATTGACCAAATGATATTTTTTTGAAAAAATTGAATTGTCGTCTCTCATAGGTGTTTTCCCGACATAATTGAAGTCGGCGCTGCCGTAAAAACCTATGTTATTCTCTATTTTTAAAGAAGAATTTAAAGTGAAATTTGGAACGCCAGTTAACTTGTTGCCCGAATAATCGTTGTCAAAATCTGTAAATTCTTTAAATTTAAAATTGTTAAGGCTCAAATTGTTGCTGTGCTTCACATTAAAAATGCCGGTTTTTATCAGAAAATAATTACCCGTAATTTCCAATCCTGTGTAACTGGTTTTACCCGCATTTACACCAACATATTCATCTTCGCCAACGCGTTTTGCCACCAATAAATCCTTAACGTTCATTTGATAGAATGCAACATCATACGTTAGTTTATTGTTAAACACCAAACCTCGGCTTCCAATTTCAAAATTCCATCCTTTTTCAGGTTTTATATTGTTGTTTAGCCTATTGTTTGGCAACAAAGTTTCTTCCAAAGTAGGTGTTGAAAATCCGTGGTTGATGGTTGCGTAAACCATTACTTTTTTAGTGAATTGATGCGTAATGCCGATTTTAGGCGAAAGAATGGCTTTAAAATGATACTTCCCTGAAAAATCAACGGTATCGCTATTAAATTTATCGGTCAATATAAAGCTGGTCTGATTCAAATTCACGCCTAAACTGACTTGGGTATTTTCGGAAAGCAGCAAGTTAGAATCGAAAAACAGGTTAAAATATCCCCTGTTTTCTTTAAAATCACTTAATGTTTCGCCTGCTACGCTTCCTGTTTCTATGGGATATTCAAGATACAGATTTTCCAGGGTTTTGTATTTTTTAACATCGTTGAATAACTCTCCGCCTACCATCCATTGAAATGATTTTCCGAATAATTGGTCCTTCATTTCCAGTTTGCTTCTAAAGCCAAATGCAGATGTTTTGTCCTTTAAAATACTGAATGGCCGCGCTTCAACACCATCAAAAAATGAGGAGAATATACTTGTATAAAGTTTAACATCAGAGTTGTAATTGTGTTTCCAAGAAACGCCTAAAAGAGATTTTTTATAATCTTCAAAACCTTTGGCGCGTTCCCAGTTTGAAGCTGCTGCTTCCGGATTGTTTATAAAATTATTTTCGTCTATTGAACTAGGAATAAATGATTTCACATCAATATGGCTTGCAATGACCGTCAGGTTGTTTTTGTCGTTTAAAAAATGATTTGAGGCAAGGGTAAATGATTGTTTGTCGGTTTTATTGTTATCCCTGAAGCCGTCACTTTTCGTATTGGCATAAATGAGATTGGCAGCATTTGTTTGGTTTCCCAAATTTGCCTGCAACAGGTGTTTTTGTAAGCCAAAAGAACCAAAAGTGTATCCGCTTTTTAGTGTGGTTTTATCAAATAAACCTTTGTTGGGAATTAATTGAATGGTACCACCCAATCCAGAACCATAAATACTTGAGGACGGCCCTTTTAAAATTTCAATGCTGCCCAAGGCTGTCATTTCAATATCTTCAATGGAAGATTCTCCCGAGCCATTTGTTAGCGGAATGTCGTCAAAGTAAACTTTAATTTTACTGGTGCCGTACAAATTGCGTGAGCCAATTCCGCGGATGGTAATTCGGTTGGTGGTTTGCGTTCCGCTGAACATGAAGATACCGGGCGCTTTATTAATTACATTGGCAATATTTACCGTATTATTTGCGAAATCAGTATTTGAAATTACGGTGATGGAAGCCGGGATTTTATTTAATTTGCTTTTGAAATTATTACCGACAATTTGAATTTCACTTAAGTTTTCCGGTAAGGCCTGTAATGCCACGATATGAAAATTGAAGTTGTCAATCAGCATTTTTGCGGAAGAAAAACCTGTTTTTTTGAAGGTGTAAATACCCGTTTTTGTGAGGGTAAACAATCCTTTTTCATCAGAAACAGCAACAGTGACATTATCGGAATTTAAAATAGAAACGTCTGAAATTTCGATGGAATTTTCCGCATCAACAACTTTACCCGTCAGTTTTTGTGCCGAAGAAGGCACAGCCATAAAGAAGAAAAATAAATAGAGGATGGAATTTTTCATAGATCACGCAACATCTTATTCCTTTATAGCTGTAAAATTTTATGAGATTAGTTTATGGGCGTAATACGCACAATGCCTTTAAATTCAATCGCAACATAAATAAAACCATCGGGAGCCTGTTTAACATTTCTTACCCTGCCCAATCCCTCCAATAACTTTTCTTCTTTTACCACTTTGTTATTTTTAAGAACACACCTGTTCAGGTACTGAAATTTTAAGGATCCCACCAAAAGATTTCCTTTCCATTCCGGATATTTATTGCCGGTTACAAAGGCCATTCCACTTGGGGCAATTGAAGGAACCCAATAATGAATCGGATTTTCCATACCGGGCATGGAAGTTTTTTCTGTTAAGATGGAATCATCGTAATTAATTCCATACGATACTTTTGGCCACCCATAATTTTTGCCTGATTTGATAATATTTATTTCATCGCCGCCTTTTGGGCCATGTTCATGAGTCCAAATTTCACCAGTTTCAGGATGAAGAGCCATTCCTTGCGGATTTCTGTTTCCATAGGAAAAAATGGCTTTCTTTGCATCTTTTACGTTATAAAACGGGTTTGAGTTTGGAATAGTTCCATTTGAATTAATTCTGTAAATTTTGCCGGCGTCTCGGGTAATGTCCTGCGGATTTTCTTTGTTATTTCCCCTGTCACCAATAGAGAAAAATAAAAAACCTTCTTTGTTAAATTCTAAACGAGATCCATAATGCGCCCCGTTTTTAGTATTTGGGGTTGCTTTGTAAAGCAACTCTAAGTTAACCAATTTGTTGTTGGCAAGTTTTGCACGCGAAATAGCGGTATTGCTGCCTTTATTGTCGTTTTCTGTATTCGCGGCGTAAGAAAAATATATCCAGCCATTTTCAGTGTATTTGGGATCCAGTTCAATATCCAATAAGCCGCCCTGGCCATTGTTTTCTATTTTTGGCAATCCATCCACTATTGTTTTTTTTCCATTTTTGAAATGAATAAGCACGCCTTTCTTCTCCGTAATCAGCATAGATCCATCCGGTAAAAATGCCATTCCCCATGGTTGCTCCAAATCCGGAACAATTGTCTCAACCTTATATTTAAATGATTGCTCATTAGTTATATGCTCGGCAATTTTTTCCGCAGGCTTTTTATTACAAGAATTGAAAAAAACTGCAGAAACAACTAAAACTACGATAAAATATTTCATTTTTTCTATGATTTAATACTTCAACTTCAAATATATAAATAAATTATAAATTTTTTAGCTGAAAATGTTTCATCGATTTACAATGTTTTCAAAATTAATTACATTGGAAGATTTAAAATATTGTAGAAAAGCAAACTCCAGCCAATAATTAAGAACAAACCGCCAAGTGGTGTAATTGGTCCTAAAAATCTTAATTTTTTATTTTTTGCTGAAGATATGGTCAAGCCATAAATGCTAAATGAAAACAAGAGTATGCCGGCCATAAAACTGTAAACCATATATTTTTCTGAAACGGTTTCTAAATTGAAATTAAATCCGATAATTAGTAAAACAATGGCGTGATACATTTGATATTTTACACCGGTCTCGAAGCTTTTTAATTGATCTTCCAACAGGATCTTTTTTAGCGCATGCGCACCAAAAGCGCCAAAAACAACTGCCAAGCCTCCTAAAATGCTGGCAAAAAGTAAAGTGAATTGTGTCATATTTGAAAAAATTTAGTAATTATTTCAAAAATAGCATACTTTATTGAAGCATAAGGTTATTATTTATTTTTCTAATCAAAAATTTCAAATAATGATTAATTCCCTTATAATGCGACAATATTAATTACATTATTTGATTAAAATTCAAAAATATGTTTACAAATGTAATCATTAATTGTTATTTGGTTTGTCAATATAAACTAATACCTCACATTTGCATTATAATTAACAACAAAAAATAAAAGAACATGTGTGGAATTGTTTGTGCATTTGATTTAAAAGAAAAAGCAGAGGTGTTAAGACCTCAAATATTGGAGATGTCAAAAAAAATCCGTCATCGCGGTCCGGATTGGAGTGGAATATATTCAAATGATAAAGCGATATTGGCTCACGAGCGGCTGTCAATTGTTGACCCGGTTTCTGGTAAACAGCCATTATTCAGCGAAGATAAAAAATTGATATTGTCTGCGAATGGCGAAATTTACAATCATAGGGCGTTACGCAAACAATTTGAAGGGAAATATAATTTTCAAACAGAATCGGATTGTGAAGTGATTTTAGCTTTGTATAAAGAAAAAGGCACTGGTTTTATTGATGAAATGAACGGTATTTTTGCTTTTGCGCTGTATGATGCAGATAAAGATGAATATTTTATCGCCCGGGACCATATGGGAATTATTCCGTTATATATGGGATGGGACGCAAACGGAACATTTTATGTAGCTTCTGAATTAAAAGCTTTGGAAGGTGTTTGCACAAAAATTGAGTTATTTCCTCCAGGACATTTTTTATCGAGTAAAGATGGAGAGTTAACCAAATGGTACAGCAGGGATTGGATGGATTATGAAGCCGTAAAAGACAACCAAACCAGTATTGATGAAATTCATGATGCCTTGGAAGCTGCAGTTCACCGCCAATTAATGTCCGATGTGCCTTATGGCGTATTGCTTTCAGGTGGTTTAGATTCATCTGTTACGTCTGCCATTGCCAAAAAATATGCAGAGAAAAGAATAGAATCTGACGACACTCAAGCAGCTTGGTGGCCACAATTGCATTCATTTTCTGTTGGGTTGGAAGGTTCGCCTGATTTGGCGGCTGCGCGATTGGTGGCCGATCATATTGGTACAGTTCATCACGAAATAAAATTTACCATTCAGGAAGGATTGGATGCGATACGCGATGTTATTTATAACCTGGAAACTTACGATATTACTACAATTCGCGCTTCAACGCCTATGTATTTAATGGCGAGGGTAATTAAATCTATGGGTGTAAAAATGGTTCTTTCAGGTGAAGGAGCCGATGAGTTGTTTGGTGGGTATTTATATTTTCATAAAGCGCCAAACGCCAAAGAATTTCATGAAGAAACCGTACGAAAATTAAGCAAATTGCATATGTACGATTGTTTAAGAGCAAACAAATCTTTGGCCGCTTGGGGAATTGAAGGTCGTGTGCCGTTTTTGGATAAAGAATTTATGGATGTGGCCATGCGTATTAACCCACAAGATAAAATGATTAACGGTGAGCGCATGGAAAAATGGGTGCTTCGTAAAGCTTTTGAAAGTTATTTGCCGGCAAGCGTGGCTTGGAGACAAAAGGAACAATTTTCCGACGGCGTTGGATACAGCTGGATCGATACCTTGAAACAGGTTGTGGATGCAGAAATTACAGATGAGCAACTGGCAAACGCGAAATACAAGTTCCCAATACAAACCCCAACCAATAAAGAGGAATTCCACTATCGTTCTATCTTTACAGAACATTTTCCTTCTGATACTGCAGCGCTTTGCGTACCGCAAGAGGCGTCAGTTGCCTGCAGCACCAAAATCGCATTGGAATGGGATGCAAGTTTTAAAAACATGAATGATCCTTCAGGAAGGGCAGTGGCGAATGTTCATTCTGATGCTTATAAAAAATAGCCGCCAATTATTTGTTTTAATTAATTAAGAATCCGGTGAACGCCGGATTTTTTTTTGATTTATGTTGAAATCTATGGGTTTACAGCGTATTAAATCATTCCAACTATATTATTTTCAATAAAAATAAGGTAACTAATCAGTATATTAATATTTTAAAACTAATTGATTAATTAGACTTTTATTTTTTTTACCGCAAGGGTAGCAAAGAAAAAGCAAAGGTTGCAATATTAATTATAGTTGATTTACAACACATTGCGTCCATTGTGGTTAAATTTAAAGCTTTGTATTACAGGTCATTACCATACTGATTAGTAACAAAATGAGATTAATTTGATTAAACATTTCTTTTTCTTCCTATAAAAGGTATTTTTGTTGCTACAAGAACTTTCAAGATGTTCTTATAAACACTATTTCAAAAAAAATGCTGTTAAAAGAAATAAATGCTACATTAATTCCAACCCTGAAAAAATATTTTGGTTACGACAATTTCCGGGATCAGCAGCAGGCCATCATTGAATCGGTACTTTCCAAAAAAGACAACTTGGTCATTATGCCAACAGGCGGCGGAAAATCCATTTGTTTTCAATTGCCGGCTATTTTATTGGAGGGAATCACCTTGGTTATTTCTCCATTAATTGCCTTGATGAAAGATCAGGTGGATGGTTTAACCGCAAACGGAATTCCGGCTGCGTTTTTTAACAGCAGTCAGGAAAGCCAAGAACAGCATGGGATTTTTGATAAAGTCATAAATTCAGAAATTAAACTGTTGTATGTGGCCCCTGAGAGTTTGGCATTGCTTTCAACTATTCTGAAAGAAAAATATGTAAGCTGCATTGCTATTGATGAAGCGCATTGTATTTCTTCTTGGGGGCACGATTTTCGTCCGTCATACCAACAATTGGGTTTTCTGAAGAAGTTATTGCCAAACACGCCAATTATTGCATTAACCGCAACAGCCGACAAGGCCACGAGAAAAGATATTTTAGCGCAATTAAACATTTCTGACGCAACAGAATTTTTGTCTTCTTTCGACAGAAAAAACATTGAATTAGAGGTTCGTCCCGCAAATGACCGCGTGTTACAAATCTTAAAATTTATTGAAAAAAAACCAAATGAATCTGGCATTATTTATTGTTTAAGCCGAAAATCAACCGAGCAACTGGCTTCCAAACTTAAACAAAAGGGAATTAAGGCAGCCGCTTACCATGCGGGTTTAAATTTTGCGGAGCGCACCAAAACCCAGGAAGATTTTATTTACGATAAGTTGCAGGTAATATGTGCCACCATTGCCTTTGGGATGGGCATAGACAAGTCGAATGTTCGCTGGGTAATTCATTACAATATGCCTAAAAACATTGAAGGTTATTATCAGGAAATCGGACGTTGCGGAAGAGATGGCCTAAAAGCGAATGCCATATTGTTTCACAGTTATGCCGATGTGATCCAACTTCGAAAATTTATGGGCGGCGCCAGTAATGAAGACTTACAGGTTGCGAAATTGGAACGCATGAAGCAATTTTCTGAAGCAACCACTTGCCGAAGAAAAATATTGTTGAGCTATTTTGGTGAATTGTTATCCGAAAATTGCGGGAATTGTGATGTGTGTAAAAATCCGCCCCAGTTTTTTGATGGCACAACCATCGCCCAGAAAGCGCTTTCAGTAATTTCACGGCTCAAAGAATCTGAAGCCACAGGAATTGTGATTGATGTTCTTAGAGGTGCTCATAATGCAACTACTATGGATAAAGGCTACGACAAACTAAAATCACATGGCGTTGGGAAAGAAATTTCCTGGCGCGATTGGCAGCAATATATCATTCAATTAATTAATCAGGGATTTTGCGAAATTGCTTTTCATAAAAATAATGCGTTGCAGTTAACTTCTTTTTCTCAAAAGGTGTTGTTTGAAAATAAGCAGGTTAATTTAACATATCCTATTTCAGTTACAGAAAAGGCAATTGTTATAAAAGAACCAAAAGCAACTAAAATTAAAAAAGATAGTTTGTTTGAACGTTTGCGTAAACTGCGCCATCAAATTTCATTGGAAGAAAGCATTCCTGCCTATTTGGTTTTCAGTGATGCCGCATTAAAAGAAATGGAAAGAGCAAGGCCTATGAGTAAGGCCGATTTTCTTGAGATAAGCGGAGTAGGTCAGCGAAAGCTTGAAGTATACGGAGATGAATTTATTGCCGAAATTGTTTCATTTATGGGTGAAAAGGCTGTGAGGAAAAAGAAAACAGATACGAATGCCGTGACTTATGGATTGTACAAAGAAGGTTTAACGATTGATGAAATTGCTGAAAAGAGAAACCTGAGTCCGACCACTATTTTTTCCCATTTGGCCAAATTATATGCTGATGGAAAGGACATAAACATTTATGACTTTGTAACCAAAGAAGAAGTTGAATTGGTTAGAAAAGCAAAAGAAACTTTGGCAAGTCCGGCAACTTTAAAACCTTATTTTGACTATTTAAATGCCGAAGTAGCATATTTTAAAATCCGTTTGGCGCTGACGATTCTTAATAGTTAAAAAGACTGGAGACCGGAGACCGAAGACCGAAGACTGAAGCTGCAAGTTGAAAGCAAAAATGTTCAAAGTTGAAAGTTTGCATTTCCGACTCCTCCTTTGTCGGAATGACAAATAGCCTTAACCTAATGACATTTTACCTAAACCTGCTCCGACTCCGATCAGCACAAGTCTACAGAGTGAAATTTGATCCATTTAACTCCGGACTTCGGTCTTCCGACTTAAAATTTCCATCAAAGATGTGCTGATTTCACAATAGGATTGTTTTCAATAACATTTGACAATACAATGTGCGTGGTGGTTTCTCCATAGGTAATAAGCTGGTCAATAAATTTTCCTAAATGCTGTTGGTTTTTTAGCACAACTTCCATCACAATATTTTCATTTCCAGTAATTCTGTAACAATTAAGCACCTCATTAAAGTCTTTCACCTTTTCAATAAATGGCTTTAGCCTTCCCATAAAAGCGCGCAATGTGATAATTGCTTTTAACTGATTACCTGTTTCAATATAGCAGACTTTAGCGTGATAGCCTTCAAGAACTCCAATATCTTCCATTTTACGAATGCGTTCAGCAACGGCAGGTGAAGTAATTCCAACTTTGCGCGCAATTTCTGTATTTGACTGGCGTGCATTTTGCTGTAAGCAATCCAATATTTTCCAATTAATAGTGTCTAAGCTCATTTTTTAAAGTTTTAGGTCATAAAAATATAAAATTATAAATTAAATTAATGCTTATGCTTTAATTATTAAATATGGAATTTAATTTTCTGCAGTAAATTTGCATGCTTAATGTAGTGAACAATGTTTAATCCTGAAGAACAAAATCTAAATCAGTTGGTGATTTATCAAAAATCACTGTATATTTTTAAGTTGGCGCGACGCATTACTTCTTATATCACCAATGACAAAGATATTTTATCGATGTATGTATCCGATAAAAGAAGTTACAGGTATGCTGATAATTTATTGATGAATGCTTTGGGATTGGTTCCTAAAATAGTGGAGACCGAGTGCCAGGAGAATCCTAGTTTAAAACTAAAATATGCACAATCTCTTAGATATTTTATTGATGGTCTATATCAAAACTGTTTGCAGTTAGAAAGCACAAAAATTCAGGGAAAAGATTTTGTAAAACTACTTAGAAAAGAACTAAGGCATCTTCGTGAAATTCACAAACATTACGTGAAATCACTGTTGTAAAGATTTGTTAAAAAGTTTGAAAGTGAGAATCAGAAAAAAGAGAAGAGACTAAAGACTAAAAATAATAGAAGTTAGATATTTGAAGTAAATAGGCGAAAGCCAATTACACAATTAATCGATTAAACAGTTAAACAATAGGGCGTTAGGCATTCCTAATTTCTAATTGCCAAGAAAAAGAAACTTCCTTTCCAAAATACCAACAACTACTTTATCCTCTGTCTAACAACTTCATACAAAAAAGCACCGCAGGCTACAGAAACATTT
>NZ_JBFFKM010000012.1:0-54288 GCF_041555395.1 Lutibacter sp. | reverse complement strand
AGTGGACAGAAAGACATATGTTTTGGCTAGTAAATAATTGGGACTTTCAATAAACTTAAGATAGGTTGAAGAAATAAAAAACACAATAATAAGATTCAATAAAAAACTCACGAATAATTCGCTTTTAAAATAATCTTTTTCAAGCATTTCCTAATTTTTTAGTAATACTAATATACTAAAAGATTAGTTTCTAAGTACAGTTATGTTGCCTTTTTCATCTATTTTTAAAATAGTCGATGATTTTTCATTCACTTCTTCTCGCTCCAAATTCACAGCGTAGTGTACACTGTCAACAATGGATTTCTCGATTTCGTTAAAGCATTTTGGTGTAGGTTTTCCGCTAATATTTGCCGAAGTTGATACCAATGGTTTTCCAAATTGATAAATCAATTCTTTGCAAAACTCATGTTGCACAATTCTAATAGCAACTGTATTGTCCGTTGCAACCACGTTTTTAGCCAAACCAATAGGATTGTCATAAATAATGGTTGTTGGTGTTTTTGGATTTGCAAGGATCTCTAAAACTGCTTTCGAAACTGTAGGAATGTGTTTTTTAATCATTTCGATACTGTCAACCAAAATAACCAAACTCTTGCTTTCTGAACGTTGTTTAATTTCGAAAACCTTTGAAACCGCTTCTTGGGATGTGGCATCACAGCCAATTCCCCAAACCGTATCGGTTGGATAAAGTAAAATTTCTTTTTGTTTCAGTATTTTAAGGCTGTTCTTGATTTCAATATCCATGCTACAGTAAACTCAATTTTAGGAGGAATTAAATTACGAAAATTTACTTATAAAGACCAATAAACTTTTTAAAATCCTTATAATAACATGCAGAAAGCGAACTTAATTTGTTGGCAAAACTTAACAATCTCCAAGAGTCATAATTTGATAGCCCATTTAGAATTTCATCTCGTTTAATTTTAGCAATGTGAAATTTATTAATTATTTCAGCATCCACTCTGCCATAACCTTCAAACTGATTTACTTTATTTTTTGAATGAATAATGCCTAACCATAGTCTTCTATCTTTTACCCGAATGATGTTTTTTTCATATTTCCAGGAACCATGACGGCTTCTGAACCAAACGGTTTTAAAATCATCCTTCTTTTCTATCAGACTAATAAAGGGATTGTACAAATGCTTCTGAAAACCCAAACGTATCTTTTTTCCTGTTTGAAGTGTATATCCGTCAATTAAATCAATGGCAAGGTGATTTTGTTTGTTGAAATAACTTTGTACCACGTTAATATAATCTTCATGAATGCAGTCGTCATTGTCTAATCGTGAGGTTATGATGAATTTTTCAGTATCAAGCTGCTTGATGTTTTTGATGATTTCCGGCAAAAAATTAGGCATTCCATCGATAAAAAACGGATAGAAATTATCATAAGACTTTCGATATTCTTCCACTTTAAGTTTATAGTTTTCCGGAGTATTTACATCAAAAAATACCAGCCATTTAAAATTTTGGTTGCGCTGATTTTTTACCGAACTAAAGCAATAATTTTCAAACAAATCAAATCGTTCTTTCAACCATTCTTCAGTCAATACTTTTTCCTTGTTTTTTGTTGTTGTCCAATCTGTGGCTCTAAGATTGAATCGCGTAAGAATATAATGCTGAAACATGGTTTTTAATGGTATAAATTTTAATTAAAACGTGTTGTAATACATAGAAAATTAATTTAAAACTTAAAGTAATTCAGCTTTTTTCTCATTTGAAATTTCCTTACTAAATTTAGTGGTTTTCTCTTTAAATAAGACCTGTCTTTCTCTAAAAAAGCCAAAGTTGCATCCACAATTCTATTACTCGATTTTCCATCACTATAAGGATGTGTAAATTCAATATAATCATCAATTTCTTTCATCACTTCATTAGGGTAAGAAAATGCTTTTTCAATGGTTTTCTCAATATCCTCTACGCTTTCAATATTCATTAAGTGAGGCATCGGTTTGTTATTTCTGAAAGTGACCACAGGCTTACGTTGCAATATAAATTCAGGAATGGCCGAAGTGGTATCTGAAAACATCACATCTGCTATTTTTAAAATTGGAATTATATCTGTTGTGTCGAAATATTTCAGATTTTCGTTTTCCAAATTTTTGAATTTTTCAACTATGGCAAGATCCATCATCGGATGAAGAATCACCAAAAACTGCCATTTTCCAAGTAAAGACAATCGTTTTATTTCTTCATAAACTTCAGGGATTTTGGCCAAGCTATAACGTGTTGTAAAGGTAGAAGAAATAAGTACTGTAGGCTTAGCGCTAATTCTTTTTAGTTTGTTGGTTGCCTCAAACAACGGATCCACTTTTGACCAGCCGGTTTCAACCACCTCAAAATATTTGTGTTTCCTTTTTAACTCATTAAAAGGACCTGTTGTGGACGGCCCTTGCGTACAATACAAATCGAAAAATCCCCTGATTCTAAAATGTCCTTTTTTAAAACTCCATTTATTAACCAAAAAACCGTGAAAAATTTCAACCTTGATTCCTGGAAAAAAATGAGGAACCGAATCTGTGGCCACCAAAACAATATGAGGATTGTAATCCATAACCTCTTGCACTGATTCCAATAATTCTTCCTCGTCTGTTAAATATTTTTTAGCGTTTTCCGATTCAGAAAACCATTTTACTTCATAACCCCGTTCCCTTATTTCTTTTTGCAGCGGTTTACCTATAGGAATACTGTATCCCTGTGAAATATGAATTAAAAATCGTTTCATTTTATAGTAAGAGTTATATGCAAAGATATAACATTATACCGCCACATCATTTTCACGAAGGGCGTCATTTAATGATGTTTTTTTATCGGTACTTTCTTTGCGTTGCCCAATAATTAAGGCGCAAGGAACCTGATAATCTCCCGCAGGAAATTTTTTGGTATAACTTCCGGGAATTACTACAGAGCGGGCCGGAACAACCCCTTTAATTATTTTAGGTTCACTGCCCGTAACATCAATTATTTTAGTAGAACCTGTAAGCACCACATTGGCACCTAAAACAGCTTCTCTTTCCACACGAATTCCTTCAACAACAATACAACGAGATCCCACAAAAACATTGTCCTCTATAATAACAGGCGCTGCCTGTAAAGGTTCTAAAACGCCGCCAATACCAACGCCGCCGCTTAAATGCACATTTTTGCCTATTTGCGCACAGCTTCCAACGGTCGCCCAGGTGTCCACCATAGTCCCTTCATCTATATAAGCTCCAATATTTACATAACTTGGCATTAATATGGTTCCTGCCGAAATGTATGAACCGTAACGTGCCACTGCATGTGGCACAACGCGAATTCCTTTTTCTTTGTAGCCTCTTTTTAAGGGTATTTTATCATGATATTCAAAAATTCCCACTTCAAAGGTTTCCATTTTTTGAATGGGAAAATACAGCACAACCGCTTTTTTTATCCATTCATTTACCTGCCATCCGTTTTCAACAGGTTCTGCAACCCGTATCACACCATTATCCAACAAATCAACAACTTCACGAATTGCATTTTGGGTGAGTTCCTCTTTTAACAATTCCCTGTTTTCCCAAGCTCTCGCTATTATTTCTTTAAGTGCCTTCATCTGTTTAAATTTTATTTTTTAGCGGTAACAGCTGCTGTTCGCCATTAATCATTACCATATGTATCAAAATTTGATATGCTCGTTTCATTCTTTTATATTTCTGTTTGGCACAAATATATTGCTTTTAAAAAAATTACCATTCAAAATAACTAAATTTGCACAACTTTATAAATTATGTTAACATTTTGGCGCGCATTTTAGCTTTAGATTACGGTGAGAAAAGAACGGGAATTTCCATAACGGACGAATTGCAAATTATTGCTTCGGGTTTGACTACTGTTGATACCAAAAATATTTTTTCATTTTTAACAGCGTATTTAAAAAAAGAAAAAGTCGAATTATTTTTGGTTGGCGAACCCAGACAAATGAACAATACCGAAAGTGAGAGTGAGCAATTTATTAAGCCGTTTGTGGAAAAATTAAGTCAGACTTTCCCTAAAATTCCCATTAAACGCGTTGATGAACGTTTCACTTCAAAAATGGCCTTCAAATCTATGATTGACAGCGGTTTGAAAAAAAAACAACGCCAGAATAAGGCTCTAATTGATGAAATTAGTGCTACCATTATTTTACAAACTTATCTATATTCAGAAAAAAAATGATTCGGAAAATCAATGTATTTATCAGAAGAAAATTTAGAAGAACTTTCCAGAATCAACTCTGCAAAAAAGATATCTTGTTGTTAAAGAATAAAAATTTCGTCATCATTGCAAACAATTGCTGGGGAGGAGAAATTTATCACTGGTTTAAAAGGCCTTACAACTCCCCTTTTGTTGGGCTTTATTTGCATGGCCCCTGCTTCGTAAAGTTGCTTTCAAATTTCAATCATTACATGTCCCAGGAATTAATATTTGTTAATTCCACTTCGTATACAGCTACAGAACCAAATTATCCAGTGGCAAAAATAGATGATGTTGAAATACATTTTTTACACTATAAATCGGAAAATGAAGCCCGGGAAAAATGGACACGCAGGACTTCCAGAATGCTTGAAGAATCAAATATAGATAACTATTTTTTTAAAATATGTGACTTGAATAACGGAAGTGAAAGTGTTTTAAAAAAATTTCATGAACTTCCCTTCAAAAATAAAGTTTCATTTGGCGTTCGAAATTTCCCTTCGCTACAAAATAAAAATCACATCAAAATTGAGGAATCCCACAAAAATAAAGGGGAAACCGTCCCAAACGGCGTAAAACTGTTTAAGCTTTCCTTTTTATATTTTGATATTCCCCACTGGTTAAAGCATTAATTTTACTTGTTTTAGAAAAACTTTTGTAATTTTGCAAACCAAAAAAAGAATATGATATTACCAATTATTGCATACGGAGATCCGGTTTTAAGAAAAGTAGGTGTTGAAATTGATAAAGATTATCCAAATTTAACCGAGCTTATTGAAAGCATGAAGGAGACTATGATAAACGCCCGTGGCGTTGGATTGGCAGCGCCACAAATTAACAAAGCAATACGGCTTTTTATTGTTGACACCTCGCCTTTTGGGGAAGATGAAGATTTAAGTGATAAAGAGCGCGAATATCTAGGCAGTTTTAAAAAAACATTTATCAATGCCAAAATGCTTAGTGAAGAAGGTGATGAATGGGCTTTTAATGAAGGATGTCTAAGTATTCCGAACATTACAGAAGATGTTTTCAGACAAGAAAAAATTACGGTTGAATATTTCGATGAAAATTTCGAAAAACATATTGAGGTGATTGAAGGTATGGCCGCCAGAGTTGTGCAGCATGAATATGATCACATCGAAGGCATTTTATTTATTGATAAAATTGCATCCCTAACAAAACGACTGATTAAAAAGAAACTGGAAAATATTTCAAAAGGTCTCGTTAGTACCGATTACAAAATGAAATTTCCTTTATTGAAAAAAAGGTAAGGCTCCCTAATAAATAGTTTAAAGGTTAAAGGCTAAAATCATTAAGCCAATTAAAGAAAATAGAATAGAGAGAAGAGACAAAAGTTCAAAAAAAGGAAATAAATAACTTTCAACAAATAAACGATTAAACAGTTAATAAAAAAATAAAAGAATGGAATTAAAAGACATTGTAGCCATCAACGGAAAACCGGGATTGTATGAGATTAAAGCGCAGTCAAAAGGCGGAATCATTGTAGAATCATTAATTGATGCAAAAAGAATTCCCATCACCGCAACACACAATATCAGTGCTTTAAATGAAATTGCCATTTACACCTATGAAGAAGAAATTCCGTTACGCATTGTTTTTAAAAGCATTTTTGAAAAAGAAAACGGGAAAGAAGCCTTAAGCCACAAGGAAAACGGAAAAGCTTTAACTTCCTATTTTAGAGAAGTTTTACCAAATTTTGATGAAGAACGCGTTTATACTTCAAATATTAAAAAAATAGTGCAATGGTATAATTTATTGACTTCAAAAAATTTCGATTTTGCTTCCATTAAAGAAGTTGAAGAAGAAACCGAAGAAGCATAAGTTATGAATACCCGGGAACAACAACTCAATGCTTTTGGCAGGTTACTGGATATTATGGATGAGTTGCGTTTAAAATGCCCTTGGGACAAAAAACAAACATTTGAATCGCTTCGGCATTTAACCATTGAAGAAACCTATGAATTGGGTGATGCCATTTTGGATAATGACCTTCCCGAAATTAAAAAAGAACTGGGTGACTTGTTACTTCATCTGGTTTTTTATGCGAAGATCGGTTCTGAAACCAATGATTTCGACATTGCCGACGTTGCCAATTCAATTTCTGAAAAACTCATTTACCGTCATCCTCACATTTATGGAGATGTTGTTGTAAAAGATGATGAAGAAGTAAAACAAAACTGGGAAAAATTAAAGTTGAAAGAAGGCAAGAATTCTGTCCTGGAAGGCGTTCCAAAAGCACTTCCTGCTATGGTAAAAGCGAGCAGAATTCAGGATAAAGTTGCCGGAGTTGGATTTGACTGGGATAAACCCGGGCAAGTTTGGGAAAAAGTTCAGGAAGAGCTGAACGAATTAAATGCAGAACTCACAGAAGGAAATACCGACGCCATAGAATCAGAGTTTGGAGATGTCCTGTTTTCCCTGATTAATTACGCACGTTTTATTAAAGTAAATCCGGAAAATGCGTTGGAGCGTACCAATAAAAAATTTATAAACCGCTTTCAGTTTTTAGAAAGTGAAGCCAAAAAAATTAACAAATCGCTTCACGACATGTCACTTGCCGAAATGGATGTGTTTTGGAACGAATCTAAAAAATTATATAAATAATTAGCTTCCTCTTTTCTCAAAAATTGCTAAATTGGTATTTCAATTGAGCAAAATGGAAAAAATACTTATCATAACAGGAGGTAGTAAGGGTTTAGGCCTTGGCCTGGCAAAAGAATATCACAAAAATGGTTACAGGGTCATTTCAATTTCAAGAAGCAAGGCAAAAAAATTATATTTTGAAGAACAATACCAATGCGATTTAAGCAAAACAGAAACTATTGAAAGTGTTCTTAAAGAAATTTTCTCCCATCTCGACAAAAAAAACACCCTGCAGTTAACGCTCATAAACAATGCAGGAGATTTGGGTACGGTCAACACGACAGAAAATCTGACCCCTTCGGATATCAACTATACCATTCAGGTAAATTTAACTGCGCCTTTGGTTTTAAGTTCCCAGTTTATAAAATTGTCAAAAGACTGGAACTGCAAAAAGCAAATTTTTAATATTTCATCGGGTGCCGCCGTAAATCCGTATGAAAGTTGGGTGATGTATTGCGCTTCAAAAGCCGGATTGGATATGATGACCAAAGTAGTTTCCAAAGAACAAAAAGAAATTCAATACGGCGTAAGTATTGTTTCGATTTACCCGGGAATTGTTGATACAAATATGCAGGAAAAAGTAAGAAATACGCCAAAAGAACAATTTAAAGCTGTACAACGTTTCATTGATTTCTATAAACATGGCGATTTACTTTCACCGGAACAGGTTGCGAAAAAAATTTATCATTTGGATGTTGACGGCGAATTAAAAAACGGACGCATTTTAGATGTAAGAAATGTTTAAAAAAAATAGCCTTTCGGCTATTTTTTTATCATTTTTATTTTTATAATTTCTTTGCGTTTTTCACTTTCTGGTTGGTCAAAGCAATTTCAATCACTTCTTTCATATTGTTTACATAATGAAATGTCAACCCTTTTAAGTAGGATTCCTTAATTTCCTCAATATCCTTTTTGTTTTCGGCACAAAGCACTATCTCTTTAATATTGGCACGTCTTGCCGCCAGAATCTTTTCTTTAACTCCACCTACCGGCAATACTTTTCCACGAAGTGTTATTTCACCTGTCATTGCTAAGTTAGCCTTGACTTTACGTTGCGTAAATACGGAAACTATAGATGTTAACAAAGAAACCCCGGCACTAGGCCCGTCTTTTGGTGTAGCGCCTTCCGGCACGTGAATATGAATTTTATATTCATCCAACAGTTTGGGATCAATATCAAAATCGGTTGCGTTTGCCCTGATGTATTCCATGGCAATTGTTGCAGATTCTTTCATGACATCACCCAACATTCCGGTAATGGTAAGGCCTTTTCCTTTTGAAATAATAGATTCAATAAACAATATATCACCCCCAACACTTGTCCAGGCCAATCCTGTTACAACACCTGCAATTTCATTGCTTTCATATTTTCCCCTTTCTAAATGAGAAGCTCCCAGTACTTTTTCAACAATTTCTGAGGTGATTTTTACCACATACTCTTCTTCCATTGCAATTGATTTCGCTGCGTAACGCACAATTTTTGCAATTTGTTTTTCAAGTCCCCTTACACCCGATTCACGGGTATAAGCTTCCACTATTTTTTCCAATTGTTTCTTACCAATTTGTAAATGAACACTTGTTAGTCCGTGTTCTTTTAATTGTTTTGGCAACAAATGACGTTTTGCAATTTCAATTTTTTCTTCGGTAGTATAGCCTGAAACATTTATAATTTCCATTCGGTCACGCAAAGCCCAAGGAATGGTTGATAAACTATTTGCGGTGGCTATAAACAACACTTTGGACAGGTCGTAATCCAGCTCTAAATAATTGTCGTAAAAAGTTGTGTTTTGCTCAGGATCAAGTACTTCCAGCATTGCTGAAGATGGATCACCATTATGACTTGATGAAGCCAGTTTGTCGATTTCATCCAGCACAAAAACAGGGTTTGAAGTTCCTGCTTTTTTAATGTCTTTAATAATTCTACCCGGCATAGCACCGATATATGTTTTTCTATGGCCTCTAATTTCGGCTTCATCACGCAAACCACCCAAAGACATACGAACATATTTTCTTCCAAGTGCCTCGGCAATTGATTTTCCCAAGGATGTCTTTCCAACTCCCGGAGGACCATACAAACAAATGATTGGAGATTTCATATCACCTCTCAATTTTAGCACAGCCAAATGCTCAATAATACGTTCTTTTACTTTTTCTAATCCGAAATGATCCCTATCCAATATTCTTTGCGCACGCTTTAAATCAAACTTATCTACTGAATATTCATTCCAAGGCAATTCCAGCAATAAGTCCAAATAATTGCGCTGGATAGAATATTCAGCTGCCTGCGGATTCATGCGTTGCAAACGGCCTAATTCTTTTTCAAAAGTCTCTTTTACTTCATCATTCCATTTTTTTGTTTTTGCAGTTTTTCGCAATTCTTCCAATTCTTCATCATAAGAGACTCCACCTAATTCTTCCTGAATTGTCTTTAATTGCTGATGCAAATAATATTCACGTTGCTGCTGATCCATGTCAGTCCGTGTTTTTGACTGAATATCATTGCGCAAAGCCAATCTTTGCAACTCAATATCCATCTTTTTTAAAGTAAGAAGCGCTCTTTCCTTTAAGTTATCAGATTGCAATAATTCTTGCTTCTCATCAACTTTCAGGTTCATATTTGAAGAAACAAAATTGATTAAAAACGGATTGCTCTCAATATTTTTAATGGCAAATGTGGCTTCAGAAGGCAAGTTCGGGTTCTCTTTAATGATACGAACCGCCATTTCTTTGATGGAATCAATGATGGCATTAAATTCAGGCTCTTTTTCTTCTGATCTATCTTCAACCCTTGCTTTTGTGGTTGCCTGTAAATACGGTTTTTCCTGAACAAAGCTATCAATTTCAAATCGCTTTTTACCTTGAATAATTACTGTTGTATTACCGTCGGGCATTTTCAGCATCCGTAAAATACGAGCCACAGTACCCACTTTATAAATATCGTTGGTTGTAGGATCTTCAATACTTTCATCTTTTTGAGCTACAACGCCAATAATTTTATTTCCTTTGTAGGCTTCTTCAATCAACCTAATTGATTTATCCCGGCCGGCAGTAATAGGAATTACAACACCCGGAAACAAGACTGTATTTCGCAAAGGCAATATTGGCAAAACAGACGGAATATCCTCATTATTTATTTCTTCTTCATCTTCTGGAGTCATCAATGGTATCAAATCAGCATCATCCTCTAAAATGTGCTGTAATGACAGATTGTCCAGTTTAAAAAATTTCGATTTACTCATAGTATCTTATTGGGTCATTTTGTCATTAATAATTTCTTAACTTAAAAAATGATTCACGCAAAATTAATTTATATTTCTGATTTTCAATATTTTATACAGATAACAACTGCGTTATCTCTTAATAAATTTCAATTGTTATGCCAAAAATCCTATTGGCCCTTATTATTTTTTAGTAATTTTAAATAAAAGTGTAACATTTTAAAAATACTGATGTCTTTTTAATAGTAATCGATTTTGAACACAGTGAATCAAGATATTAACCAACTTATAGAACGTTGTAAAAAAGGTGATACCAGAGCACAATTTGCAATTTACAAACTTTACTACAAAGCGATGTATAATACAGCTTTTAGAATTGTGAATGACTCTTTTGAAGCTGAAGATGTGATGCAAGAATCGTTTTTATCGGCTTTTACAAAATTAGATTCCTTCAGCGAAAAGGTAGCTTTTGGTGCCTGGCTGAAAAAAATAGTAATTAACAAGAGTATTACCTCATTAAAAAAGATGCATAAATTTGAAAAGGTTCCTCTTGAAAAAGTTGCCCTAAAAGAAATTGAGGAAGATTCTTACGATTATAGAGAACCGAATGCAAGTGAAGTTTTAAATAAAATATCAGCGCTTAAAAATAATTATAAAGTGGCGTTGACCTTAAATTTAATTGAAGGGTATGATTGTGAAGAAATTGCCCAAATTATGGATATTAGTTATGAAAATACACGAACTACTATTTCAAGAGCAAAAAATAAATTAAGAAATCTTTTATCTGAAACTTATGCAAGATAATTTAGAAAAAATATTTAAAGAACTGGAAAATAAATTTGATGTTGAAGAGCCAAATATTGGCCATTTCAAAAGATTTGAAGAAAAATTGAATAAAGGCACAAAGCCAAATATTCTTTTTAAACTATGGCCTCTCATTGCCTTTGCGGCTTCCATAATCTTAATCTTTGGTATTTGGGTTGGGATGTCATTTTCAAAATCAGGAATGGAACTGGCCAGCATTTCTCCAGAAATGGGAGAAACCCAAAATTTCTTTGTGGCAACCATTGAAAATGAACTTACATTAATTGAAAAAGAAAGAAATCCCGACACGGAACAATTAATTTCTGATGGATTGCAACAATTAAATAAACTTGAAAAGCAATACCAAGTGCTTACTTTAGAACTCAAAGAAAGTACCACCGACAAAAGAATTATATATGCAATGATTTCTAATTTTCAACAGCGGATTGAAGTGCTGCAAAATTTATTGATTCAAATAGAAGATGTTAAACAACTAAAAACACAAAACAATGAAAAATACAGCTAAACTTTTTCTTCTTTTTTTACTCATTCCGCTTGCTATTTTTGCTACTGAAAAAGAAGGGAAATACAAGAAAACCAAAGTGATTGACAAAACGTTCAATGTGACCAAAGAAGCCACTTTAAATGTTTCAAATAAGTATGGAAATATTGATATTGTAACCTGGAATGAAAATAAAATAACAGTAACCATAAAAATTACAACCAAAGGTGATGATGAGGACAAAGTTAAAAAGCGTTTAGAAGAAATTACTGTTGAATTCGATTCAAATTCAACTTATGTTTCCGCAAAAACAATGATTGAGAAAAGTTCGTCTTCCTGGAATTTGTGGGGAAAGAATAACAATGTAAATATGGAAATTAATTACCAAATTAAAATGCCCCTAACCAACAATGTGAATTTAACCAATGATTACGGCGCAATTAGCCTCAACAAACTGGAGGGAAAAGCAAAAATAAACTGTGATTATGGCAAATTAAATATTGGAGAATTGTTAAATGCATCAAATAGCATCAATATTGATTACACCAACAATTCAACTATTTCCTATATGAAAAACGGTAATGTAAATGCTGATTATTCCACATTAAGAATTGACAAGTCAGGAAACATCGATTTAAATGCAGACTTTTCTCACTTGGCCTTTGGAACAATTGACCGATTAAATTACTCTTGTGATTACGGCAGTTTAAAAATTGGCGATGCTAAAAATTTAAATGGAACAAGTGATTATATGAATTTAACCATTGACAAGTTGCTTATTACCGGAGTATTTAATTTGGATTATGGTTCGTTAAAAATTGAGGAATTGGGTCAGAATTTGAAGGAATTAAATGTCCAATCGTCCTACACCCAAATAAAACTTGGTTTACATCCAAATGGCTCATTTGATATTACGGCTGCATTAAGTTATTGTGGATTTAAGCATGGAGATCGTTTTACATTCAATAAGGAAATTGAAAAATCCACTTCAAAATATTATGAGGGTTATTACAATTCGCCAAATTCAGGCGCCCAAATTTCAATAAAATCCAGTTATGGAAGTATTTCATTTAATAACAATTAAAAACAAAAATATGAGAACATTTATTGGTATTTTGACATTATTAGTTATTAGCACTCACCTAAACGCTCAGGTATTTACTAAAAATATAAAAGGAAACGGAAAGCTCATCACAGAGAACAGAAGCCTCTCCGATTATGATAAAATTGGTGTCGCAGGTTCTTTTGATGTCATATTGGTAAAAGGAAAAGAAGGCGCTGTTTCCATTACAGCAGATGAAAATTTAATTGAATATATTGAAACAGAAGTTAAAAATGGCCATTTAAAAATTAAGCAAAAAAAAGGTTATCAGTTAAGATCAACCAAAACTATTGTAATCACAGTTTCTTTTGAAATGGTTGATGCTATTTCATTGGCAGGATCTGGGAATGTGAGCTCAAAAGATGTATTAAATTCTTCGGATTTAGATTTAAATCTGGCTGGATCCGGGACATTGGATTTGCCGGTTTCAACCAAAAACCTGACTTCACAAATTGCAGGGTCAGGCAATATCAAGTTATCAGGAAATTCTGATGTTTTAAATTGTGAAATTGCAGGTTCCGGAAACATGGAGGGTTCTGATTTGAAAGCAACTGCTTCCCATATAAATATTGCCGGATCGGGAAATGTAAAAATCCATGCAATTTCTGAAATACATGCCAAAATTGTTGGGTCAGGAGATGTCATTTATACTGGAAATCCGACTATTGAAAAATCAAAATCTATTGGATCAGGATCAATTAAAAAGAAAAGTTAATTCATATAAGACAAGATATAAAAAACGTCGCAATTGCGACGTTTTTTATTAATATTATTCTATTTCTATCCGGTATTTCTCTAATAAACCTATCACACCCTGCAAGGAAAATTTTGCTTTTTTTATGCGATTTATTTCTGGATCAATGCTGTAATTAAACGAAGTTCTAAAATCGGTTTTTTCTAAAATTGTAGTCTTAAAAATGGTCCCAATTAAATCGCAATTGTTAAATGTTGCATTGGTTAAATCAGTTTCTGAAAAATCAACTTCCTGGAGTTTGCATTTGTTGAATTTCGTGTTTTTGAGTTTCAGTTTATAAAAAGAATCGATATTTAAATGACATTCTTCAAAACTTAGTGCCAATAAAAAAGGATTGCAATCATTAAAATGAAGTCCCAATAATTTACAATTTTTGAAAATTACGGATCTAAATGAAGTGTTTTTGAAACAGGTCATGCTGAAATTACAATTTATAAATTCACAATCTATAAAAGTAATCCCCGAAATATCAGCGTTCAAAAACAGGCAATTTCTAAAAGAACAACCATCATATTCTCCCTTCACCAATTTTACTTTTGAATAATCGATTTTTTCAAAGACTTCATTTTCAATAAAATCGTCCATAGTTTAGCAATCTTCACCCTTATTTAGTTTCCTCTTTTGTTTTACGAAACATAAAATACAGACCCATAATAATAAGTGGAATGCTTAAAACCTGTCCGGTATTAAATCCGAACATCCAATTTTCACCACCTTCAACCTGTTTTTCCTTAAAAAATTCAACAAAAAACCGAACCGACCAAAGCAGCGCAAAAAACAATCCGAAAAGATAGCCTGATTTTTTCATTTTATCGGTTTTCCAGTACACAAACCATAGGATCAGAAATACGAATAAGTAGCCAACTGCCTCATAAACTTGTGTGGGATGGCGCGGGAAATCTTCTCCCAATCTTCTAAATATAAACCCATAATCTGAGTTTGTCGGTTTTCCAATAATTTCAGAATTCATTAAATTCCCCAATCGGATAAAAACACCTGCAGCGGCAACGGGAATGGTAATTCTGTCTAAAATGAAAAGTATTGGTTTTTTCAACACCTTTTTACTGTAAAAATACATGGCGGTAATAATCCCAATAACTGCACCGTGACTTGCCAAGCCGGCATAACCCGTAAATTCAAATTTCGGCGAAAAACGGACAGGAAGCAAAACTTCCAATGGCTTTCTGAATAAAAATTCAGGTTCATAGAATAGAAAATGCCCAATTCTTGCACCTACCAGCGTTGCTATGATGGTATAAATAAATAAAGAATCTAATTTTTCAATCTCAATATTTTCATTAATGAATATCTTTTTCATTAAATACAGTCCCAACATAAAAGCAATGACAAACATTAAACTGTAGTAACGAATGGCAAATGAGCCTATTTTAAAAATTTCCGGTGCAGGATTCCAATCTATTTGAAGTAACATCATTGTTGTATATTTGTTTAATCGTTTAACTGTTTATTTGTTGAAAAGTTGAAAGTTAGAAAGTTGAAAGTTTGTTTATCCCTATTTCTTAACTTTTGTCTATTCTCTTTTCCTAAGTTGCTAATTATCAATTGTTAATTGTTAATTGTCAATTGTTTTTTTATGGAACCGGATCATATCCATGTCCACCCCAAGGATTGCAGCTCACAATTCGTTTGATTGACAACCAACCTCCTTTAAAAATCCCATGTTTATTTAAAGCTTCTATGGTATAACTTGAGCAAGTCGGCGAATATCTGCAACTTGATGGCAAATAAGGCGAAATTGCTGCCTGGTAAAATCGAACCAGCCAAATAAATGGAATTGCCAATATTTTTGTGAATGCTTTAATCTGTTAAATTTTATTTTTTAGCGGTACAGATGCTATTCGCCATTAATCATTCCCTTTTGCATCAAAATTTGGTATGCTCGTTTCAATTTAATTTATGGAAAATGCTGTTCCTTCTTTTCCGTCTTTAAGTTGAATTCCTAAAACCGCAAGTTCATCACGAATTTTGTCGGAAAGTGCCCAATCTCTGTTATCACGTGCTTCTTTACGCATATTGATCAGCATTTCAACAACACCGTTTAATTTCTCGGAAGCATTTTGTTTCAAGTCATTTTTAAGTCCTAAAACATCAAAAACAAAAGTATTCATTGTATTTTTAAGTTCCACAAAATCAATTGCCGAAATGGTTTCCTTTTTTTCAACCAGCAAATTCACGAATTTTACCGCTTCAAATAAATTGGCAATCAACACCGGACTGTTAAAATCATCGTTCATAGCTTGGTAACATCTTTGTTTCCAATCGCTAATATTTATTGAGGATTCTTTACCTGTTTCAATTTTATCGAAATTATTTAAGGCTTCCATCAACTTTATATAGCCTTTTTCAGAAGCTTCCAAGGCATCGCTTGAAAAGTCCAACACACTGCGATAATGCGCCTGCATCATAAAAAAACGTGTGGCACTTGGCGAAAAAGCTTTGCTTAATATTTTATTATCTCCCGTAAAAATTTCATTGGGTAAAATATAATTCCCTGTTGACTTTGCCATTTTCTGGCCATTCAAAATCAGCATATTCGCATGCATCCAATAATTCACTGGATTCACTTTATTTTTTACTTTAGATTGTGCAATTTCACATTCATGATGCGGAAATTTTAAATCCATTCCACCGCCATGAATGTCAAATGTTTCACCCAGATACTTCGTGCTCATGGCCGTGCATTCCAAATGCCAGCCAGGAAAACCGTCACTCCAAGGCGAAGGCCAGCGCATAATATGTCTTTCTTCCGCTTTTTTCCAAAGTGCAAAATCCTGCGGATTTTTCTTTTCTGATTGTCCGTCCAACTCACGTGTGTTGTGAATGGAATCTTCTATGTTTCTGCCGGAAAGAATTCCGTAACGATCTGTTTCATTATACTTTAACACATCAAAATAAACAGACCCATTCACTACATAAGCCATTCCTTTGTCCAATATATCTTTAATAATTTCAATTTGCTCCACAATATGTCCGGTTGCAGTAGGTTCAATACTCGGCGGTAAATTATTAACTTTCTGCAGCGTTTCATGAAAATCGACCGTGTAGCGTTGCACCACTTCCATCGGCTCAATTTTTTCCAACCGCGCTTTTTTGGCAATTCGGTCCTCCCCTTCATCGGCGTCATTTTCTAAATGCCCGGCGTCGGTAATATTCCGCACGTAACGCACTTTATAGCCCAACTGTTTTAAATAACGGAAAACCAAATCAAACGACATAAAAGTCCGCACATTTCCCAAATGCACATTGCTGTAAACCGTTGGTCCGCAAACATACATTCCAACATTTCCTTCAACAATGGGTTTGAAAATTTCTTTAGATTTGCTTAAAGAGTTGTATATTTTTAGCTGATTTGTTTTGTATAATTCCATTAAAAGGTCACTTAATTTAAAAACGTAAATATACTAAAAATCCTGAACGGAAATTGAATGAATAATGAAAAATGAATGACCCCGCACGTTCGGGATGTAATTGATAATCATTAATTGATAAGTGTTAATTGATCATTTATATTTTATCATTCCTTTAATCAATCGCTTGACAAGGGCCAAAACATAATTTGGGCTGAGCCGATTTTATCAAAATAAATATTTTAAATTTACACCAAATATTGACAGCTTAATACGTACCTAATTTCAACAAAGTTTATCCCTTAATGAACAATCCATCTGGCGTTAAAAAGAATGTTTGCATCGTAATTCCCTGCTTTAATGAAGAAAAGGGTCTGGCAGTGTGGGAATACAGTCACTTTCTTGAAGAAAATCCGGATGTTCTGATATGTTTTGTCAATGACGGTTCTTCAGACAATACCTTAGACATTCTTGAAGGTTTGAAAAATAGTTTTCCAAAACAGGTCATTGTACACTCCTATATTAAAAATATGGGAAAAGCAGAAGCCATAAGAAGCGGTTTTCACTATTGTCATTATCATTACAATTTCGATTATATAGCCTATTTAGATGCCGATTTGGCAACTTCACTAGAAGAATGTTTGGCAATGACAGCCCATTTAAACGATAAAATAACTTTTGCTTTCGGCTCCAGAATAAAAAGAATTGGTGCTGTTATTGAAAGAAGTCACTACCGTTTTTTTATCGGCAGAATTATAGCCACTGTAATTTCCTTTATTTTAAATTTGAATGTTTACGACACACAATGCGGATGTAAAGTTTTTTCGACAGCATTGGCTGAAGAAGTTTTTAAAGATCCCTTTGTTTCCAAATGGCTGTTTGATGTGGAAATTTTTAATAGAATCATTAAATTTTACGGCAGAGATAAAGTGCTGGAAAAAATGCTGGAAGTGCCTTTGGTAAAATGGATTGATAAAGGCGATTCAAAAGTAAAAGCCAGTTATTTTTTAAAATTATGGATAGATTTATACCGAATTAACAAAATTTGCAATTCGAAAAAATAATTTAGGCAACTCACAAAATTTGAAAAAAATGTCCTTAAAAAACTATAAAAATACCTCATTCTATTTGGTAATTTCTGTTGTTGTACTTGCTATATTCCGACTTATTCTTACGGCCGCCATTCCATTATTGGACAAAACGGAATCAAGGTATGGCGAAATTGCCAGAATCATGTACGAAACCAAAAATTGGGTGGTGCTGCAGATAGATTACGGGATTCCGTTTTGGGCAAAACCGCCTTTATCTACCTGGATTTCAGCATTAAGCTTTGAAACATTTGGAGTAAGTGAAATGGCTGCAAGATTTCCGTCCTTTTTATTGGCAATTGTATTGCTGATTGTCCTTGGAAAATTTACAAGGAAAGAAGGTACTTCATTTTATTTGCCCGCTTTTATTTTGTTGACCATGCCTGAATTTTTGATTCACGCCGGCGTTGTTTCAACCGATAGCGCTTTGGCTTTTTGTATTGCATTAATTATGATTTCTTTTTGGAAAGCGATGCAAAACGAAAAATATACTGTTTGGAATTATTTGTTTTTTATTGCACTTGGGTTGGGATTTTTAGCCAAGGGACCTATCATTTTGGTTTTAACAGTTCCTCCCGTTTTTCTTTGGATATTACTTCAAAAAGTATCGCTTAAATCCATTTATTTAAAATTGCCATGGTTTACCGGATTGTTAATTACTGCGGTTATTTCAATTCCCTGGTACGTGCTTGCAGAACAACGATCACCCGGATTTCTGGATTATTTTATCATAGGAGAACATTTTAAACGATTTTTAGTTCCGGGATGGAAAGGCGATTTATACGGAAGCGGCCACTCTCAGCCTCTTGGAATGATTTGGGTGTTTTTACTCGCGTTTGCGTTTCCCTGGATACAAATAGTTTTATATAAACTTTGGAAGGAAAGAAAAACAATTTTTAAAGACAAATATGTTTCTTATTTGGTGTTTTGGTTATTTTGGACCCCGCTGTTTTTTACCATTTCAAAAAATATTTTACATACCTATATTCTTCCGGTAACCATTCCAATTGCGTTATTGATGGTGCATTGGTGGAAAAATTATGAAAAGAAAAATACATTGTTGGTGATTGGTTCTATTTTTCCGGCAGTGGTTATTCTTCTGTTTTTTGGCGGTTTTCTAACCGGGAAATTGGATTACTATATGAATTCCGATAAATATCTTATCGAAAACCAACATATCGATTTCAACAAAAACGAAGCCCTTTATTATTGGAAAGACAAATCCTATTCCGGGCAGTTTTATTCCAGCGGAAATGCAAAAACAGTAACCAACACAAAGGAAATGGATTCCATTTTAAGCCTTGATACCAAACTTTATTTTGTGGTGTTAAACAAAAAGAAGAAAGATATTCCCAAGGTCTACCTTGCAAAAATGAAGCTTCTGGATGCTAATTTTAAAAGTTCTATTTATTTATTGAAACCTGAATAAAAATTCGATAAATGACATGATATCGTAAAAGAATACCTAATTTTATTTGTTGTATTTTTTCCGAATAAATATTTTAAATTTACCTCAAATATTGAATTTTCAATAAATGCGCAAAAAAAAGTCATTAGAATCTGCCTTGCATGAGGTTGAAGGCGTAAAAGCTCCTTCTTCTGTTAGTGACAATTCCATAAAAAAAATAAAGCTCAAAAGAAGTGAACAACCTTCTGAAACTGTTTTTGTCGAAAAAATATTGGCGGGAGACATTTCCTATTTAAGCCGTGCCATTACCTTAATTGAAAGCACAAATCCAAAACATCAGGCAAAAGCTACTTCAATTATAGAACACTGTTTGCCTTATGCAAATAAATCGGCAAGAATTGGAATTACAGGAGTTCCAGGAGTTGGCAAAAGCACTTTTATTGAAGTGTTTGCAAAACAGTTCACCGAAAAAGGAAAAAAAGTGGCAGTTTTAGCCATCGACCCAAGCAGCTCCATCAATAAAGGAAGTATTTTGGGTGATAAAACCCGTATGGACGAATTGGTGAAAGATCCTAATGCCTATATTCGTCCTTCTCCAAGTGGCGAATCTTTGGGTGGCGTGGCACAAAAAACCCGTGAAACCATCATTTTATGTGAAGCCGCAGGTTTTGACACTATTATTATTGAAACTGTTGGCGTTGGACAAAGTGAAATTGCCGTACATTCTATGGTTGATTTCTTTTTATTATTAAAATTGGCCGGAGCCGGCGATGAATTGCAAGGAATTAAACGGGGAATTATTGAAATGGCCGATGCCATCGTCATTAACAAAGCCGACCAAGATAACATTAAACGAGCTAATTTGGCAAAAGCCGAATTTTCCCGGGCATTGCACCTTTATCCTTTAAAAGAAAGCAACTGGCAGCCTCAAGTAACCACATGCAGCGCTTTCTATAATGAAGGAATTGATGATGTCCATAAAATAATTGAGGACTATCTGCGTTTAACAAAATCGAACGGTTATTTTGAAAAACAAAGAAATGAACAAAATAAATACTGGCTGCTGGAAACCATAAACCAGCAATTGAAAAGTCATTTTTACAACAAGCCAGGCATTAAAGAAGCCTTAAAAAAATATATGGAAGATATCCAAAAATTGAAAACAACGCCTTTTAAAGCTGCTGAAGAATTACTCAAATTAGCCCATAAATAATGAAATACGAATTTACCATTATTGTTCCTGTTTACAATGAAGAAGATAATTTGAAACGGGTGGAACAAGAACTTTCCAACTATATAAAAATCGCGACTAAAAGAACCAATATTCTTTTTGTAAATGACGGAAGCAGCGACAATAGTCAGCTATTGATTAAAGAAATTTGCACAAACAATCCCGATTTCTCTTATATTGAATTTGAACAAAACTGCGGATTAAGTGCCGCCATTTCTGCGGGATTTAAAAATGTTGATGCGGAATTGGTTGGTTACATAGATTCTGATTTACAAACAGCTCCTGAAGATTTTAATTTATTACTGAAAGAGATTGGTGATTATGATTTAGTCACGGGCGTTAGAGCCAATAGAAAAGATTCCTTTGTGAAAAATATGTCCTCCACCATTGCCAACGGAATAAGACGTTCTTTTACACACGACGGTATGGATGATACCGGCTGTCCGTTGAAAGTAATTAAAACTGAGTACGCCAAAAATATTCCGATGTTTAATGGGTTGCACCGCTTTTTGCCGGCCATGATTTTGTTGCAAAACGGTAAAATAAAACAAATTCCCGTGCAACATTTTCCAAGAATTGCCGGGGAAGCAAAATATGGTTTATGGAACCGATTGGTTGGTCCGCTCATTGATTGTTTTGCCTATTTATGGATGAAGAAAAAATACCTGAATTACAAAATAGCTAAAAAGGGGTAATGAGTAACTGGCTTATTTATTCAATTGGTTTTTTAGCGCAGCTGATATTTTCGGGCAGACTTATTTTGCAATGGATTTTATCCGAAAAAAGCAAAAAAGTTTTGACACCTTCCCTTTTTTGGAAATTGAGTCTGTTCGCTTCTTTTCTTCTATTTGTTTATGGTTATCTGCGTGAGGATTTCTCCATTATGCTAGGCCAGGCGCTTACTTATTTCATTTATATCCGGAATTTACAATTGCAGGGCGAATGGAAAAAAGCGCCAAAATTTCTCCGTTTTTTCTTGTGGATTTTTCCATTACTTATTGTTATTTATTATTTTAACAACAACACCTACGATTTGGCCAAATTACTTAAAAATGAAGATATTCCATTTTGGTTATTAAGTTTGGGAATTGTTGCGCAAACTATTTTTGCATTTCGGTTTGTTTACCAATGGATGTATTCAGAAAAAAATAAGGAATCCATATTGCCATACGGATTTTGGCTATTGAGTTTAATTGGCTCTATTATGATTTTAATTTATGCGGTATTAAGAAAAGATCCTGTATTATTAATTGGCCATTTAATGGGTTCCGTAATCTATTTCAGAAATCTTGTTTTATTGAAAAAGGAAAAATTAGATAACATACAAAATTCAGGTACCGATGATTAAAATCTTGGAAAAATATCCTTTAGCCCTATTATCCATTGTTGTTTTATCCATGTTGCTGGTTCATTTGGATGTGCCAAATATCACCATTATGGAAGCCCGTAATTTTATTACGGCACATGAAATGGTAAAGGATAACCACTGGCTTTTAACAACCATGAATGGAGAAGCCCGTTATCAAAAACCGCCATTACCCACTTGGTTAACGGCGATTTCAGGAATGCTTTTTGGCATTAACAATGTTTTCGCATTAAGACTTCCGGCAGCACTCATGGTTTTATTTTCGGGTATTTGCATTTATTTTTTATCATTAAAACTAAAGCTGCAAAAAAAACAAAGTATAAACAACAGTTTAATTTTAGTGACTTCATTTTATATTTTCGCCATAATTATTGAAGCGCCTTGGGATATTTTTGCTCACGGATTTATGCTCGCCGGCCTCTATTTTTTATTTATCTTTTTTGAAGAAAATAAGTCATTGTGGAAAAACGCTTTACTGGCCACCATGTTTGTTGGATTTTCTATTTTGAGTAAAGGTCCGGTGTCACTTTATGCCCTGTTTTTGCCATTTTTAATTTCCTACGGAATGGTTTTCAAATTCAAAGACATGAAAACCAGATTTATTCCAATATTGGCTTTAATCATTTTATTTTTGGTGATTGGCGGCTGGTGGTTTTTGTATGTAAGATTGGTCGATCCCGAAGCATTTTTGGAAATTGCCACAAAAGAAACAGAAAATTGGAGCAGCTACAACATCAAGCCATTTTATTATTATTGGAACTTTTTTATCCAATCTGGTTTATGGGCAATTCCCGCATTTATAAGTTTGCTGTATCCGTATTTAATAAAACGCGTTGAAAATAAAAAGGCCTATCAATTCTCATTTTGGTGGACTATTGCCGCTGTTATTTTACTCTCTGTAATCCCTGAAAAAAAGGCACGCTATTTGGTTCCGGCACTTATTCCGCTGGCCATAAATACCGGATTTTATATTCAATATTTACTCACGAATTTTTCTAATTTAAAACGAAAAACAGAAGCAATTCCAGTTTATTTTAATTTCGGCTTAATTGCCCTCATAAGTATCTCAGTGCCATTTGCCTTGTTCTTTTTATTAAAAGATGGATTTCATCAACACTTGATAAGTTATTTGTTAACATCCGCAACAACGCTATTGATTGGTGTTTTTCTCCTTAAAAACCTGTACGCTAAAAAGTTTCAATCCGTTTTTTATTTAACCGTTTTGTTTGTTGTTTCTTTAGGCGCTTTTGGATTACCGCTATCAGAAAGCCTTAATAAAAACACAACTTTTGAATCCATTAATTCTTTACATCAATTTGAAAAAAGCAACAAAATAATCACTTACTCAATTGGTGAAACTGCCCCCGAGTTGCTTTGGGATTATAAAGGCATTCTAAAAGATATTTATAAAAATGAGTCCTTAGAAATTCCTTCTGAATCAAATTTCGGGTTGTTGGTAACAAATGATGATAAAGAAAATATTGAATCTCAATTGAACCAAGATTACAACATGAAGTTAATTGAAACCTATGATTTAAATGTTGGCTCAAAAAAGAAAGAACGACTAATCAGAAAATTTTATTTAGTTTCAAAAAAATAGTACTTTTAACCTTAATACCAATTAAGCATCACAGCAACCAAAATGCAAATACCTATGAAAGCACTAACCAATATTGATAAAGCAGCCTATTTATTTTTAATCGTCATATTCGGATTGGGCATATATTATGCAAACACAGATCTCACCTATTTTGATGAAGTTTATACTGTTGAAGATGGTTTTGTTGAAAACGGATCGGCAATATTTCTATTAAGTTCAAGCATGATTTTGCTATATCGATTTTTTAAACTTTTTAAACATAAAGATTTGTTTTGGAAAATTGGGGTTTTGGCGATGGCCTTGGTTTTCTTTTTTGGTGCAGGTGAAGAAATTTCATGGGGACAGCGTATTTTTAATGTAGAATCTTCCCAATATTTTATAGAAAATAACGCACAAGGAGAAACCAATTTACACAATATGGTTGTTGGGGAAACTAAAATAAACAAGTTAATTTTCAGTCAGCTTTTAACCGTTGTTTTGGTCATTTATTTAATCATCGCTCCTTTTTTATACAGAAAATTTGAATGGATTAAAAATTTAGCGAATAAGTTTGCTGTGCCAATTGTACAGTGGCATCATACCATTTCATTTTTGATCGGAACCCTATTACTTGTCTTTATTTCATCAAACAGAAAATGGGAAATTTATGAGTTGGCTTTTAGTGTCATATTCTTATTGATATTTATAAAACCTTTCAATAAGGAGATTTACACGGCTTAGTTCATAAACTTTTTCAAAAAAACTTTAAAAACAGCATAAAATAAAGAAGCATAAATAAGTCCGATAAGCATTCCCGTAAACACATCCAAAGGAAAATGTACCCCTAAATAAATACGGCTATAGGAAACTACCAAAGCCCACAAAATTAGGATGGAAAATAAATAGTTAATTTTTCTTCTTAAAAGCAATCCAAAAAAGACTGCAATTGCCGTAGAATTGGCTGCATGCGCTGAAAAATATCCATATAAACCTCCGCAACGTCCGCCCACCAAACGAATTAAATGGGAGATATTTTCATTGTGGCAAGGGCGCAATCGCTTAAAACCGTATTTAAATAAATTGCTGGTTTGGTCTGACGCCAATATTATTAAAACAACAAACAATACCACAACAAAAGTTTTCTTTAATCCGAATTGTTTGTAGGTAAAATAAAGTAACAAAAAATAAAATGGAATGGCACTGTACTTATTTGAAATAAACAGCCAAATGCCATCCCATTGGGATAATCCTAAATTATTTAGGTAAATCAGTAATTCAATGTCTTTATTAATAAGCGAATCTATCATTGCATTACCCAAGTTTATTTATAGGTTTAATTTGCCAAGCCAACCAATTCCAATTCAAACACCAAATCAGTATTCGGCGGAACAACATTGCCTGCTCCCTGCACTCCATAACCTAAATGAAAAGGTATAAACAACATCGCTTTATCTCCGATTTTCATTTTTTGCAAACCTTCTTTAAAACCCGCTATTAAGCGCGCATCCGGACCGTAAATTGCGGTGAAAGGCGCATAGCCGTTTTGTTTATCTTTTGCTTCATCATATCTTCCATAAGCTATTGCAACTTCCTTATAACTGGTATCAAACAATCTTCCATCCGTAAAATACCCAGCATAATTCACTTTTACATTGCTGCCTTTAGGTGGCAATTCGCCATTTTTTGTTTCGGTTATTACCAATTTTAATCCGGAAGGAAGTTCTTTTGCTTCAGCTGCATACTTATTTATTTTAGCCAAAGTATTCGCTGCAGCAAACTGCATTTTTTCTTCTTTATCTTTTATGTCTTTCAGATACTTGTCGTAAAATGTGGAAAATTCTTTTTGCGCATCAAATTTTTTAGCGACTTTTCCAATAGTAATAATTTCAATATTTTTAATGGTGTCATTTTGTATGATGGAATCGACCACAGTTTGTCCGGAAACAACATTTCCAAACACGGTATGTTTGCCATCTAACCAGGATGTTTCTTTGTGCGTGATAAAAAACTGGCTTCCATTGGTGGCCGGACCTGAATTTGCCATCGATAAAACACCGGCTTTGTCATGTTTCAACAAAATATTTCCAATACTGTCTACAGGAAATTCATCACTAAATTCGTATCCTGGACCTCCTTCTCCTGTACCTTTTGGATCACCGGATTGAATCATGAAATCCTTTATGACTCTATGAAAAATAAGGCCATTATAATATTTTTTTCCTTTTAAGGGGCCAACAACATACTTATTTGTGCCTGTTGCCATAGAAACAAAATTAGCCACCGTAACCGGCGTTTTTTCAAATTCAAGTTTCAATAATATGTCCCCTTTATTTGTTTCCATGTTTGCATACAAACCATCATCTAAATCTGCATACTTGGTTGGCTTACAAGAAATAACAAGCAGTGACAACACTATAATTATAAGTTTAACTTTCATGGGTAGATTTTATCTGTTTAATTAATCAAAAAGAAATACCTTTTAAAAACATAAAGATAAGTTTAAATATGTTTTAAAAGGCATTTCATACATCCATTTTATAACGGTTTAGTTGACCGCAACAAATAATCGTTTATTTTTTAATTTCCAATAACTCCACTTCAAAAATTAATGGCATAAAAGGTTTAATTGCTCCTCCTTCACGTGGAAAAGCACCATAAGCCAATTCTTGAGGGATGAAAAATTTATATTTTGAACCAGTACTCATCAATTGAAGACCTTCAGTCCATCCTTTTATCACTCTGTTTACAGGAAACTCAGCTGGAGTACCTCTGTCAACCGAACTGTCAAAAACAGTACCGTCAATTAAAGTTCCATGATAATGAACTTTTACAGTTGAAGTCTCAGCTGGTTTTTCTCCTTTTCCTTCTTTTAAAACAATATATTGCAAACCACTTGCAGTAACCTGAACACCTTTGTTTGTTTTATTTGCTTCTAAAAATTTAATGCCTTCTACTTTTGTATCACCAAATTCTGCTTCAACTTTTTTTGAGGCTTCTTCTTTTTGTTTTTGTTGAGCTTCCTCTTGCTTTTTTTGAAAGAATTTTCTTAAGATAGCGTCAGTATTTTCTGGGGTAATCAGAATATTTGTTGAATCTATTCCATTCATAACTCCTTGTATAAAAAGATCTTTGTCAATTTCAGGGAAATTGCCCTTCAATTTAGAAGCAATGTCTATTCCTAATGAATAACTTACCGTATCCACTTCGGTTTTTAATGCTTTTTGTGCAGTCCCTTTATTGTTGCAGGACAACATCGCTGAAACTAATGTAATTGCTGTTAAAATTTTAATTGCTTTCATTTTTCTTATTGATTTTTATTAATTGAATTTTAAATATTAATGGTTGATTTATTTCTATTTTATTACTGTCTCCTGTATATCCATATGCTTTATGTGATGGAAACAGGAAAGTTACGACATCTCCGGCGCTCATCAGTTTTAATCCGTTCCGAAGGCCTTCCACTATTTCTTGCTTATCAACAATATAGGTTAGTTCTCCAACTTCTTCTGCACTATAAATTAAATGATTGTTTGTGTCGAAAACATCATAGGTATAAAAAAGCTGATCGCCAATTTTAGGTAAATACGAATCTTCATTTTTTCGGTTAAAGGTATACCAAAATCCGTTTGGTGAAGCCAAATATTTATTAAGTGAATCCTTTTCCATAAGCGTCCTAAAACCATTTTCTTCGGAAGCGTTCATCGCTTTATTTAAAGTAACAGATTCGTTCAAAAAAGTACTCGTTTTTCTTAAAACAGGTTTGCGCGGGATTGGATTTGCACACGAAACCAAAAGCACTAAAAAAATATAAAGAAAATATTTATACTTCATAAGAGGTTAGCAATTCGTTTTCGTAAACCGGAAGCAATTTTAAAAATTTTGAAATTGTAGCATTCAGTCTAATTTTAGATTTTCCTCCGGCGGCATTGTCATGACCTCCACCTTCAAAATGTTCACGTGCAAATTTATTGACCGAAAAACTACCTTTTGATCTGAACGAAATTTTTATGATTTTTTGATCGGCATCTTCAATAAAAATAGCCGCAAAAATAATATTTTCAACAGACAATGCGTAATTCACAATGCCTTCTGTATCTCCTTTTTGAAAATTAAACTCATCTAATTCTTTCTGTGATAAGGTAATGTAAGCAGTTTTTAGTTTATCGATGACCACCATATTGGTTAAAGCTCTTCCCAAAAGCTGCAATCGCGCGTATGAATTGGTATCGTACACATGGTTATAAATTTTGGCATTGTCCGCTCCTTTATCAATTAAATCAGCGATTATTCTATGTGTAGTACTCGTGGTTGATGGAAATCGAAACGATCCAGTATCGGTCATAATTCCTGTATAAATACATGTGGCAATATCCTCATTAATTACTTCAACATCATTCAGCTTTTCTAAAAAATGATAGAGCATTTGACACGTTGAACAAACTGAAGTGTCTGAAAATAAATATTTTGCAAAATCCTCAGGTTGCTGATGATGGTCTATGATCATAAAAATTCCCGTAAATTCCTTTAGGGTATTTTCCATATCATCACCCACCCTGTTCAATGCATTAAAATCCAATAAAAAAATGATGGAAGCTTCTGCAATCGCTTTTTTTGACTGCCTGTTTTGCATATCAAATTTTAAGGTATTTTGTGATCCCGGCAACCATTTCAGAAAATCAGGGTAATCATTTGGTGAAACAACCGTTGCTTTATGCCCCTTTTTTTCCAAATAATAATGCAACGCTAAACTTGCGCCAATAGCATCCCCATCTGGGTTTTTATGCGGTACTATCACTACATTTTTAGGCGTAGCAAGTAACTCTTTTATTTCCTTAATTTCACTTTTATTCATATGCGGGCAAATATACGATTTTATAATAAATATTATTTTATCTGTTTATACCTTTTATTTTTTTTATACTTAACCTGTCCTGGTGGAATAACCTTATAATAACGCGTTTTTTAAATTTTATTTTTAATCTTGTAAGTCTCATTAACAACTGTATATTTGTTAAAATTGAACATAATGGCAAAAAAAAATGAACTATTTTAAATCAATCATATTTCTGCTTTTACTCATTTCTTCTTGTAAAACAAATGAGAAACAAAAAATAGAGTCTTCTGTTTCAAAGGAATCAAGCAGTGATTTTATAATTGCCTTTGGTTCCTGCAACAATCAAACACTTCCCAATCTTTTATGGAAAGAAATTGAAAAAAATAAGCCTAATGTATGGATTTGGGGTGGTGACATCATTTATACCGATACCAATGATATGGCATATATGGCGGAAAACTATCTGAAACAAAAAAACAATGTGGAATATGCTGATTTTATTAAAAAAGTGGATGTACTTGCCACTTGGGACGATCACGATTATGGATTAAACGATGGTGGAGCAGAATATCCGAAAAAAGCCGAAGCACAACAATTATTTTTAGACTTTTTTGATGTCGCGAAAGATGACAACAGAAGAAAACAAGAAGGTGTTTATTTTTCTAAAGATTATACTATAAATAATAAAATTATAAAAATTATTTTATTGGATACCCGCTATTTCAGAACCGCTTTAACTGCCGATGACGAAACTGAAAAGCGATTTAAGCCAAATGTGTACGGAGAAGGAACCATGTTAGGAGAAAAGCAGTGGAAATGGATAAAAAACGAACTTCAAAACTCAAAAGCATCCTACAATATTATTGTAAGCAGCATTCAGTTTTTATCGAATGCGCATGGATTTGAATCTTGGGGAAATATGCCTCATGAAGTTGAAAAACTGATTAATCTTCTTAAATCAACTAACGCAAAAAACACCATCATCCTTTCCGGAGACAGGCATATTTCAGAAATTTCAAAAAATGAAATACCCACTTTGGCTTATCCCTTAGTCGATTTTACGTCGAGCGGACTTACGCATTCCTATACAGATTTTAAAGGAGAACCCAATAAATTCAGATTGGGCAATGTAGTTTCAAAAAAGAGTTTTGGTATTTTAAAATTTGATTTTAATTCCAATTCTATTGCCATGGAAATTAGGGGTGAAGACAATGTTCTTTACGAAACCTTTACCCAAAATTATAAATAACTTTATTTAGAAAATAGTATCTTTGCACGGATTTAAAAAATTAAATACAATTAGAAATGGCAACAAACAGAACGTTTACAATGTTAAAGCCTGATTCCGTGGAAAAAGGATACATTGGAGCAATATTGGAAAAAATTAACGCTGCAGGTTTTAGAATTGCGGCAATAAAAATGACACAAATGACCATGGCTGATGCTGAAAAATTTTATGAAGTTCACAACGAACGTCCATTTTTTGGTGAATTGGTTGAATTTATGACACGCGGTCCAATTGTAGCCGCTATTTTAGAAAAAGAAAATGCCGTTGAAGATTTTCGTGTTTTAATTGGCGCAACCAATCCGGCCGATGCAGCTGAAGGCACTATTCGTAAATTATACGCTACTTCTATGGGAGAAAATGCAGTTCATGGTTCAGACAGTGATGAAAACGCCACTATTGAAGGCGCTTTCCATTTTTCCGGAAGAGAAATATTTTAAATTTTTAGGCCTAAGTTTAAGCTTTTAACTAAAAACCCCATTGTTATAATAATGGGGTTTTTATTATTAACTCAAAATAATTTTAGAAATCAGCGCTTCCCCCAACTCTTCGTTCATCATTTTAATGATTTTTTCTTTGCCGTAGCTCAATTCTTCCCGTAAAACAGAAGATTTCAATTTTACCACCAATGTTTTCCCGGTTAATTCAACCTTGCTGGTATAAGAAACAACACCAGCTCCCATCAATTTCGCCCAAGCTTCCTGTACGGAAATCTGGTTCATTCCTTTTGTCAGCTTGTTTTTTTTGATTACATCTTTCATCAAATCTTCCATTGACTGAAATTCATTTCCCGCTCTTTTGGCCATTATAATTGAAATATTTTATAGGGTTGATTGGTTTTTTTTACCACGTCTTCGGTTCGCTGTTTGTGGGTATCACTGATAAACAATTGTCCGAATTCATCATTATTTACCAAATTTATAAGTTGCTCCACTCGTAAATCGTCTAATTTATCAAAAATATCATCCAGCAATAAAATTGGCTTTATGTTGGCATGTAATTTTATAAAATCGAATTGCGCCAGTTTTAAGGCAATTAAATAGGATTTTTGCTGTCCCTGCGATCCGAATTTTTTAATTGGATATCCATCAATTTCAAACGATAAGTCATCTTTATGAATTCCAGCGCTTGTGTATTGAAGAATTCTGTCGCGTTCTATATTTTGTTCAAACAATTCCAAAAAGTCCGCTTCATCCAACTGTGTTTTATAAACCAGATTCACTTGCTCTTTGCTTGAGGATATCGCAGCATAGCGTTCTTTAAAAATAGGTATAAAAGCTTCTAAAAATTCGGTTCTCTTTTTAAAAATAATGCTTCCATACGATTCCAATTGCTCATTGTACACTTTTAAATTTAAGGCATCAAAAACACGGTTTGCGGCAAAATATTTCAACAATGAATTTCGCTGCGTCAACACTTTATTATATTTGATGATAGTTTGCAGATACATTTTATCGGATTGTGAAATTACACTATCCATAAATTTCCTCCGCGTATCGCTGCCATCCACAATTAAATCACTGTCACCCGGCGAAATAATTACCAAGGGCAAATAACCTATATGTTCAGAAAATTTTTCATACACTTTTCCGTTTCGCTTCACCACTTTTTTATTTCCGCGTTTTAAACTGCAAACAACAAGGTCAATTTTATTATTAATCTGATACTCTCCTTCAATGATAAAAAAATCTTCCGTATGTTTAATGTTCTGCGTAGCCGCCGGATTAAAGTAACTCTTTGCAAAAGACAGGTAATAAATGGCATCTAAAACAGTGGTTTTTCCAACACCGTTATTTCCTACAAAACAATTAATTTTTTCCTGAAAATCAAATGTTTGTGACTCGAAATTTTTAAAATTTACCAGTGTAATTTTTTGTAAATGCATCTATTTTTTTTGAAAGTCTAAAATTATTGAAAATAAATGAAAATTTAGACACAATTGCATTTTTACTTTCCAATTAAAAATTCTATTTTTGCGCCTACAAATTTCTAAGAAATGGCAACATACAAAAAGACAGGAAGTAAAGCTAAAGAAGCTCACAAGAATATTGAAGATAAGTCCACTACGGCTGAAGTATTTAATACTTTAGACGAAACAGCTTCAAGATCAGAGCAATTTATCATAAAAAACCAAAATGTAATTTTTATTGTTTTAGGTATTGTAGTAGCTTCCATTTTGGGCTATTTGGCTTATCAAAAATACGTGAAAGCGCCTAAAGAAAAAGAAGCCGCAAATGAATTGGCATACCCTAAAGTTTATTTCGAAAATGCCATAAACAATACTGTGGCTGCAGATTCATTATTTACGCTGGGACTGAATGGTGCCGAAGGAAAATACGGATTTATAGATATCTCAGATGAATACAGCGGCACGAAAGCCGGAAATTTAGCAAACTATTATGCTGGAATTTCTTACCTGAGATTAAAAAAATATAAAGAAGCCATAGATTATTTGGAAGAATTTTCTTCAGAAGATGAATTGTTGGGTCCAACCGCAAAAGGCGCTATTGGTGATGCTTTTGCCGATATTAACCAACCTGAAGACGCTTTTGACTATTACGTGAAGGCTGCAGAATTAAAAGACAATAATTTTTCTACGCCATTATTTCTTTTCAAAGCAGGAAATACAGCGATGGAATTGGAGAAATATCCAAAAGCTTTAGAATTATTTGAAAGAATTAAAAACGATTATCCAAATTCCGATGAGGCTAAAAACATTGACATTTATATCAGTAAAGCGGCCTTTGGATCTAAAAAATAAGCTATAAATGGCTACAACTAATTTATCCGATTACGATAAAGCAACAATCCCAAACTCGGAAAACTTCCGGTTTGGGATTGTTGTTTCTGAATGGAATCCAGACATTACGGAAAACCTATATCTCGGCGCCGAAAAAACGCTGCTAGAAAACGGAATCCTGAAAGAAAACATTATACGCTGGAATGTTCCCGGAAGTTTTGAACTCATTTTTGGGTGTAAACGTATGCTGGAAACACAAAGATTAAATGCCGTAATAGCCATTGGAAATGTGATTCAGGGTGAAACAAAACATTTCGATTTTGTTTGTGACGGCGTTACGCAAGGCATCAAAGACCTCAATATTAAATACGATATTCCTGTTGTTTTTTGTTTGTTGACCGACAATACCAAACAACAATCTATTGACCGCTCTGGTGGTAAACATGGCAATAAAGGGGTTGAATGTGCTATTGCAGCCATAAAAATGGCAGCATTAACAACGTTTTAACGCGCTAATTATCCTCAAAACTTGACCACAACTTTTTAATTCAGTAATTTTGATATTTACTGATTAATTTAAATTTATGTTTGGTAAATTATTTAAGCCTAGCTCACATTATATTTTTAATTATAAGCCTCGTTATTATGACGAGCGTAAAGAACGTTTGCGAAATTTAGAAAAGAAATATCATCATCCTGATGAAAACAATATCGAAATTTCAAAAATAAGTCTTACAAAAAATAATTTAAAAAACGATTGGGTAAAAAATAAAAGAAGCGCAACAAACCGGTCAGCAAATTTACGATTGGCTTTAATCATTGCTATTTTAGTAGGTATCGCCGCCTACATTCTCGAATTACATAAATTATTTTAATGCCAGATATCATTCAGTTATTGCCCGATCATGTTGCAAATCAGATTGCGGCAGGTGAAGTTGTTCAAAGACCCGCATCTGTTGTAAAAGAATTGTTGGAAAATGCCATAGACGCAGAAGCCACGGCTATCAAACTGATTGTCAGAGATGCAGGCAAAACTCTTATTCAGGTTATCGATAATGGCAAAGGAATGAGCCAGACTGATGCACGGCTAAGTTTTGAACGCCATGCCACTTCAAAAATAAAAAAAGCGGAGGATTTATTCAATTTGCATACAAAAGGGTTTCGGGGTGAAGCATTGGCTTCTATCGCAGCGATTGCGCATGTGGACCTCAAAACAAAACAAGAAGACCAACAGTTGGGTTCGTGTTTAAAAATTGAGGGCAGCACGTTGATTTCCCAGGAAAATATTGCAACGCCCACAGGAACTTCTGTTGCCGTAAAAAATTTATTTTACAACATACCTGCCCGAAGAAATTTTTTAAAATCGAACACCATTGAAACGCGTCATATTGTAAATGAATTTCAGCGCGTGGCCTTAGCGCATCCCAATATTGCATTCTCATTTTATCACAATGAAAATGAAGTCTATAATTTAGCTATCGGCAATTTACGCCAACGCATTGTGGCCATTTTAGGAAAAAAAACGAATGAAAAATTGGTCCCGATTCACGAGATTACCGATTTGGTTGAAATAAAAGGTTTTGTAACCAAACCCGAATTTGCCAAAAGGAAAAGAGATGAGCAATTCTTTTTTGTGAACGATCGTTTTATAAAAAACGCCTATTTAAATCACGCCGTTTCAAGCGCTTTTGAAAATTTACTGTCGGCTGGCCACTATCCTACCTATTTTTTGTACTTAACAGTGCCAACAAACAGCATCGACATCAATATTCATCCAACTAAAACGGAAATAAAATTTGATGATGAGAAAACGCTGTATGCCATTTTACGATCTACCGTAAAACATAGTTTGGGCCAATACAATGTTGCGCCAATTCTGGATTTTAACCGTGATGCAACACTTGACACCCCCTACAATTTAAAAGGTACAAATTCTCCAAATCCAAGGGTGATCGTGAATCACGATTTTAATCCGTTTAAATCAGAGGAGCAAAAACCCATTCAATTTCCCTTTAGAAGAGAGAAAAAAATGGAATGGGAAAGCTTGTACAACGGCCTTGACAGCACTGGTCTCGATTTTAAATCCGAAACTGCTGATACAAGTTTATTTTCAGAAGAAACAGCGAACAGCAAAACCTATCAGGTTCACAAAAAATATATTGTCAGCAGCATCAAATCAGGCATTGTTTATATTAACCAACATTTGGCGCACCAACGAATTCTCTATGAAGAATTTTTAGAAAATATCACTATTAAAGATGCTATGAGTCAGCAATTGCTGTTTCCATTAGAATTGTCTTTCAACAAAGCGGATATTGCATCAATCAAGGAAATAAAAGCCGATTTAGAGAGCATCGGATTTTTGTTTGGTAAAATATCCAACGACACCATTGTTGTTATGGGAATGCCCGTGAATATTGTTGAAAGCCAAATCACCACTCTCATTGAAGATCTGCTGGAAGACATTAAAAACGACATTCCTGACACGAGCTTTAGCCATGTTGATATGATGGCAAAAAGCCTTTCAAAAAGTTTGGCTATAAAAACAGGCACAAAACTTGACCTAAAAGAGCAGGAAGATATTGTAAATAAACTATTTTTGTGCAAACAGCCGGATAGCTCTCCATTTGGAAAAAGGACATTTATCACGGTAAATATTGATGAAATTGATAAAAAATTCAACAACTAACCCTTGTTGATAAAATAAAATTATGGGAAGATTAACAGAAGCTGTCAAACATATCATTATTTTAAACGTAATATTATTTATTGCACCGCAATTAATGCCCAACTTAAATTTACAAAGCTTGTTTGCCTTGTATTTTCCCGAAAATGACAAATTTGGGTTTTGGCAATTTTTAACGCATATGTTTATGCACGGCGGGTTCGCCCATATTTTATTCAACATGTACGGTTTATGGGCATTTGGGACGCCTCTGGAACAAATGTGGGGAAGAAATAAATTCATCTTTTTCTACCTTTCAGCAGGTTTGGGTGCAGGAATAATTTATACTTTGGTAAATTATTATCAATTCAATTCCGTTTATGACCAATTGGTCAGCATTGGTTTAACCGGCACCGATATTCAAAGCATTTTGAATACAGGAAGTTATAACAATCAAATTTTAGAAACGATTTCCAGTGCCGATCTTTCTAAATTTTACGGAACCTACCACACCCCTGCCATCGGTGCATCAGGCGCTGTTTATGGTATTTTGGTGGCATTTGGCTTGTCATTCCCCAACGCAAAATTGGCATTGATATTTTTCCCGGTGCCTATAGCCGCAAAATATTTTATTCCCGTAATTATTTTGGGCGATTTATTCTTCGGATTTACAAATTATTCTGTTGGAAACATCGCCCATTTTGCCCATGTTGGAGGCGCTTTAATCGGATTTATAATTGCCTGGTATTGGAAACAGAACCAATTTAAACGATGGAACTAAGTTGACTATCATAAACGACATAAAACACGCTTACAACAACGCAAACGCCGTTGAAAAAATAATATATCTCAATGTATTTTTCTTTTTGCTAACCGTTTTGTTTACAGCTTTCAGTCTGGAATGGCTTGCATTGCCCGCAAATTTTGACAGCTTTTTATCAAAACCCTGGACACTGGTTACCTATGCCTTTATTCATGAACGCTTATTTCATGTATTGTCAAATCTGCTGGTTTTATATTATATTGGAAATTTATTTTTAGATTTTTACAGCAAAAAACAATTTTTAAATTGTTACTTTTCAGCAATAATAGCAGGGGCTATGGCCTTTTTATTAAACTATTATTTCACCTCTAAAACTGGAGCCCCGCTTGGCGGCGCATCAGCGGCAGTAAGTGCCATCTTTGTGGCTTTGGCCACCAAAATTCCTCGCTATGCAATCCGACTGCGCTTCATTGGCAGCGTTGAATTATGGGTGATGGCAGCAATTTGGGTAGTATTAAGTATTTTGCAATTGGCAACTGCAGATAACGGAGGAGCCATTGCCCATTTGGGCGGTGCCATTTTTGGTTTCATTTATGCAAAGCAGATGGAAAAAGGAAACGATATTGGAAGATGGATTGAAAGTATTGTGAATTTTTTCGCAAATGCCTTCAAAACAAAAAAATCAGGTCCTTTAAAAACAGTTTATAAATCGGGAAAAAGAAGCACTTCTGAAGAAGTTTCGAAAACAAAACAAAGAAAGATTAACGATATTTTAGACAAAATAAGCAAATCAGGTTACGAAAGTTTATCGCAAGAAGAAAAAGATTTTTTATTTAGATCCGGAAAAGAGTAAACTATGAAAAAATTATCCCTTATCGATAAATTTATTTTTATCCTGAATTCGCTTTTCGCAACATTGCTGCTTTTATCCTATCTCAGTTATTTTATTTCCCCAAATACCATTTCAATTTTTTCATTGATAAGTTTGATAATACCTGTTTTACTTATAATAAATGGTGTTTTTGCACTCTATTGGATTGTCCGATTAAAAAAACAATTTTTACTTTCTGTTTTTGTTTTAGCTGTAGGCTATCAGTATGTTACTAAATTTTATTCCTTGAAGGAAAAAAAAATAATGTTGACTGATGATGTAAGGATTATGAGTTATAACGTAAGGATGTTTAACCTTTACAAATGGATTAACGAAAAAAATGTGGATGAAAAAATATATGATTTCATCAATTCAAAAGAACCGGATATTTTATGCATTCAGGAATTTCATCCATCCTTAAAGAAGGGATTAAAATATCCTTATGAGTATATAAAAATAAGCAATGAGAACAACCATTTTGGGCATGCGATTTTTTCAAAATTTAAAATCATAAATTCAGGATCCCTAAATTTTTCAAAAAGCGGAAACAACGCCATTTTTGCCGATATTGTAAGAAACAACGATACCGTTCGCGTTTATAATATTCACATGGAGAGTCTAAATTTAAATCCGAAGGACGACTATTTCACGCAGGAAAATTCAGAAAAATTTAAAATCAGGGTGCAAAATGCGTTTAGGATTCAAGCAAATCAGGCCACATTAATTTCGGAACATATTCAAAAAACCACTCATAAATCCATTGTTTGCGGAGATTTTAACAACACTGCATTTTCCTGGGCATATCATCAATTAATAAAAGAAAAAAAAGATGCCTTTGAAGTCGCCGGAAAGGGGTTTGGAAGAACCTTCGATTATAAATTGCCTGTACGAATCGATTTTATTTTAGTCGATGATCAAATTGAAGTCAATAATTTTAAGACTTATGATGTGAAGTTTTCAGATCATTTTCCTATCATGGCCAGATTAGATTTTTAGGCTAAACTGATAAGTGTCAGCACTAAAAATATTATAATTCCATATTTTAGCATTCATTAAAAAAAACCAATACTCCTTATGAAAAAAATAGTTTCATTTCTGTTTTTATGTACCTTTGTTTTAGGATTTTCACAGCAAACAAGGTTAAGTCTTGAAGATGCTGTTTTAGGCTATCAAAAAGGACTGAATCCTTCCTCATTAAACGGCCTTCAATGGGTGACTAATTCCAATACCTACGTTTTTCAAAAAGACAACGCATTGATTTTTACTGACGCTGCTTCGAAAAACGTGACCCAAAAAATTCCGCTTTCCGATCTTCAAAAAAGCTATCCAGAATTAACGCGATTCCCTAGATTAATGGAAATCTCAACCAATGAACTGGTGTTTAGGAATAATAATTTCATTGAAACTTTTAATTACAATACCAAATCAAAAAGCGCTTCCATTTCTTTTGATGAAGCTGCAGAAAATACGGAATACAATTCCAAAGCAAAAGCAATCGCTTACACATTAAACAACAATTTATATATTGGAACATCTTCAAGCCCAAAAATTGAAGTAACCAGCATTGTTGATAAAAACATTGTTTCCGGACAAGCCATTCACAGAAGTGAATTTGGCATTGTGAAAGGAACTTTCTGGAGTCCTGAAGGAAATTATCTGGCATTTTACCAAAAAGACGAAAGCCATGTTACGGATTACCCATTGGTTGATATTACTGCGTATCCGGCTTCTTTAAAAAATATTAAATATCCTATGGCCGGACAAGGAAGTGAAATTGCCAAAATTGGTATTTATCATTTAAAAACTCAAAAAAAAATTTACTTAGCTATTGACACTTCAGATGAACATTATTTGACAAATTTATCATGGACACCTGATGAAAAATATGTATTGACCGCAGAAATTAACAGAGGTCAAAATCATGTTTGGTACAATATGTACGAAGTTTCAACTGGTAAAAAAGTGAATACGCTATTTGAAGAAACCAACGACAAATGGACGGAACCAGAACACGATGCCGTATTTTTACCCAACAGCAATACCAACTTTTTATGGTTTAGCGAGCGAGACGGGTTTATGAATTTGTACCACTACACAACCGATGGGAAACTCTTAAAACAAGTCACCAGTTTTAATTGGGTAGTGACCGGAATTTTAGGTTTTGACGAAAGCGGAAATAATGTATTTATTACAGGAACTGGAGCTGACCCAAGAGAAATGCATGCCTTTAAAGTAAATTTAAATACAGGTAAATACACCAAGCTTTCTAAAGTAAACGGCACGCATTCAGTGCAATTAAGCACCAGCGGAAATTATTTAATTGACAGCTACAGCAGTTTAAACATCCCAACAAACATTGAAATTGTTGCCACAAAACAAGTAAAATCTACTTCTATACACACTGCTGAAAATCCGCTAAGAAATTACAAAATTGGGATAACCGAATTTATTACTTTAAAAGGAAATGACGGCACCGATTTGTATGCGAAAATCACAAAACCTGCCAATTTTGACGCCACAAAAAAATATCCTGTTATGGTATATGTTTATGGCGGCCCTCATGCGCAATTGGTTACAAATTCCTGGTTGGGAGGCTCTAGTTTATGGATGACTGCCTTTGCCACTTTAGAAAACTATATTGTTTTTACGCTCGACAACAGAGGTTCAGCAAATAGAGGTTTTGCATTTGAAAGTGTGATTCACCGCAAATTAGGAGATGCAGAAATTGAAGACCAATTAACTGGTATTGACTATTTGAAATCGCTAACTTTTGTAGACAGCAAAAGAATTGCAGTAAATGGCTGGAGCTATGGCGGATTTATGACAACAAGTTTAATGTTGCGAAATCCGGGTATTTTTTCCACTGCTGTTGCAGGAGGACCGGTAACCGACTGGAAATATTATGAAGTGATGTATGGTGAACGATATATGGATATGCCTCAGGAAAACCCGGAAGGTTATGAAAAAGCGAAAGTTCACAATTATATAAAAAATTTAGACGGCAAATTGTTGCTGATTCACGGAAGTATTGATCCAACTGTGGTTCCTCAGCACAGTATGACTTTATTGGAGGAAGCCGTAAAACAAAAAGTTCAAATCGACTTTTTTACGTATCCTATGCACGAGCATAATGTTCGCGGTGTCGACAGGGCTCACCTGATAAAAAAAATGATGGATTATATTGTTGAAAATAATAAAAGGGAATCTGAAGCTATTAATTTATAATGAAACCCCTAATTTTAATTAGCCCTGACAAGAATTCCACTGTTAAAATTGACAAAGGCGAATTGATCAGCTTTTTTAAAAATAAGGAAGAACTGATTCATCAAAAAGGACAACCAGGATGGCGAAATTCGGACACAGAAATGTTCCCTGTCATTGGGCCAACCGAAGCAAATGATTTTATGGTTTCAACGCCTAAAGGTGATGCTATCCAGGATCAACACGGACTTTTAAGAGAATTAACTTACAGCTTGATGGAAAACGGCGCTGATTTTGCCGTTTTCCAAAAAGAATATACTGCTAATTCATTCCTGAAAAATTCAAAATTTCCCGAAAAATCTACTAAGGAAAAACTGTTTTGGCCTTATAATTTCAGTTTCAAAAAAACATACGAATTAACAAACCATTCCTTAAAAATTACTTTTGAGGTTGGTGCTGAAAAAGGAATGCCATTTATGTTAGGTTACCATCCCGCCTTTAAATTATCAGGCAACAAAACCGAAATTTGCAAAACTAAAACTGAAGAAGTTTCACTACAAAAGATAATGGATGGCGGCTCAACTGCCTATCCTGTTTTAAATACCCAAGAAATTAAGCTGATTAAAACCAAAGGTTTTAATATTGACATTAAAACAGGAGGATTCAACAATTTTATGTTATGGACAGAAGTTCCCAATATGCTTTGTATTGAACCAATAACAGCTTATCCCTATTCAGAAGGAGAACCACCACTTTCTAAAGAATTATTTAATATTTCAAATGGAAAAGATTTTTTTGAAGTTGTGATCACCCCCTTTTAACTAATTAGGGTGTTTAACTATATTTAGTTATGAAATTAACAACTATATTTTAATCTATACTTCCTAAACATACTACATTATTTTCAACTAAAATGCACATTATCTATTATAGTATATTATTTAGAACTATTATGTACTTTAGTGAGAACACTTAACCGTACAAATGACAAATTTATACGCTTACTTGACAAGATTTAATAGGGAGTTTGTAGTTGAATTGAAATGCTTTTAAAAATAGCGTGTTAAAATAAAAATTATAAAATACAACCATTAAATTTGTATATTGTTTTACAAAAACGATGGAAATGATTTTTAAGCTTAAGATGCTAACTAAATTTAATCATATTGGACATTTCTAAAACTTAAAATACAATATTTAAACATAGGAAAATTAAGGTTACAAAACAGCAATCTCCTATAGTACGAACCATTTAATGCAATAAAAAAAACATAACACACATGATTATAGACGTGCACACACACATTAACAACTACCATGAAGAAAGAGTAACCTCCCTAGAAGATTGTTTAAACAAACTAACTGATACCATGCTCGAAAACAAAGTTAATTATTCTTTGGTTCTTTCGTCATACAAGGTTAACGAAAATAGACCAAGTACTCAAAAAGTGGTAGAAGCTATCAGTGGCAGAGACAATCTTGGCGTGGTTGCAGGTATTAGTTATCTTAATTATAATTATAAAGACTTACGAGAAATTAGTGAATATCTGGAAGCCGGACTCATAAAAGGATTAAAGTTTTATCCAGGTTACGAACCTTTTTATCCCAATGACATTAGGCTAAAAGTGATGTACGATATGGCTGTAGAATTTGATGTCCCAGTCATGTTTCATTCTGGTGATACTTATGCACCAACAGGAAAAATAAAATTCTCGCATCCTTTACATATAGACGATTTGGCAGTGGATTATCCAGATTTAAAAATCGTTATTTGCCATGTTGGTAACCCATGGATTAAAGACTGTATGGAAGTGGTGTATAAAAACAAAAATGTACATGCTGATATTTCCGGATTGGTGCTTGGTGATTTTTCCGATAAGTTTGAGCGTTATATGAAGAAGGAAATTGAAGAAATGATTACCTATGCTGGCGACCCAAAATACTTGTTGTACGGTACAGATTGGCCAATATCTAACATGAAATCATATTTGAAATTTATGAACCAATTAGAATTACCAGACGAAAAAAAGGAATTGATACTTTGGAAAAATGCTGCAAAACTGTTTAAAATTGACACTTCAAAACTTTAGATAATTTCTAACATTCTAGTCATAAACAGCATCATTTTGAAATAGATGTTTCTGTTTTTTTTAAGTAAATTCAGTTACCATTAATGAAGTTAAATAGTCATTTTGAAAAACCCGGTTAAAAAGAAGAGATTAAACAGTTTCAAAGCCTTTTTAAAAACAATAATTAATATCATAAGATTTTGAAGTAACACTTCTACTTTGCTTAGTGACCAATTGAGAATGACGTTGCTTTTTTTTTATTCTTTCCTCACTCTTTTCAAACTCAACAAATTAATGGGATTAATTCCCAATCCACTTATGTTTTTTCTTGAAAACCGGACTACTTCATCGTAATATAACGGAATTACAACGGCAGACTCCATGATTAAGCTATCCATTTGTTGGTACAACACAAATCGTTTTTGATTATCAGTTGTTTGAATTGCCTTTTCATACATCGCATCAAATTCTTTTGAACTGTAGTGTGTATAATTCGGACCATTTGGCGAGAAATTTTTACTATGAAATATAAAAAGGTAATTTTCTGCATCAGGATAATCCGCAACCCAACTACCCCTAAAAATACTCAACTGTCCATTTACTTTTGTTTGTCTTAAGGTAGATGGCGGCATGACATCAATATTCACATGCAACCCTATTCTCTCCAGTTCACGTTGAATATATTCACACAAATCTAAATACTGGCTGTTTGTACTGATGGTAATTGACGGATTTAAATTTCCAGTTTCTTCTATATACGATTGTAACAATTCCTTCGCTTTTTCCGGTTGATAGGTATAGCCTTCCATTGTATTAAATGATGGTAAACCTTTAGGTATAAAACCATTTATTGCAGGCGTTCCAATGCCATTTCGCAAATATTTAATCATTTTTACCCGATCAAAACCATAATTAATTGCTTTCCTTATTTTTATGGCATTTACTTCTTTCTCGGCTGCATCTAAATAAACACCTAAATATTCTGTATTCAAATAAGGACCTGAAACCATATCAATCTGATCTTTGTAATGTTCCTTAAGCAGCCCTTCTGAAGTCAATAAATCATCTTTATAAGAAGCGTCAATACTGCTCATAAAATCAATATTTCCCTGAATAAATTGCAAAAACTCACTCTGTTTGTCAGGTAAAAAAGTGATGGCAACAGCCTCTAAATAAGGCAGGCGATCTCCGTTTTCATCTTTTTCGTGGTAATCTATATTTTTACGAAAAACCAACTTTGTATTCTCAACCCATAATTTAAATTGAAAAGGTCCGGTTCCTATTGGATTGGCTCTAAATGTATCTCCAAAATAAGTTATGGCTTCATTTGGAACAACCGAACAGTATTTCATACTTAATAAACTTAAAAATGGAGGGAAAGATTGTTTTAATTGAATCACAAAAGTACTGTCATTTTCTGCTTCAAATTTTTCAACAAAGTCTAATACCCATTTCCCTGGAGAAGCTACATTAGGGTCAAGCAAACGATTAAAACTGTATTCAAAATCACTTGCCTTTACTGATCTTGTAGAATCTTTACCGAACAAAATATGTTTATGGAATTTAATTCCTTTTTTTAAATTGAATGAATACGTTTTCCCTTCACCAGAAATGGCCCAGGAATGGGCAATATCAGGTTGAACATTTAAATGATCATCTAATTGTACCAATCCATTAAATAGTTGATTTGTAACCCAAATAGTTCGTAAATCTTTTGCGAAAGCGGGATCTAATGTGGTAATATTGGCATGCTCATTGTACCTAAAAACTAAATTATCTTTATGTTCTTTTGTTTTTGTTGAACAAGAAACCAACAACAAACAGCCAAAAACCAACAACCAAAAACTAAATTTAGTCCTAATTGAGGTAAAAACTAAGACATCATAAGGTGGTTTTGGTATTTTTGCAATCATTGTTATAAAAATAAAATTCTGTACTTTTGCACCCGATAAATGTACAAGAATGAGCGCACAAAAAAAAGTCGCATTTTATACACTTGGGTGTAAACTAAATTTTTCTGAAACTTCTACCATTTCCAGAAGCTTTCAAAAAGAAGGTTTTGAACGTGTTGAATTTAGTGAAGTGGCTGATATTTACGTCATTAACACTTGCTCAGTAACCGACAATGCCGATAAAAGATTTAAAACCATCATAAAATCCGCTTTAAAATTAAACGAAAAAGCGTTCTTAATTGCCATTGGGTGTTATGCCCAGTTAAAACCGGAAGAACTCGCTGCCGTTGACGGAGTTGATTTGGTTTTGGGCGCTACAGAAAAATTCAAAGTAACTGATTATATTAACAATCTTGCCAAAAATGATATAGGCGAGGTTCACTCATGTGAAATTGAAGATGCCAATTTTTATGTAGGATCTTACTCTTTTGGAGACAGAACGCGTGCCTTTTTAAAAGTGCAGGACGGATGCGATTATAAATGCACTTATTGCACTATTCCGCTGGCAAGAGGAATTTCCAGAAGCGATACGTTGATAAATGTGTTGGAAAACGCCCGAGAAATTTCAGAAAAAGGGATTAAGGAAATTGTGCTGACAGGTGTAAATATTGGAGATTACGGCAAGGGAGAATTTGGGGATAAAAAGCATGAAAACACTTTTCTTGACCTGGTGAAAGCCCTTGACGATGTAGCCGAAATTCATCGTTTCAGAATTTCGTCCATTGAACCCAATTTACTTCAGAAAGAAACCATCGATTTTGTGGCCAATTCCAAAAGTTTTGTGCCACACTTTCATATACCGCTGCAAAGTGGCAGCGATCACCTGCTTAAATTAATGAAGCGTCGTTATTTAAGGGAAACATACACTGACAGAGTTGAATCCATTAAAAGCAAAATGCCGGATGCGTGTATTGGCGTTGATGTGATTGTTGGATTTCCTGGAGAAACAGACGAATTATTTTTGGAAACCTACAATTACTTAAACGAATTGGACATCTCCTATTTGCATGTGTTCACCTATTCCGAAAGGCCAAATACCGAAGCTATTGAATTGGATGGTATTGTGCCCAAAAATGTCCGCAATAAACGAAGTAAAATGCTTAGAGGTTTGTCCGTAAAAAAGCGCAGAGCATTTTATGAAAGTCAGTTGGGAAATGACTTTACTGTTTTATTTGAAAGTGAAAACAAAGACGGATTTATCTACGGATTTACAGAAAATTACGTTAAAGTAAAAACACCATGGAACCCGGAATTGGTAAATACACTGCATGAAATAAAACTGACCGCGATAGATGAAGACGGAATTGTGCGTTTTGATTGGATTAAAGTCCCTACTTTTGTTGACTAAATTTATCTCCTAAAAAAAATATTGTGACCGATTTATATCCTTTTGCCTTACTGGTTTTTACCTCATTTTTTACCCTGATAAATCCATTAGGCACGATGCCTATATTTATGTCGATGACTGCCTCTTTAAGCAAACAGCGACGTAAACAAACCGCTAAAAAAGCAACTTTAGTGGCCTTTTTCACCATTATTGCTTTTGCTTTTTCGGGTCAGATTCTATTTAAATTCTTTGGGATTTCAGTAAACAGCTTTCGGATTGTTGGTGGGGTCATTTTCTTTGCAATGGGTTGGGATATGTTACAGGCACGACTGGGATCCATAAAACATACCGATGATGAACAAAAAATTGATGCATATGTTGATGATATCTCCATAACACCTTTAGCCATTCCAATGATATGCGGACCTGGGGCGATAACCAATGCCATTATTTTAATGGAAGATGCAACAGATATATCACAAAAAGCAGTTTTAATTTCTACGATTGCTTTTATATTATTTTTAACCTATATAATTCTTGTAGGAGCAAGTAAAATTACTGAAAAAATTGGCGTTACAGGAAATAAGGTTATGATGCGTTTAATGGGATTAATTGTGATGGTAATTGCTGTTGAATTTTTCTTTAGCGGATTAAAACCAATCATTCTAGAGATCCTAAACGGTTAATGGAAACCTCAAAAACCCATATATATTTTGTCCCCGGATTGGCTGCAAGTCCGGATATTTTTGAATTTTTACAATTTCCTGATGAATTTGAACTTCATTTTCTGGAATGGCTGATTCCTTTTACTGAAGACGAGCCAATTGAAGTATATGCTAAAAGAATGTCCGAATTGGTACTTGAAGAAAATCCGGTTTTGGTGGGTGTTTCTTTTGGAGGAATTATGGTTCAGGAAATGAGTAAATTCCTTAAACCTAAAAAAGTGATTATCATCTCAAGCATAAAAAGCAGGAATGAATTATCAAAATCATTAAAATTCATTCAGAAATTAAAAATCTATGAATTATTTCCCTCAAAAGTCATTGAAAACATTGAACTGTTTTCGTTTTTTGCCTTTGGAAATACTTCCAAAACACGATTAAAATTATACAAAAAATATTTTTCAGTAAGAGACAGGAAGTATTTAAACTGGTCTATTTACAATGTATTGCATTGGCAGCAAAGCAAACCCTTAGAGAACGTACTGCAAATACACGGGACTTACGACGCCATTTTTTCATATAAATATATACAAAACTGTATTCCTGTTGAAAAAGGCACACATATTATGGTAATTAACAAGGCAAAAACAATCAGTAAAATAATTACCGATTCACTTAAAATGTTAAAATGAACATGTGCATTGTGTTCCCATCAAATTAATTTGTAATTTACCATTTCAATCCCTTAAAACGAAAATAACATGGACAAGTCAATTAAACTTTTAGGATTAGTTGCGGTGATAATGATAAGTTCATTGCTAATTTTTGCAGTCAAAAAATCAGATTCAAAAAATAAGAATTATCTTAAAGAAGGTGATAAAAACACCAGCGAAACATACCAGATTAAAGCGTTGAAAATTCCTGAAAATTTAGATTTTGCAGGAGAACGTGTGCCTACTGAAAATGATGATATTAAAGAGCGAATAGACAAAGAATTGTTGGTAAATACCTATTGGCAATCCAATACGATGCTACTTTTTAAGAGGGCTCATAAATATTTTCCTGTGATAGAACCCATTCTTAAAAAAAATGGTATACCGAACGATTTTAAATATTTAGCCGTTATTGAAAGTGGCTTGCAAAACGTAACTTCCCCTGCCGGAGCCAAAGGTTTTTGGCAAATATTGGATGCTACTGCCAAAGAAAATGGATTGGAAGTAAATGACAACGTTGATGAACGATACCATATGGAAAAATCAACACAGGCTGCCTGTAATTATTTAAAAGCCGCTAAAGAAAATTTTGGCAACTGGACATTGGCTGCTGCTGCATACAATGCCGGAAACAGAGGTGTTTCAAGCAAAATGGAAACCCAAAAAGTTAGCAGCTATTACGATTTGCTTCTTGGAGATGAAACAGAACGCTATATTTTAAGAATCGTTGCTCTTAAAGAAATCATGTCAAATCCTGAGAAATACGGATTTATCTTTGAAAAAGAAGATTTATATACCGAAATACCTACCAAAATTATTGAGGTGAACACGCCAATTACTGATATTGCACAGTATTCGAAAGACCTAGGCATTAATTACAAAATTATGAAATTACACAATCCATGGTTGCGTGAAAATTCATTAAACAATAAATCCGGAAAGTCCTATCAATTAAAAATTCCAGTTGAAATCAAATGAAACGAGCACAACAAATTTTGACATAAAAGCGAACCTGCCTCCCGGCAGGCAGGCAGGCAGGCAGGCAGGCAGGCAGCAGCTGTTACCACTAAAAAATAAAATTTAAACTGATGAAAATGACAGTAACTACCATACTCATTTTAATTATTATTGGATTGTCGGCAGGAATTTTAAGTGGCATGGTTGGTGTTGGCGGCGGTATCATAATGGTTCCTTTATTTGTGTTATTTTTAGGATTGACACAGCACAATGCCCAAGGTTTAAGTTTGGCCGTCATGCTGCCTCCCGTAACATTTCTGGCTGTTTATAATTATCAAAAAGCTGGTGGAGGCATTGATTGGAGGGTGGCGCTTATCGTGTCTTTACTCTTTGTTATTGGCGGATTTATAGGTTCAAAAATAGCATTGCAAATAGACCAGCGCACACTTAAAAAAGTATTCGGATTTTTAATGTTATTAGTCGCCATTAAATTAATTTTCACCAAATAAATAATTTATAAAAACCATTCGAAAAAACAAGTACCTTTGCAACTATGGGACTAAATAATAATGACATTTTTAAAAAACTTCGTGTAGCGCATAAATTACGCGATGATGATATTGTAAAAATATGTGCCTTGGTCGACTTTGAAATTACAAAAAGTGAATTGGGAGCTTTTTTCAGAAATGAAACCCATGAGAAATACAAAGAATGCGGCGATCAAATTTTGCGAAATTTCTTAAACGGATTGATTATTCATTTAAGAGGCCCCATGCCGAAAAAAGTTCCGGAAACTTCACCTCCTAAGAAATACAAATAAGTCACGCTATTCAAAAATTAAAATATTCAGATGCTGAAATCGAAGATTCACGAACACTTTTAAAATCAAATAATAAAGAACATTGAGTAAACCTGCCTGCCGGCAGGTTCAGCATGATAAAACATCGTGCTTTTTTAACAAAAATATTTCTTAGCTTCAGTAAACTCCACCACAATTTCTCTAACTATTTCAGCGGCCGGTTTTATTTCGTGTATTAAACTGACATTTTTTCCAATTACTCATGATTCATTAGAGGTTCCCTAAAATTATTAGTATATTCCAACCCAATAAAAAAATAAATGAATTTTACCAACCCTCTAGTTTATGGAGTTCCTTGTTTCTTAGCTTTAATTTTACTTGAACTCACTTACAGCAAAACTCATCATTACAAAAACCTTTATCATTGGAAGGATTTAAAAGCAAGCTTAATTATGGGGATTGGATCGGCCATAATTGCAGCATTAATTAAAACCGTTTCGGCAATTGTCATTTTTAATTATGCCTTTGAAGTATTTAATCCCGAAATTAATGGTATCCGAACAAATATTCTGGGATGGGAATCCTTTGGTTATGCCTGGTATGTTTGGTTAATATGCCAACTTTTAGATGATTTTACCTATTACTGGTTTCACAGACAAAATCATATGGTGCGGTTTTTTTGGGCCGCACATATTGTGCATCATTCTTCTGAAGATTTTAATTTAGGGACAGCGGTTCGTAATGGTTGGTTTACTGTTTTATACAAACCGTTTTTTTACATATGGCTTCCTATAATTGGTTTTCAGCCAGAAATGGTCATTGTATGTTTAGGGATTGAAGCATTATGGCAATTTCAGCTTCATTCCGTTTATATTCCTAAAATGGGTATTATTGAAAAAATATTCAATACCCATACCATGCATCAGGTTCACCATGCTAAAAATGCGGAATATATGGATAAAAATCACGGAGGGTTTCTTAATATATTTGATAAAATATTTGGCACCTGGAAAGAATTTGATGAAGATATAAAAATAGAATTTGGTGTTACAACTGCACCAAACTCATACAATCCATGGGTAATATTAACCCATGAATACAAAGATATTTGGCATGATACAAAAAAGTCTAAAAATTGGTATCATAAATTTATGTACGTTTTCGGACCTCCTGGCTGGAGTCATAATGCTGCAACATTAACTGTAAAGCAAATGCAATTTAAAATTAAAGAACAAGAGGCCTAATTTATTAATAAGTCTGTGTTTTTTATCTTTTAACAAAAAGATTTCTTTGCTTCAGTAAACTCCGCCATAATTTCTTTAACTATTTCAGCGGCTGGTTTTATTTCGTGTATCAATCCGGCAATTTGGCCAATTTCCAGTTCTCCATCATCTAAATCACCTTCAAACATCCCTTTTTTAGCTCTTGAGCGCCCTAGTTTTTCTTTTAATTGTTCTACCGTTGGTTTTTGTTGATACAACTCTTGTAACTCATTGAAAAATTTATTTTTAATCAGCCTGACAGGTGCTAATTCTTTCAGTGTTAACAAGGTTTCTCCATCATTGGTGTTTACAACTTTTTCCTTAAAATTCATATGTGCCGAAGATTCATTGCTCGCCACAAACCGGCTTCCAATCTGAACACCATCGGCACCTAAAACCATCGCGGCCAGCATTCCTCTTCCTGTTGCAATGCCGCCTGCGGCAATTAAAGGAATCTTTAATTTTTCTTTTACCATAGGAATTAAAGTAAAAGTGGTTGTTTCTTCTCTTCCATTATGTCCGCCCGCTTCAAAACCTTCAGCAACCACGGCATCTACTCCCGCCAATTCTGATTTTAAAGCAAAAGCTACGCTGCTCACCACATGTACCACAGTAATCCCTTTTTCTTGCAAAAAGGAGGTCCACGTTTTCGGATTTCCTGCAGAAGTAAACACAATGTTCACCCCTTCTTCCACAATTATCTGCATAATTTCTTCAACGTTCGGGTACAACATCGGCACATTAATACCAAAAGGTTTTTGGGTGGCCTTTTTACATTTTTGAATGTGTTCGCGCAATACATCAGGATACATAGAGCCTGCGCCAATTAATCCCAATCCGCCTGCATTACTTACTGCTGAAGCCAATCTCCATCCACTGTTCCAAACCATTCCGGCCTGAATTATAGGATACTGAATGTTGAACAATTTGGTGATGCTATTTTCCATTTAGTTTTTCAGGATTTTAAAAGTTTTTGTTTTATCGTCAAATTTTAATTGCACAAAGTACAAGCCCTGGGGTAAATTTGAAATATTTGTTACCGGACTTGATCTCGTAATTTTTTCTGAGCTTATTCTTTTCCCCAAAACACTAAAAACAACAAATTCCATTTCAGTTACCTGATCAGGAAATTTAAATCTTATTTCATTTTCTGATGGATTTGGATAGATCACAACTTCTAAAATTTCTTCTGCATCTTCTATATTTATATTCAGCATGTTAAAAACAGTTGCAAAATTCGGAATTCCATACCCCTCCTGCGCAGTTGGATTTGCATATAAATGTGCTGACTCCTTTATAAGCTGAACAATTTCGGCATTGGTTTTATTTGGAAAAGCCTGCCACAAACAGGCAACCACCCCCGCCAAAACGGGCGATGAAAATGAAGTTCCGTTTGATGTCGCAATGCTTCCTGATGCATTAATAATATAAACGCCTGCTCCTTGCGCGCACATGTCGGGCTTTATACGCTTGTCGGCCGTTGGTCCAAAAGAGCTAAAACTGGCAATTGCACCCGTTGCATTCACGGCACCAATACTTAACACAGAAACGGCATCGGCCGGCGCGCTGATATAATGCCAAGGATCATTCCCTTCATTCCCAGCAGAGTTTACCACAATCATTCCACGAGAAAAAGCAATTTCCGCACCTCTGGAAATAAAAGTTGTTTTGCCATCCATATCGCTATACGCGTAATTGTAATTGGGATTGTCAAATGTGGTATATCCCAAAGAAGTGTTTATCACATCAACACCCAAACTGTCTGCTTTTTCAGCAGCTTCCACCCACAAACTTTCTTCCAAAGGTGTTTCTTTTACGGCATCTTCAGAAATAAACAAATAAAATTTCGCATCCGGTGCTGTGCCAATAAACTGATTGTCCACATAACCAGCAATGGTTGATAACACCGCCATTCCGTGATAAGAACCCGTATAAAAATTTTCATTTCTATTTACAAAATCGTAGCCCCCTAAAATTTGATTGTTGTCACGCAACCGCTTAAAGGCCACAAAATTATCAACATTTGGAAAGCCGGCATCAATAATGGCAATTTGCATTCCCTCACCGGTAAAATTATTTTTGTGAAGTACCTCTCCTTTCAACATTTCTATTTGATTGGCAGCATTTCCATAGTCAAGATCGGTAGTAAAATCTAACTTATTTGCTTTTTGAACGACTATTTGTTGCTTTCTGTTTTTGCCTGAAGTATTTAAAGATTTATTGGCATAGTCAACTCTCTCGACAAAATTAAAGGCTAACAGATTGGCGATATCCGTTTGCGTCCCTTGGATATACAGCGCGTTTAACCATTTAGATTTGGCTTTAACCGAAATTCCGGAGGCATTATTAATTTGTGTAATATAGGTGGCTTCCGCAGGAACATCTTTAAAATCGAGTGGAATATGATAACGCATTCTTCTTTCTAAAGCGCGTTGCGACAACATCATTAAAGGCGAAGCAATAAATACAGTTTGATTTGGCTTGTCCTTAAAATATATCCAGGCATCTTCAACCTGAGCCATGGCATTATTGAGCGTAAATAAAAATAAGCATGTTAGAAGCAGTTTTGTTTTCACAATAAAAATTTTATGCAATTCGAAATTACTCTTTTTTATTGAAAGTATAATTTTAAAAGTTATGATATTACGCCAGAGCCCAATAATTCATCTTTAATATACCAGGCAACAAACTGACCTTCAGTAATGGCAGATTGCATGTTTTTAAACTCCACATATAAGCCGCTTTCCGCTTTATACAAAACAGCTTCATCTAAGGCCTGACGGTATCTGATACGCCCCAATACATCCATCTTTTCTCCATTTTTCAACGTTCTATCCAGTCGGATCCAATGCAATTCTTCATTGGTTACAAACAACACATTGCGGTACAATCCCGGATGGTCTTTGCCTTCGCCCACGTAAATTACATTTTCATTTACATCGGTATCAATCACAAACAAGGGTTCTTTGGTGCCGCCAACTGCAAGGCCTTTTCGTTGTCCTTTAGTGAAATAATGGGCACCCTGATGTTTCGCCACTATTTTTCCGTCGGAAATTTGGTAACGGTGTTTTTTAGAGAAAAATGCCAGTTCCTCCTCTTTTGTTTCAAAAGTTGGTATTTCTCTTTTGTAAATTTCCGAGTCGTGTGCTATTTGAACTATGACACCTTCTTTTGGTTTTAATTTCTGTTGTAAAAATTCCGGCAAACGCACTTTTCCTATAAAACACAGGCCTTGTGAATCTTTCTTTTCTGCAGTGATTAAATCCTGTTCGGCAGCTATTTTACGAACTTCAGGCTTTGTCAATTCGCCGATTGGAAATAAGGCTTTCGACAATTGTTCCTGCGACAACTGACATAAAAAATAAGACTGGTCTTTATTTTTGTCCTTTCCAGCCAACAATTTGCACACCGTTTCTCCATGAACCAACTCCTCGCCTTTTCGGCAATAATGACCTGTTGCCACATAATCGGCCCCCAATTCCAAGGCAATTTTTAAGAAAGCGTCAAATTTTATTTCCCTGTTGCACAACACATCAGGATTAGGCGTACGCCCCAATTCATATTCATTGAACATATAATCAACAATCCGTTCCTTGTATTCTTCACTTAAATCTACTACCTGAAACGGGATTCCCAATTTATCTGCAACCAGCATCGCGTCGTTACTGTCTTCCAGCCAGGGACATTCATTAGAAATGGTTACGGAATCATCATGCCAGTTTTTCATAAACAAGCCAATCACCTCATAGCCTTGTTCTTTTAACAAATAGGCTGCCACACTGCTATCAACACCGCCCGAAAGTCCAACAATTACACGTTTCATTTTTAACAAATTTTAGTTTGCAAAGTTACGGATAACTTTATTGACCAAAAAGTTAATGTTTATGTAAGAATAATTAATTCTTACATCTTAAATTTTACTAAAAAATCAGGCCATTTTCATAACCTGATTTTTTACTTTATCAACCTTTAATTTCTTTAAGCGCAAATTTAAATATTAAACTTTTAGTCCCATAAAGATTTGGGAATTTCTCTTTTTATTTCACTGGCAAAATCTTCAATTTCCCGCTGTATGTCCGCTTCACTAAGTTCCTTATTTTCACTGGCGGCATTTAAACTATTTAACACCATTTTTTTAGCCAATTCCATGGCTTTCAATTCGATGAACTTTTCAATGGAGTTATGGTTTGACACAAAACCATATACAAATTGCATGTCTAATGCCTTAGCGACTTCTTTAAGCGATTTTATTGAAATTGAACCTGATAATTCTCTTTTTTCGATGTCTTTAACGCCTTGTATGGTAATCTTTAATTTGTGTCCAAGTTGTTGTAAAGTCATATTTAGGGCAGTTCTGATGGTATACACCCATCCCCGCTCAGGAACCTCTATGTTTTTTATTTCATAAAATGGTTTGAGTTTGCGGTCCAGTTGTTCTATGACTATTTTTTTCTGATTGCGCATGCCCTCTTTTATTGTTTAATTAAAAATTAAGCTTCTTAACTTTGATGAATAACCCTTTGAGGAAACGGAATTTCAATTCCTTCCCTGTCAAATGCAATTTTTAGTCTTTTGCGCAATTCACCTGTTACCTCCCACTGTTTAAGTGGCAATGTTTCTCCTAAAATCTTTATCATAATGGAGGAATCCGCAAAATTATTTACCCTCAAAAACTGGGGAGCACTAATGATATATGCTCTAAATTGGGTGTCTTGTGCCAATGTATTTCCAACTTCATTCACCACACCAATTACATGTTCCAGATTGGCATCATAAGAAATACCAATATCCAGAATTACACGGGCAAAATCTTTGGCATAATTTGAAACTTCTTTAATTTCTCCATGTGGAATATGGTGAACGGTTCCGTCTAAATCTCTTAAGGTTGTCATTCTCAGACTTATTTTT
>NZ_JBFFKM010000011.1:0-55273 GCF_041555395.1 Lutibacter sp. | reverse complement strand
TTTGGTACCAATGAAAATGACATTTCTATAAGCTATTTAAGAATAAGTATTGGCGCGTCTGATCTAGACGAATCCGTTTTTTCCTACAATGACTTGCCTGATGGACAAACTGACATGAACTTAACACAGTTCAGCCTTGCCTCTGACATGGTTCATTTAATACCACTTTTGAAAGAAATTTTAACAATCAATCCGTCCATAAAAATAATGGGATCCCCTTGGTCTCCGCCTGTTTGGATGAAAGACAACAACAGCAGTGTTGGCGGTAGTTTACAGCCAAAATACTACGGTGTTTACGCACAGTATTTTGTTAAATATGTTCAAAAAATGAAGGAACAAGGAATCACTGTTGATGCAATTACAGTGCAAAATGAACCTTTGCATCCAGGAAATAATCCAAGTTTATTAATGACAGCTCCACAACAAACTGAATTCATCAAAAACCACCTTGGCCCTGCTTTTCAAACAGCTGCCATTTCCACAAAAATTATTATCTATGATCATAATTGTGATAAACCTGAATATCCGATTTCGGTATTAAATGATCTTGCAGCCAAACAATATATTGCTGGTTCGGCATTTCATTTATATGCTGGAGATATTAGCGCTTTATCAACTGTTCACAACGCACATCCCGACAAAGATTTATATTTTACTGAGCAATACACACCAAGTTCAGGTGATTTTTCAGGCGATTTAAAATGGCATATAAAAAATGTAGTGATAGGTTCCATGAGAAACTGGAGCAAAACCGCTCTTGAATGGAATTTGGCCAACGATGCTTCTTTTGGTCCTCATACACCTGGCGGTTGCACTACGTGTAAAGGTGCCTTAACCATCAATAGCAGTTCAAATTATGTACAAAATGTCGGCTATTATATTATAGGCCATGCTTCTAAGTTTGTACCGGCAGGTTCTATAAGAATTGCAAGTAATTTAAGTGGAAATTTAAACAATGTCGCTTTCAAAACACCCAATGGAAAAAAAGTTTTAATTGTAATAAATGATGGCAATGAATCAGCAATGTTTAACATTAAATACAATGGCAAATGGATTACAACATCATTAAGCGCTGGGGCTGTTGGAACCTATGTTTGGTAGAAAATAATTATATAAATATTATTATAAAATGAAAAAAATAACAATACTCTCACTTTTGATAATCACATTTTTTGGGTGTACCCAGAAAAAAAGTGATGTAAAAACTGAAATGGATGAAGCTATAGTTATAAAAAATAAAACAGCAATGGTTTATACATCTGCCCACAGCACAAATCTAAAACTTACACTTACAGATACGCTTCAATTCAATGATTTTAAACAGCCATTGGAGACTGAATCAGCTATTTTAATAGATCCAACCAAACAATTTCAAACTTTTGTTGGTATTGGGGCTGCATTGACGGATGCTTCCGCAGAGACATTCTATAAATTATCTGAAGAAAACCAAAAACTGTTTATGGAAGCCTATTTCAGTATTGATAAAGGAATTGGATATTCATTAGCGCGTACAATAATACATAGTTGTGATTTTTCAAGTGAAAGTTACACGTATGTAGATGAAGGTGATGCTGAATTAAATTCATTTAGTATAGAACACGACAGAAAATACAGGTTGCCATTTACAAAACTTGCCATTCAGGCTGCAGGTGGTAAATTAACCATGTATGCAAGCCCTTGGAGTCCACCGGCATTTATGAAAACAAATAATAGTATGTTACAGGGCGGGAAATTAAAAGCCGAATTCTACCAACCTTGGGCAAATTATTATGCAAAATTTATAAAAGCCTATGAAAAAGAAGGAATTCCAATTTGGGGTTTAACAATTCAAAATGAACCAATGGCTGTACAACGTTGGGAATCTTGTATTTATACCGCTGAAGAGGAAAGAGATTTTTTAAAAAATTATTTAGGCCCTACTCTGGAAAAAGAAGGGCTCGGTGATAAAAAAATTATTGTTTGGGATCATAACAGAGATTTATTGTTTGAAAGAGCTAACGTAATTTTAAATGATCCTGAGGCAAGTAAATATGTTTGGGGTACTGGATTTCATTGGTATGAAGACTGGAAAGATGGTACACCAATGTATAAAAATGTTGCTGCTGTAAATGAAGCATTTCCTGATAAAAAATTAATTTTCACTGAAGGTTGTAACGAAAAATATGATTTAAGCAGAATTGAAAATAATGATCCAAAATTAGCAGAACGTTATGGTAAATCCATGATTAATGATTTTAATAACGGAACCGTTGCTTGGACAGATTGGAATATTTTGTTAGATGAAACAGGAGGCCCAAATCATGTTGGGAACCTATGCTTCTCCCCTGTTCACGGAGACACAAAAACAAATGCGCTCACGTTTACGAATTCCTATTACTATATAGGGCATTTTTCAAAATTTATTAGACCAGGGGCCAAAAGATTGTCAACAGGAACAACTGCAAATCACTTAAGTGCAACTTCTTTTGTAAATACCGATGGTAGTATTGTAATTGTGGCTTTAAATGAAAGCGACAATACAATTGATTATATGTTAACATTAAATGGTAAAACGGCAAAATTAAATATGCCAGCACATTCAATACAAACGATAGTTTTAAACTAAAAAAATGAATAAATTATATACAATTACCATAAGTCTTGTAGTAGCAATGGGAGGCTTTCTTTTAGGCTTTGACAGCGCTGTAATTTCAGGAGCCGTAAACGGAATCAGAACCTATTTTGAAATGTCTGATTGGGAACTTGGATTCTCGGTGGGCTGCGTAATTTTCGGAGCTATGGCAGGAAACATTTTTGCAGGCCCTTTAAGCGACAAATTCGGAAGAAAAAAATTATTGATTGTAACCGCAATGCTCTTTACCGTTTCTGCGATTTGGTCAGCAACAGCCACAGATTATCTTTCGTTTGTCATCGCCCGAATTATTGGTGGCGTTGGTATTGGTGGCGCTATATTGATTGCTCCTATTTACATTGCAGAAATTGCACCACCTAAATTGCGAGGAAGCTTGGTTTCTTTAAATCAGTTAAATATTGTTTTGGGTATTTCCGTAGCTTATTTTTCTAATTATTTTTTAAAAGATTTGGAAGGTGAAAGCTGGAGATGGATGTTGGGCGTAGAAGCTATTCCTGCAGCTATTTACTTTTTTGCGCTTTTCTTGGTTCCTAGAAGTCCAAGATGGCTCATCCAAAAACTAAATGAGATAACCCTAGCTAAAAAAATACTGATAAAAATTGGTGGTGAAGAATTTGCAGATACGACCATTGGGGAAATTAAAAGAGGAATTGCAAAAAAAGAAGCCAAAGGAACTTATGCAGATTTTTTCAGCAAAAGAATGAGCGTTATTGTAATTATTGCTTTTGGATTGGCCTTTTTTCAACAAATAACAGGAATCAACGCTATTTTTTATTACGCGCCAACCATTTTTGAACAAGCAGGTGGAAGCACGGATGCTTCATTTTTACAGGCGATTGTTGTTGGACTTACCAATTTGGTGTTCACTTTTGTGGCTATTTGGTTTATAGATAAATTGGGCAGAAAACCTTTGCTGATTATAGGAACTTCGGCCATGGCAATTGCTTTAACTATGGCAACTTTAGCCTTTAACAATGCAACTTATAGCTTTAATGACGCCACCATTGAAAAGATTGGAAATATGGACATTAAATCATCTCTAACACCGTTAAACGGATCAACATTTTCTTCACAAAGTGAATTATTTTCAAATGTCGCTCCGCTTTTAAGTGAAGTGCAATTCAATGAATTTAAACAAAATGAAGTTAAACATTTCATTAGCATCAACGCCAATTTGGTATTGATTGCCATATTGCTTTATGTTGCGGCATTTGCAATTTCTTTAGGACCAGTTATGTGGACCATGTTGTCTGAAATTTTTCCAGGAAACGTAAAAGGAATTGCCATTTCCATTGTTGGATTTTTCAACTCATTGGTAAGCTATACTGTTACACAGTTTTTCCCTTGGGAACTCACCAATTTAGGTCCAACGGTAACTTTTGCAATTTATGCCGGAATGGCTGTTTTATCCGTTATGTTCGTTTATAAATACGTGATAGAAACGAAAGGAAAAACTTTGGAAGAAGTTGAAGAATTATTAATAAGATCATAACCATAAAATGAAAATTATTCCTACCTTATTAGTATGTTTATTTTGTCTGTTTGCTTGTGCCGAAGCGCCTCAAAAAACATCAACAGAATTACCTATGGAAAAACCAGCCAAAGTAACCTTAACTAATACTGAAGGAAAATACCAACTTTTTGTGAATGGCGAGCCTTTTTATATCAAAGGCGCCGGATTGGAATATGGGAATATCGCAGCTGTAGCTAAACATAATGGAAATTCCTTTAGAACGTGGAGAACGGAAAACGGGAAGCAAACGGGTGCAGAGGTCCTGGATGAAGCCAACAAAAATGGACTGATGGTTACAATGGGAATTGAAGTTGCCAGAGAACGACACGGATTTAATTATGATGATGAGGTTGCTGTAAAAGAACAGCTAGAAAGAATTAAACAGGAAGTTTTAGAAATTAAGGATCATCCTGCGCTGTTAATGTGGGCAATTGGAAATGAATTGAATTTACGTTCTAAAAATCCAAAAGTATGGAATGCAGTGAATGATATTTCAAAGATGATCCATGAAATAGATCCAAATCATTTAACAACCACAGCTCTTGCAGGAATATCCAAAAGAGAAGTAGATTTAATAAAAGAGAGAAGTTCAGATTTAGATCTTTTGTGTTTTCAAATCTATGGTGATTTAGTAAAATTACCTTCATTAGTAAAAGAAAGTGGTTGGAAAGGAGCTTATATAATTACTGAATGGGGCGCTACAGGTCATTGGGAAGTTCCTAAAACTTCCTGGGGAGCTCCTATTGAAGAAAACAGCACAGTTAAAGCTTCAAATTATTTAGCAAGATATAATCGAGGAATTGCAGCAGACCCAAATCAGTGTATTGGTTCTTACGTTTTTCTTTGGGGACAAAAACAAGAACGTACACCTACTTGGTACGGTGTTTTTTTAGAAGATGGCAGTGAAACAGAATCAGTTGATGTCATGCATTATGTCTGGAGTTCAACTTGGCCAGAGAATAGAACGCCCCAAATTCAATCATTTCAAATAAACAATAAAACAGCATATGATGATGTAACCGTTGAGTCAAATCAAGAATGTGTTGTGAATATAAAAATTCAAGATCTTGAAAAGGATGACTTAAATTATAGATGGGAAATTTTGAATGAAAGTACAGATTTACAAGATGGTGGTGATTTAGAGAAGAAACCTGATGCAGTTGACTTTGAAGTAATCAGCAACAATGAAGGAAATTTAATTTTTAAGGCACCAAAAAATAAAGGAGTTTACAGATTGTTTGCCTATGTAAATGATGGTAAAAACCATTCAGCAACAGCAAATATTCCTTTTAAAGTGTATTAAAAAAAGAGAACAAATTAAAAATTATAACCGCTTCTAAATAAGAATTTAAAAGAGGTTTTTATTAAAATAAAATAAGTAAAAAATATTTCAATGTATATAGGAGAAAATAAAGCTTCTTTTGAAGCGAATGACGTAAAAGGAGATTTAATAACTATCGGAAACGAAAGTTATTATAAGATTTCGAATGTAAGTGAAATGAGACCATTTTTCATGAGTATTGTTAGTAATTCAAATCATTGGATGTTTATTTCCAGTAATGGTGGATTGTCTGCAGGAAGAAAAAATAGCAATTATGCATTATTTCCTTATTACACTGATGATAAAATTACAGAAAGTGCTGAAATTACAGGTAGTAAAACAATAGTGCAAATTCATTTAGAAGGAAAATCATATTTGTGGGAACCATTTTCAAATAGGTATGAAGGTGTTTATAAAATCAGCAGAAATTTGTACAAAAATAGCTATGGAAATAAAGTGATTTTTGAAGAAATAAATCATGATTTAGGAGTTACTTTCAAATACCAATGGTGCTCAAGTAATGAATATGGTTTTGTGAAAGCATCAACCATAATTAATAACACCAAAAAGGATCTTAAAGTAACTGTATTAGACGGAATTCAAAATATTCTGCCTTATGGAGTTTCAGCCGATTTGCAAAACGCCAGCAGTAACTTAGTAGATGCCTATAAGAAATGTGAATTAGAAGCTGAAGTAGGATTAGGAATTTACGCTTTAAGTGCTATAATTGTTGATAAAGCAGAACCAAGTGAGGCTTTAAAGTCAAATATTGTTTGGTCTTTAGGAGTTGAAAACCCAATCTATTTATTGTCATCATTACAATTAAATAATTTCAGAAAAGGAAAAGAAATTCAACAGGAAGTTGATGTAAAAGCTGAAAAAGGGGCTTATTTTACCTGTTCAAATTTAACTTTAAAAGGGAATGCAGAGAAAAATTGGACGCTTGTAGCAAATGTGAATCAAACCATTGTTGCTGTTAATGAAATTGTGGAAACTATCAGAAATGAAAAGAATTTAGCAAACTTAATTCAAGAAAACATTGAAATTGGTACCAATAAGCTAATTCAGCTTACAGGAGCTGCAGACGGAATACAATTATCAAATGATAATTTAATTAATTCACGACATTTCTCAAACACACTTTTTAATATCATGCGTGGTGGTATTTTTGATAATAACTACCAAATTGAAAAAAACGATTTCATAAAATACATAGCAAAAGCCAATAAAAAAGTTTTAAAGAAAAAAGGTGAATTATTAGAACAATTACCGGACTTGTTTTCTCTTAGTTATTTAAAAGAATTTGCCGAACAAAGTGAAGATAAAAATTTAAAAAGACTTTGTTTTGAATACATGCCATTGAAATTTAGCAGACGCCATGGAGATCCAAGCAGACCTTGGAACAAATTTTCTATCAATACAAGAAGTGAAGTGGATGGTTCAAAAATTTTGGATTATGAAGGGAACTGGAGAGATATTTTCCAAAACTGGGAAGCCTTGGCACACTCCTACCCTGCTTTTATTGAAAGTATGATTCATAAGTTTTTAAATGCTACAACATTTGATGGCTACAACCCGTACCGTGTAACAAAAGATGGTTTTGACTGGGAAACAATTGAACCGGATAATCCGTGGTCATATATTGGTTATTGGGGAGATCATCAGATTATCTATTTATTGAAGTTTTTAGAAATTATTGAAAATTATTACCCAAATAAATTAGCTAAATATTTTAATGAAGAAATTTTTGTTTATGCCAATGTACCTTACAAAATTAAAAGTTATGAGGATATATTAAAGAATCCAAAAGATACCATTGAATTTGATGAAGAATTGGATGAAAATATTAACCAAAAGAAAATTCAGCTAGGTGCAGATGGTGCTTTGTTAAGAGATGAAAATTATTTTATTTATAAAGTAAACTTTATTGAAAAAATATTAGCGACAGTATTGGCAAAAGTATCAAACTTCATTCCTGAAGGCGGTATTTGGATGAATACACAACGTCCGGAATGGAATGATGCCAACAATGCTTTGGTAGGAAACGGTGTTTCGATGGTAACCTTATATAATTTAAGACGCTTTTTGAAATTCTTAGAAAAGTTGGTTTCAAAATCAGATTTAGATACTGTTGAAATTTCTGATGAATTGGTGGAATTTTTTAATGGTGTTTTAACAGTACTTGGGGACAATAAAAACATATTAGCAGGGAAAATTTCAGACAAAGACAGAAAAACAGTTTTAGATGGACTTGGAATTGCCGGAAGCACTTATAGAACAGCCATTTATGAAAACGGATTTTCAAGCAATAAAGGAACAGTTTCTAAAAAAGATTTAGTACGTTTTACAAAATTAACACTTCAATACATTGAACATTCAATTGATGCGAATAAAAGACCTGATAATTTATATCATGCTTACAATTTAATGACCCTTGAAAACGAAGAAGAAGTATCAATTTCGCACTTGCCTGAAATGTTAGAAGGTCAGGTAGCTGTTTTAAGTTCAGGATATCTTTCATCTGCTGCCAGTTTGGAACTGTTAGATAGTTTAAAAGCCAGTGCATTGTTCAGGCCCGATCAGTACAGTTATATTTTATATCCAAATAAAGAACTGCCGAGATTTAGAGATAAAAACAACATTTTGACAACCGATGTTAATAAATCATCGTTGTTAAAACAACTTATAAAAGATGGAAATTCTCAAATAGTTGAAAAAGATTGTTTAGGTAACTACCATTTCAATGCTAGTTTCAACAATGCCAATATTCTAAAACAAAGATTAAATGAACTTCCTGAGTCATATCAAACGCTAATTGAAAAAGACACGGAATTGGTTTTAGGTGTTTTTGAAAAAATATTTAATCATAAAGCATTTACTGGCAGATCCGGAACATTTTTTGGGTATGAAGGCCTTGGTTCAATTTATTGGCATATGGTTTCAAAACTATTGTTATCAGTTCAGGAAAGTTGTTTGATGGCTATTGAAAATAAGGAAAGTGATGTTCTTATTGGTAAAATGTTCGATCATTATTTTGAAATATACGAAGGGATTGGAGTTCATAAATCACCTAAATTATATGGCGCTTTTCCAACCGATCCATATTCACATACACCAGCAGGTAAAGGAGCGCAACAGCCTGGTATGACAGGTCAGGTAAAAGAGGATATATTGAGTAGAATTGGAGAGCTAGGTGTGTTCGTTAAGAATGGAGTGCTTCTGTTTAACCCTCAATTATTAAGAGGGGAAGAATTTTTAAAGGAGTCAAGAACTTTTAAATATGTAAATATTAATAAAGAAGTGAAAGAAATTGAATTAGATCCTAATTCCCTTTGTTTCACCTATTGTCAAATTCCTGTAATTTATAAATTGGCATCTGAAACTGGAATTGATGTGATTTTTACCGATGGTTCAAACATGCATTTTGACACATTAAGTCTTGATAAAGAAAGAAGTAATCAAATATTTGGAAGAACAGGAGAAGTTGTAAAAATAGTTGTGTCATTTCATAAAACAGTGACGTCACTTTTTTGAGCAAACAATGGACTGTAAATAAAGGAGATACTAAATATTAACAAGCATTTAAATGATAAATAAGATCAAAATAATAGTTATAATAGCTTTATGTATGGTTTCTTGTACAACAATTGTTGAGTCTCAGGTTGTGAAATTAGTGGATAACCAATTGTTTGTAAATGAATCTCCTTATTTTATTAAAGGGATTTGTTATCATCCTGTTCCAAAGGGAAGTAACCAAAGAAGTTTTTACAATTTAACGAATGACTTGGCTTTAATGGTTGAAGCAGGTATTAACACTATTAGAGTTTATGAGCCTATTGATGATGTAAAAGTTCTTGATGAAATAAATGAAGCTGGAATTAAAGTTATTATTGGTTTTGGATACAATCAAAATGGAAATTTCGATATACTGTCAGGGTCTTTTATCAATTATATAGAAAAATATAAAAACCATAAAGCAATTTTATTTTGGGAGTTAGGCAATGAATATAATTACCATCCTGAATGGTTTGAAAATGACATCAAAAATTGGTACACTTCCTTAAATAATGCTGCTGATAGTATTCATAAAATGGATACCAATCACCCAGTTGCAACTGCGCACGGTGAATTACCTGAAAATTTAGCTTTAACAATTTGTCTGAATATAGATATCTGGGGAATTAATGTTTACAGATGGGACAATCCTGAAAGCCTGTTTTCTGAATGGAAAAAAGTGAGTAAAAAACCATTATATCTTTCGGAAGCGGGTGCAGATAGTTATATGACTATTTCAAAAGATCGTTTTGAACAAGGTAATAATCAAGATGCACAAGCTGCTGCTACTAAAAATATTTTACAAGCAATTTTCAATTCCAAAGAAAGCACTTTAGGGGTTACACTTTTTTCATTTACCGATGGTTGGTGGAAAGCAGGTGAAAATGACGTACAAAATCCAGGTGGCTGGGCGCCAAATAGCAGTGGCGTTCCATATGATGGAATACCTAACGAGGAGTATTGGGGAATTGTTGATCTGGGAAGAAATAAGAAAAAAGCATTTGATGTTGTGAAGCAAGTGTATACAAAAACTAATTAATTGAAATTTGAAATAAACAAGTAATAACCAACTATATAAACTTAAGATAATAATATGAAACATTATAAAACAGCACTGGAAGACATTGTTCCTTTAGGACAAAAATTAGCTTTTGGATCAGGACATTTAGCCAATCAATTATTTCCAGCGGCCTTAGGTGTTTTCATGGTTGTGCTAGTAATGTCATTAGGAATGAATCCAATTCTTGCTGGAATATTAGGGGCACTTCCAAGATTTATCGATGCATTAACAGATCCAATAATGGGCTTCATTTCAGATAATACAAAATCTAAATGGGGCCGCAGAAAACCTTATATTTTATTGGGAAGTGTAATTTCTGGAGTTATGTACATGATTATGTGGCAATTAAATCCAGAAAATTCTGAAATGTACAATTTCTTTTATTTCTTAGTTGTTTCTATTTTCTTTTATGTTGGTTATACCATTTTTGCAACTCCACTAATTGGTTTAGGCTACGAAATGACTCCTGATTATAATGAACGAACTCGTTTAATGGCTGTTTCACAATTTATGGGGCAATTGGCTTGGGTTATTGCACCGTGGTTTTGGGTTATTATTTATGATCAATCATTATTTGATACCGCACCTGAAGGAGCCAAAATTATGGCTATTTGGGTTGGGGGTTTATGTATGGTTTTAGGAATTTTTCCAGCACTTTTTAATAAAGAAATGATTGTTCCTGATCAAGATAAAATGAAAGATTTAACAATGGGTGAATTGTCAAACAATTCAAAAGAGTTTTTTAAAGGCATTAAGCTAACACTAAAAAATAAACCTTTCTTAAAGCTTTGTGGTGCTACTTTTTTTATTTTTAATGGTTTTCAAACCATTGCCCAATTTTCATTTTTCATTATTGTTTATTATCTTTTTCAAGGAAATACAGGTGCTGCAGGGCATTGGCCAGCTTGGTTTGGCTCAATAATGGCATTAGCAACTATGTTTCTTGTAATTCCAATAGTGACTAAAATATCTGAAAAACTAGGTAAAAAAAATGCATTTATTATAGCTACATTAATATCTATAGTTGGTTATAGTTTAAAATGGTGGGGATTTAATCCAGCCAATCCTTGGTTAATGTTTATGCCAATTCCTTTCCTTTCTTTTGGTATTGGAGGATTGTTTACTTTAATGATGTCTATGACAGCAGATGTTTGTGATTTAGATGAATTGAACAATGGTGAACGCAGAGAAGGTATGTTTGGTGCTGTCTATTGGTGGATGGTTAAATTAGGTACTGCTATTGCAATGCTTACAAGTGGTATTGTTTTACATTATATTGGATTTGATGAGTCCATTGAAGTTCAAACAGTAGAAACCCTTACAAACCTTAGAATTGCAGATATTTTAATTCCAATCGGAACGGCTTTAATAGCTATTATACTTGTTTGGAAATACGATATTACAGAAACTAAAGCCAATGAAATTAGAGAGGCCTTAATAACACGTAGAGGAAAAGTTTTACATGAAAGTGAGTAATTAAAAACATAAATTTAAAAAATATAACAATATCAAAACAGGTCAAGCAAAACCAACCTTAAATGCTGCTTTTCAAGGTACTGCTGCAACACTTGGATCTACAGCAAGCGATGTGGATACTTCAGAATCATTAATTTATGATGTGTATTTTGGAACGGCAAATCCACCATCAATTAAACAAGGAGATAATCAAACTTCAAAAACTTTGAATGTGAACCTAACTTCTTCAAAAAAATATTACTGACAAGTTGTTGTGAAAGATAATAAAGGCGGACAAACAATTTGACAAATTTGGAATTTTGTAACTGATTAACAAAAAAGGATAACCTAATTAATAAAAAATGAAAAATATTATTAAAAATGTATTACTAATATTCTTGTCAATAGTACTATTCAGTTGCTCAACAACAAATGAAAAAAAAGCAATTTCTGCTAAGGAAATTTTAGGAAACCCAGTATATTTGGCAATGTCTTATGGTGGATATCGTGAAAACACACGTGATATTCAACCTACTCTTGAGGAGATTAAAGAAGACATGAAAATCTTAAGTGCCATGGGAATTAAGGTTTTAAGGACCTATAATACTAAGTTAAAAGAAGCATCAACCTTATTAGAAGCTATTTCTCAATTAAAAAAAGAAGATAGTAATTTCGAAATGTACGTGATGTTAGGCGCTTGGATAGATTGTGAAAATGCTTGGACGGATAATCCAAATCATGACGCTGAAGATGTTCAAGCAAATACAGGTGAAATCGAAAGAGCTGTAGTTATGGCAAATAAATACCCTGATATTGTTAAAATTATAGCAGTTGGGAATGAAGCTATGGTGCATTGGGCAGCAAGTTATTTTGTGTATCCAAAGGTTATTTTAAAATGGGTAAATCATTTGCAAGAATTGAAAAAAACAGAAAAATTACCTGCAGATTTATGGATTACAAGTTCTGATAATTTTGCTTCTTGGGGAGGTGGAGATGAAAGTTACCACACAGAAGATTTAACAAAATTATTAAATGCAGTAGATTATGTTTCATTGCATACATACCCTTTTCATAGTAGTCATTACGATGCTACTTATTGGAAAGTTCCAGAGAATGAAGAAAATTTAACTGCAATTGAAAAAGCGGATGCAGCAATGCTTCGTGCTAAAAATTATGCAATTGCTGAATATGAAGCTGCCGCCAATTATATAAAAAGTATTGGAGTTTCAAAACCAATTCATATTGGTGAAACTGGTTGGGCAACAGAATCAGGAACAACTTTTTATGGTGCAAATGGTTCAGGAGCTACTGATGAATACAAAGCAAAACTTTTTTATGATTATATGAGATCTTGGACCAATGAAGTAGGAATGTCTTGTTTCTATTTTGAAGCTTTCGATGAGCATTGGAAAGACGCACAAAATCCTTTAGGTTCTGAAAATCATTTTGGATTATTAACGCTGGACGGTAAAGCTAAATTTGCTTTATGGGATTTGGTTGATAAAGGGGTTTTTAAAGGTCTTACAAGAAATGGCAAACCTATCAGTAAAACTTATGAAGGAAATAAAGACTTATTGTTAGAAAATATTCTTGAAATTCCTTTAGCTATAAATTCAAAAAATTAATTTACAATTGAAAAAAATAATATTTATAACCATCATTTATCTAGTAATTCTGGGTTGTTCAAATAATAAAGAAATGGATGCTAAATCATCTGAAAATTTAACAAATATTGAATTAAAAATACAAGACTTGTTAAATGAAATGACCTTAAAGGAAAAAGCAGGTCAAATGTTAAATATTGGCTTACCAACTATACTAACTGGTGAATATTGGGATGAAAGAGATAGTGCTGTTTTTGATGCTGAAAAATTTAGAAAATACATCATTGAATATGGTGTTGGATCCATTCATAATACACCAGGTTATTTAGCAAGTAAAGAGGATTGGTATAGAATTGTAAAAGAAATTCAAGATTCAGCTATTCAAAAATCACGTTTAGGAATACCTGTGTTATATGGTATAGACAATATTCATGGGGCAAATTATATCAATGGATCTGTTATGTTTCCTCATCAAATTGGTTTAGCAGCTACTTGGAATACAGAATTAACAAAACGTAGCGCTGAAATTACTTCATATGAATCAAGGGCAGCCTCATTGCCTTGGAATTTCAACCCAAATGCGGATGTGGCAATTAACCCTTTATGGGGAAGAATTTCAGAAAGTTTTGGCGAAGATCCTTATTTGATTTCTGAAATGACGAATGCTTATATTGAAGGCTCACAAGGAGAAAGTTTAGGAAATTCAACTAATTCAGCCGTATGTTTAAAGCATTTTATAGGCTATGGTGCAGGAAGAAATGGAAAAGACAGAGCAAACGCAATCATTCCTGAAAATAATTTACGTCAATATTTTTTACCTCCTTTTGAAGAGGCTGTAAAAGCTGGAGCAATGGGAGTTATGATTAGCTCAAATGCTGTAAATGGAGTTCCTTGCCATAGTAACAGTTATTATATCAACACTATTTTAAAAGGAGAATTAGGTTTTAAAGGGGTCGTAATTTCCGATTTTAACGATATTGAATTTCTAATTGGAGCGCACGAAACGGCAAAGGATTTACGCGAAGCCACCAAATTGGCAGTGAACGCTGGGCTAGATTTAATAATGAATCCATTTGATGGTAAAATTATTGATGTTATTATTGATTTGGTTGAAAATGGAGAAATTGAAATGGGTAGAATTGATGATGCGGTTACACGAATTTTACGTTTAAAATTTCAGTTAAATTTATTTGAAGTACCGTATAATAACCCAAATGAATATCCTGATTTTGGAAGTAAAAAACACATTGCAGATAATTACACTATGGCAAGTGAATCTATTACATTGTTAAAAAACACTAACGCCATTTTACCTTTTAAAACCAATAAGAAAGTTTTGGTAACAGGATATGCTTCTAATTCAATAAATATGTTAAATGGAGCTTGGTCCAGAACTTTTTTAGGAAGAGACACTAAATATAATGACCCAACAAAACTTACCATTTTAGAAGCTATTAAAAAAGAAATTGGAGATGCTAATGTCGAATTTGTTGCAGGAACTGATTATACTGAAGATGTCAATTCGATACTTGCTGTGTCAAAAGCAAAAAATGTAGATTATATTGTTGTTTGTGTTGGCGAAATTCCTGCAACAGAAAAACCTTCAGATATAAATGAGTTAGAACTACCATTAGTTCAACAGGAACTAGTAAAAAAACTAGCTAAAACAGGGAAGCCAATAATTTTGGTAATGGCGCAAGGAAGACCAAGAATTATTAAAGATATTGAACCACTAGTCTCTGGAATTTTGATGGCGTATTATCCAGGTCAAGAAGGAGGTCGCGCTATTTCTGATGTGTTATATGGTAAAATAAACCCAAGTGGAAAATTGCCATATACGTATCCGAAATATTCTGGAAATTCTTTGACATATTATTATAAGAAAACTGACATAAGAGATTTAAATTGGAACTTTGACGGTTTTTACCCTCAGTTTGAATTTGGGTTTGGACTTTCATATACCACTTTTAACTATTCAAAATTAATAGTTTCAAGTGATACTTTAGTGGGGTCAAACAAACTTAAAATAAATGTTGACGTAACAAATAATGGTTCAGTAGATGGCAAGGAAATAGTGGAGTTGTTTGTAAAAGATTTAATTGCAACCGTGTCTCCTGATGCTAAAAAATTAATTCGTTTTGAAAAAATTCATTTAAAAGTTGGAGAAACTAAAACAGTAGAATTTTTAATTTCTTCCAAAGAATTAGGGTTTATTGGAATGGAAAATAAATGGGTAACTGAAGAAGGCGAATTTGAAATTCAAATAGGTGGGAATCCTCAAGAGTTATTGACATCAACTTTCTATTTTAAACTTAAAGATGATTGAAAAAACACCAAACTTAACGAATTGATTCTGTGTGTTTTGGAGGATTATTTTTATTCAACAAAAAACAGTCCTCCTCCATCATACAAATAATCATTTCCTAAACAAATAACTTGCTTTTGATTCGCAGTAATATAATCTCGTAATCTACTTCCATCTTTATGCTTTAAAATATTTCCCAAAAAAAACAATTTATCTTCCATTTCACCTATAGTTCCTCCGATAAATCCGTATTTGTGATCCACAATATTTATTGCTTTTGGGTCAAAATAAAAATAATCCATTTTATTGTTTTCCAACACTTTAACAATCCCTAAATCAGAAGTGATAAACTTTTGACTATTCATGGAAAACATACTGCATCTGACATAAGATTGGGGCACATGTATTAATTGTTTATTTGCACAATAATTTTGAATTGACTTGTCCGGTTTCCCATGATTGCAGAAAAAATAATCTTTGGTGCTGTAACAATTATATATGGAACTTTCTTCCAATGATTCACCAACATCTTTTATTCCTAAAGTATAATTTACTTTCTTTTTATTGAGAAAATCCATTAAATTTTTAGGAGAATTCGGCGCTATTATAAGCTTTTTTGAATCCTGAAACATAAAAATATCAGGATGGCCAGAAATGGAATTATAAGTAATATTTTCACTGGAGAACTCAAATACATCATCGACATATTTGGCTAGGTTATTTTTTACAACCTCAGGACTGCGTTGATCAATTATAGCATACATTTAATTCAAAATCTTTAAGAAAAGAATCAACGACAAAATTGATATCAAAACCTTTCGTTTTTAAATCATTTCTGTTTTTTCCTTTATATCCAATGGCGTAATTCAATTGTTTACTGGAAACACTGACAATTGACTGACCCTTTTTTACCAACTTTTTATAAAGAATATCGCCCCATAAAGCCGTTAACACCATTTCTTTAAAAGATGGATGAATTGGGCCAGCTACAAGTGACTTTCCAAGCTCAAGTTCTTCTGAAGGATGCAATCCAACCCGGAGAACTTTAATTGATGCAGCATTAAATATTTTCAGAACCTCTTTACTCCAAAGTATGGCCTCATCCAGTGAGAGCACCTTGTACTCTCCTCTTTCATACATTTTTTCCAATACGGTTCCTTTTACAACGATTGTTGGATAAATGCGTGTTGTATCTGCTCCCAGCCTAACAATGTCCTTAGCAGTTTGTATTGCAAGTTCTAAGGTGTCATAAGGAAGACCCAGCATCATCTGTAATCCAAGTTCAAAATCTCTTTTGCGAATGAGGTTAGCTGCTTTTTCGATAGCATCAAACTTATGGCCCCTCCCCGATTTTAATAATACTTTGTTATTTGTTGACTGCGCCCCTAACTCTATTGAAGTTACCCCGTATTTTTCAAGAATATCCAATATATCATCAGTGATATAATCCGGTTTTGTCGATAAACGAATGCCTTGAACTTTACCTTCTTTTACATATTCATAAGCCGCTTCTAAATAGGCAATCATTTCATTTCTGGGAATTCCGGTAAAGCTACCTCCAAAAAATGCAATGTTAATTTCTTTATTATTAGGTATGGTTTCAAGATAAGCGTCAATAATAGCGGCAATTTCATTTGGTTTTGGGACTGAAAAAGTAGCGCTTATTTTTTCCTGATTACAAAATACACATTGGTGTGGACAAGCCAATTGCGGAATAAATATAGGAATATTACAATGCTTCTTACTTTTCATTTATAAATGTATAAATGTCCTGTTTCTTTTATTTAAATTGAAATTTCAATAAACTTAATACCCAATTCTTTCTGAATTTCGTGAATTCTTTGGACTTCGTTAGGAACAATTAGGGCAATTGAAAATCCGGTTTTTCCTGCTCTTGCAGTTCTACCGCTTCTATGTGTATAATATTCCAATTGCTCAGGAAGTTGGTGGTGAATTATGAACGCCAAATTGTCTACATCAATTCCCCTTGCAGAAACATCTGTTGATATTAAAACCTGCAGACTTCCGTTTTTAAAGGCACGCATTACCTTATCCCGTTCTTTTTGTTGCATATCGCCCTCTAAGGCTTCCACAGAAAAACCTTCTTCTTTCAATTGCGCAGTTAAATTTTGTACACCAGCTTTTGTTCTGCAAAAAATAATCCCCCTGTCTGTACTCCTTCTTTCCAATATTTTAATGAGCAGGTTAACCTTATCTTTTATTTCCGTTTTAATATATTGATGCGTAATATTTACATTTACCAAATCCTTTTTGTTTACGGCAACTTTAGGCGTATTTGCAGCCATATAAGTTTTTATGATTTTTAGAATTTCTTCTGGCATAGTTGCCGAAAATAACCACGTATTTCTTGAACCGCTCGTAAATTTTAAAATCCTGTTTAAATCCTGTTTAAAACCCATACTCAACATTTCATCCGCTTCATCCAATACTATAGTTGATATTTTCTTCAAATCAACTTCTCCCCTTTCAATTAAATCAAGCAATCTTCCCGGAGTCGCCACAATAATATGCGTGGTTCTTTTTAGGGATTTCATTTGAATATCTATTTTTTCACCACCATAAACCCCTTCAACAAAAATTTTATCATCAGTATATTTGGTAAATTTAAACAGTTGTTTTTTTATTTGTTGAACCAATTCTCTTGTTGGGGCCAATATTAAAGCCTGTGTATAAGGCAAAGCGCTATTAATATTGTGCAGTATTGGAAGTCCGAAAGCTGCTGTTTTTCCTGTTCCGGTTTGTGCCAAACCTATAAAATCTGTTTTTGAATTCAATAAAACAGGAATTGCTTTTTCCTGAATTTCGGTAGGTGATTTAATCCCAAGCTCTTTTAATGCTTCTATATATTCTTTGCGAATACCTAACGCTGAAAATGTGGCCATACTTTTTATTTTTGAAAGTTGCAAAGATACGCTTATTTATAAGGCTTTAACTATTTATTATAACTTATCAAAAATGAGCATTTAACCGTTTATTTTTAGCAAAAATTATTTTCAACAAAAAATAATTCTCAACTATTAAAAAAATATCGTAAAAAAAGCCGCTTAATAAGCAGCTTTTAATTCAATTTATATTTTTTACTTTAAATCTTCTTTACTTTTACAGCATTCATTCCTTTTAAGCCGCGTTCCAATTCGAAACTAACTTTATCATTTTCTTTTATTTCCTCTAAAATTCCACTAACATGCACGAAATATTTTTCTTGGGACTCGTTCTCAATAATAAAACCAAAACCCTTTGAGCTGTCAAAAAAAGATACCTTTCCTTTTTTTTCTGTTTCCTCAACTTCTCTGTCTTCTTTTTTAGGCACACCAATTTCTATGCTAGAGGCTTCCACTTTTATTTTTCTTGATGGATCCATTGGGGTATCTGTAAGCTGCCCAAATTCATCAACATAAATAAATTCGCTCTCTTGCCCTCCAGCTTTGCGTTCTTCTTTTTTCAGCAGTTTATCTTTTTTCTTTTTTAAACGCTTTTTTTCTCTTTCTTTTTTACCAAAGGTTTCTTGTGATCCGGCCATTAATTAATTATTGTTAAAATTTTTATATTTAATCTGTTTTTCCTAAACAGTTAAGGTTGTCATCTAAAATATGAAAGAAATATTGTAAAACGACAATTCTAAAGATTGATTTACACAATGATTTATCCAATTATTGCAATGACTCATTCCCGTAAAAATTAAATATAGCGATTAAATTTTTACAGAAACTTTTGCAAATATAGAGTTTTCATTCTAATTTTAGTGAAACTTTTTATTAATTTAATTTTGAGTTTCAATGAATTACATAGGCTTACTTTTTTCTACAATGTAATTTATAATACAATTTTAGGAAATTAATTGCTGGTAAACAACATTTTATTACAGAATAGCATTTATTTTTTTGATGCAATTACATCTTTTTTTTAAGTAAATGACCATGAAAATTATAAATGCAAACAATTTGCTATATTTAATAAATTACTTAATTTTAATTCATTATTCTGAAATAATAACCAATACTAACCTACACATTTTACTATGAATGATTCAACCAACAAACCAACAAGCGCTTTTTGGATAATTAGCGCGGTAGCACTACTTTGGAGCATTTCTGGAGTTATCGCCTATTTAGGTCAGGCTTATATGACTAATGAAGTTTTAGCGACTTTGCCAGAAGCCGAGCAAGCCTATTATAATAATGTTCCTGCCTGGGTAACCGGTGTTTTTGCTATTGCAGTTTTTGCGGGTGTATTTGCTTGCGTGGGTCTTTTGATGAGAAAAAAGTGGGCTACAACGCTTTTTATAGTATCACTTGTTGCTGTAATTACCCAATTTATTTACAACTTTTTTATTCAAACTTTTATGGAAGTGTCTGGATATAAAATGATTTGGCCGATGGTTATTATTGTTATTGCACTGTTCTTAGTTTGGTTTTCACGAAAATCAGAGAAAGAAGGCTGGATTTTATAAATAAATCTCACTAAAAAATTAAATAACCTGAAGAATCAAATTCAGTTTCTTTTATGCACATATTTTTCAATCGGCTTCAATAAATTGCTACTTTTGGAATAATATGAAAAACCTTTTGATTATAGGATTTGTTTGGCCTGAACCCAATTCAACGGCTGCCGGAAGCCGAATGCTTCAATTGATTGAATTATTTCAAAAAAATGGTTTTACGGTTACTTTTGTTTGTACTGCCTCAAAATCAAAAAATTCATTTGAATTTGGGGAATTAAATATAAAAACATTCGATATTCATCTAAACGACTCAAGTTTTGATTTATTGGTAAAAAAAATTAATCCGGAATTTGTTTTGTTTGATCGATTTTTGACAGAAGAGCAATTTGGATGGCGGATTGCTGAAAATTGCCCGGAAGCCATAAGAATTTTGGATACAGAAGACTTGCATTTTTTGAGACACGCAAGGCAGGTTGCCTATAAAAATAATGACATAGTTACTTTAAATCATATAAAAAATGATTTGGCAAAACGAGAAATTTCCAGTATTTATAGATGTGATTTAACGCTTATTATTTCAAAATTTGAAATGAAATTGTTAAGAAAGACCTTTAAAATAGATAAATCATTGTTGATTTATATGCCTTTTTTAATGAATAAAATAAATTTAGAAACCATTAGCTCCTATCCTACTTTCCTAAATCGAAAACATTTTATTTCTATCGGAAATTTTAAACATGAGCCAAATTTAAATTCCGTTCAATATTTGAAAGAAGTCATTTGGCCATTAATCCACGAAAAATTACCAGAAGTTCAATTACATGTTTATGGTGCTTATGCAACTGAAAAAGTGTTGCAATTGCAAAATAAAAAGGAAGGATTTATCATAAAAGGATGGGCTGAAAGTACGGAACATGTTTTTACAAATGCTCGAGTTTGTTTGGCGCCACTTCAGTTTGGTGCAGGTTTAAAAGGAAAACTCATAGATGCCATGCAATATGGAACGCCCAGCATTACTACAAACATTGGTGCCGAAGCCATGCACAATAAATTAGCCTGGAATGGTTTTATTACTGACGATCCCTATGAAATTGCATTAAAATCGGTTGAATTGTATACCAATGAAAAATTATGGAAAAAAGCGCAACAACATGGTGTTGAAATCATTGATGTATGTTACTCAAAAGAAAAATATAAAAAAAAGCTATTTAATAAAATCGAATACATTCAAAAAAATAGTTCAGAACACAGATTAAAAAACTTTATCGGAGCTATGTTGCTGCATCACACCATACAAAGCACAAAATATATGTCGAAATGGATTGAAGAAAAAAACAAGTTGTTGTAAAATAAAAATTAGTGTTAATTTATTCCTTTTTAGACTGAAGAATATTCAATATTTCTGAAGGAAACTTAACTGGCTTCATTGTTTTTTTATCAAGCAAACACCAAATTGTTTTTGCTTTAGACAATAGTTTATCTTCCCTTCTAATTTCAACAAAACGTTCTGATTTTACGCCATAAGAATCTCCTATATAAGTGGCTACTGTAATCACATCATTAAGCATTGCTGGCAAAAAATAGTCAATTTCATGTCTAATGACAACCCATACATATTTGTTGTCTATATCATTATTACTCAGTAGGCTCCAATGTTTTTGAGCCGCATTTTGTACCCAATTCAAATAGGTTACATTGTTCACATGATTCAATGTATCAATGTCATTTTCAGAAACAATTAAAGTGTAGGTAAAACTGTTATTTATCATTTTTATAGGTTTAAAATAGAATAAAATTAAATAACTTTTACCAATATCAAAGCCATTTACAACTTAAAATAAAATATAAAAATAATTGGAATTATAAATGTTATATTTTACATTTACACCACCTGAATAAAGTTCAAGAATATTTAATCTTTTAGTTTTTTTCTAAAATATATTTAAAAGATTTGCAGTCGTAAAGCTTGTGTCAGAGAAATTATCGTGGGGACGACAGTTTTTTTCAAGTTTTTTGCGGCTGTTTTTTAAGAAATAAAGTTTTTAAAAATCAGTTGTAACATCTATATCTTTTTTACTACCGTTGTGGGGACGCCAATTTAAAGATAGTTACAACTGTTTTTTTTATGGGGACAACAGTTTTTCTCTTTTTATAAGGAAATACAACTCTTTTTTGGAGCTATTACATTTCCCTTTTTATTTTTAAATTTAAAATACGGGGTTAACGTATTTATATAAATTCGTTCTAATTTGTTTTGATGACTCTTGATGTTATTTTTTTCGATTAAAAGCATAATTCAAAAATTTTAAATTAATATTTTATAAACGATTCTTTAAATCAATTAAAGAATACTTAATTTCTGTTTTTTTGATTTATTCAAAACAAGCACCCTTTTAATTTCTTAAGCATCATCACCTTTAATTAGTTTTAAAGCTTATTTTCAATAAAAAATACAGCCGCACTATTTATCTTCCAGTTACGGTTGTGGGAAAGGTGGCTTTTGGATAAATGTGCTGCGGCTGCTTTTAATTATACCAAAAGATTTACCTGATTCGGACAAATGAAATTGTTTCAAACCAGATAAATCTTTAGTTAATATAGACTCCAAAGCCTTTGAATTTATAATTCTCCTTTGAAGCGTGCTGCTACAGAATGTAACAGCCAGAGAAATAATTATTAATACGATTAATAATATTGAACTCATGTTTGGGGGTTTTGGAGTTGGGGTTGATTTATTTGTTCCTACGTTATCATTTAATAAAAAAGAGATAGCATCAAGGTTCTTACTAACCATCTAACTTTGTGAAAAGCATTTTCGGATTGCTTTTTTAAGTATGTGACTACAGTGATACTATCTCTAAGGGTTAATTTACTTCTTCATAAATTCTTCAAGGTTTAAAAGGTTCTTACATTTTTCTTACTAATCAATTAATTTCTTACTATTAATTCTTACTACTATTTAATTAATTCTTACTACGTAATTAATTTTTACTATTTAATTTAGGTTCTTTTTAATATAATAAGTTGGGGTAATAACTCATTATTTCAGAAAATAACCAATTTTGGGGTTGATTTATTTATTCCTAATTTTTTCCAATAATTTGTTCAGCGTCAGGATTTCGTCATCTGTTAAACCTTCTACGATGTCATTTTTAAATTCTGAATGAACGTCATCAATTTCAGCTAACAGATTTAAACCTTTCTCTGTGATTCGAATTTCTACCATCCTCCTATTCTCTTCACTTTGAATTCTGCTTATTAAACCTTTTAACCGTAATTTTTCGACCAAACGCGTTGTATTACTATTTTTACTTACCATTTCGGCTTGCAATGTCAAAAGATTTGCAGGTTCGCCTCCTAATTCTCTTAAAGAACGTAATACTTGATACTGTTGGATTGATAGAGCATATTGTTTTAAATGATCTGAAAACTTTTCATTCATCCAATTACCTGTTTGCAATATATTCTCAATTGTATAATCAGGTAAGCTTAACTCATCCTTTTTATCATTTTTATTCAACTTCTGGGGGACAACAATTATCTATACTACTATTGTATATACATCAAATGTATGTACAAATGTTTAAACAACCAAACATTTTTGTTAAAAACTTTCATTTTATTTTTGTAAAATGCACTTAAATGTCTGATTTGCTGAATAAAAACAACCGGTTAATTGAATTTTTAACTACTGAGTCTTCTCTAAAAATCTCTTTGTTTACACAAGGTTTAAACCTATTTACCAATAATTACAGAGGTTTGTATGGCTATTTTCGCTTCTGTTTTTTTCGCGCAGAGGAAAACGTGTAGTTTTTGTTGAACAATGATTAAAAATTGTTGATAAGTCTATTGTATTTTGTTTAAAATGCTAACAATTAACACCTACGCCTACCCCATATCGATTGTTTATTTATAATATTATTGGTGTAAATAGGAATGTTAATTTCAATTTTTTTACAAAAAAAAACGCTTTAAAATAAATGAAAGCGCTCTTTTTTATTTCAATTAAAGTTTATTTAAACGAAATTTTTCGCATACGTAAACTTAGTGGCGTTACTTCTAAATATTCATCATCCTTAATATACTCCATACATTCTTCCAATGAAAACTCTTTCTTAGGAGCAATATTTACCGCAGTATCTGTTCCGGATTTTCTAACGTTTGTTAGTTTTTTACCTTTTGTAAGGTTGATGGCCATATCATCTTGTCTGTTATTTTCACCAACAACTTGTCCTTTGTAAATTTCCTGATTAATATCGATAAAGAAAACCCCTCTATCCCCTAGCTTATCAATAGCGTAGGCAGTTGCTTTACCTGCTTCCGCAGAAATTAAAGCGCCATTTACAACCTCAGTAAAATCACCTTTATAAGGACTAAAGCTAGCAAAATTATGATTTATAATTGCAGTACCAGCTGTTGCTGTCAATAATTTATTACGTAAACCTATTAACCCTCTCGATGGAATGGAAAATTCTAAATGCTGTAAATCACCTTTAGGTTCCATAATTAATAAATCTCCTTTTTTTAAGGATACCAGGTTAATTACTTTGCTGGATAATTCTTCAGGAACATTAATTACAAGTGTTTCGTAAGGTTCACATTTAACGCCATCAATGTCTTTCATAATTACCTGTGGCCTTCCCACTTGCAATTCATATCCTTCTCTTCGCATTGTTTCAATCAAAACAGATAAATGCAAAATTCCTCGTCCGAAAACATTAAACCTGTCTTCGCTATCTGTATCCTCTACCCTAAGGGCTAAATTCTTTTCAGTTTCTTTATACAGTCTGTCACGTAAATGACGAGATGTTACAAATTTCCCTTCTTTACCATAAAACGGTGAGTTGTTAATTGTAAACAACATACTCATTGTAGGTTGATCCACTTTTAACCTCGTTAATGGCTCCGGATTTACAAGATCGGCAATGGTATCACCAATTTCAAACCCTTCAATCCCTGTTATTGCACAAATATCACCACTTCTTACTGAAGCCGCTCTGTCTTTACCCATACCTTCAAAAGTATGAAGTTCTTTAATTCGTACTTTTTTAAAGCTTCCATCTGCTTTACAAATCGCATAATCTTTACCTTCCACTAAATCACCCCTAAAAACACGTCCAATAGCAATACGGCCAACAAACGATGTAAAATCTAAAGAAGTAATTTGCATTTGAGGAGTTCCTTCATAATACGGAGCCTCAGGAATATTTTCTAATATAGCGTCTAATAAAGGAATAATATTATCGGTTTGTTCTCTCCAATCTGTATTCATCCAATTATGTTTGGCCGAACCATAAATTGTAGCAAAATCAAGTTGTTTTTCAGTTGCATCCAAAGCAAACATTAAATCGAACACTTTTTCGTGCACCAAATCAGGTGTACAGTTCTCTTTATCAACTTTATTTACTACTAATATTGGCGTTAAACCCAATTCAAGTGCTTTACCTAAAACAAAACGTGTTTGTGGCATCGGCCCTTCAAATGCATCTACCAATAATAAAACACCATCAGCCATATTTAAGACCCTTTCAACTTCACCACCAAAATCGGCGTGACCAGGAGTATCAATAATATTGATTTTTACGCCTTTATATATAATAGACACGTTTTTTGACAATATGGTAATTCCTCTTTCTCTTTCTAAATCATTACTGTCCAATAATAATTCTGTACGAACTTTTCGTTCATCCAAAATATGGGCTTGATCAATAATTTTATCAACCAATGTAGTTTTACCGTGGTCAACGTGGGCTATAATAGCGATGTTTCTGATAGATTGCATGTTCTAATTTTTTAGGCGATGCAAAAGTAGTTGTTTTATTTTGTTTTATATCACAAAAGTTTCATAATGATTTTCCTACTTTAAAAAACTTAACTAACTGTATTTGTTTGTATTAAATATTCAAAATAATGATTTTAGAAAATCACATTTTATCGATTAATTGGTAATATGGATTATCAACAGGCATTAATAGCACCTTTAAGTATTTTTTAGGTGAATTGTCTTCTTTCAAAAATAGTATAAAATAAACTGCACGAGAGGCAGTTTATTTTGTAAATAATTTATTAAATATGTTATATTTTGCGCCTTTCACGTTCGCGTTTCAACAATTCAAGTTCACGATTTGTTTGTCCGGCCACTGAAGTATTTTCTTCGGCACGTCTTATTAGGTAAGGCATCACATCGCGTACAGGGCCAAATGGTAAATATTTAGCAACATTATAACCTGCTGCAGATAAATTATAACTTATATGATCACTCATACCATATAATTGACCAAACCAGATTCTCTTATCTTTTTTGTTGAAATTATATTTATCAATTAAATTCATAAACAAGTAAGAACTGTCCTCATTATGCGTTCCTGCAAAAATAGCCATGTCATTAATGTTTTCCATCATATATACCAAAACATCATTGTACATTGTATCGGTAGCAGCTTTGTTAGCGCAAATTGGGTCTTTGTAACCATATTCTTCTGCACGTTCCCGTTCTTTTTCCATATAAGCGCCACGAACCAATTTCATACCAATTTTAAAACCTTTTTCTTTGGCACGATTGTGCAATTTTTGAAGATAGTCCAATCGATCCCAACGATATAATTGCAAAGTCCCAAATACAATCGCTTTTTCTTTATTGTATTTTTCCATCATTTCTTCAATTAAATCGTCTGCTGCAAGTTGCATCCAACTTTCTTCAGCATCAATTAATAAAGGAACATCATTCTCAAAAGCAGCTTTACTTACAATATCATATCTTTCTTTGATACGCTTCCATTCCACTAATTCATGCCTGTCCAATTTGGTGCCTTCTGTTATTTTTTGGTAAATTTCCAAACGGCCAAATCCTGAAGGCTTAAACACGGCAAATGGAATACTTGGCTTTTCAGTGCCAAATTTAATGGTGTTCAATGTTTTTTCCATTGCCAAATCAAATTGTTCTTCAACTTCTTTGCCTTCAGCTGAATAATCCAAAACAGAATGTACATTTTTCGTGTACATTTTATCAATTATTGGCATACAATCAATTTCGGAAACGCCACCGCAAAAATGATCAAAAACGGTAGCTCTAATAATTCCTTCAACAGGCAAATGCGTTTTAAGGGCAAATCTGGTAACGGCAGTTCCTATTTTAACAAGAGGCTCGCGCTTAATCATTTCAAACAAATAGAAGGCTCTTTCCAGTTCAGAATTTGTTTTTAAAGCAAAGGCAACTTCAGTATTGTCAAATATTTTTTTCATTGTAAATTCTATTTGTACAAAGATACCTACAAAGTGTTTATTTTTTAATTTTTTTACCTTTAATTTGCACAAAATATTATCCAACATGCAACCTATTTTATCCAACAATTACTATGTAAACTTTAATGAAGACGCTTATAAAAAACTTAATGTTTTTATTTCTGATTACAACCCTTCTGCAATTTTTATTTTAGTTGACGAAAATACCAATAACTATTGTTTATCCATTTTATTGGAATCGGTGGAAACGGAAGCTCAAATTGAAATTATTGAAATTGAATCTGGTGAAGAAAATAAAAATCTTGATACCTGCTCTGGGGTTTGGCATGCTTTAACGGAATTAGGCGCCGATAGAAAGAGCCTAATGATTAACTTAGGTGGTGGTGTTATTACGGATTTGGGTGGATTTGTAGCTTCTGCCTTTAAACGGGGAATTGCATTCATAAATATTCCTACAACTCTTTTGAGTATGGTTGACGCCTCTGTTGGAGGTAAAACAGGCGTGGATTTAGGTGTTTTAAAAAATCAGATCGGGTTATTTTCTGACCCTGAAATGGTGCTGATTGACCCGCTTTATTTAGAAACCATTTCGGACCGTGAACTGCGTTCAGGATTGGCAGAAATTATAAAATATGGAATTACTTATGATATTAAACTATGGAATGAGATCCTCAATTTTAAAGAATTAAATATCATTAATATAATCAAATTGATTCATCGTTCTATTGAAATTAAAAATGAAGTGGTTACCAAAGATCCCAAAGAAAAAGGATTGCGCAAAGTTTTAAACTTCGGACACACATTGGGGCACGCCATTGAATCTTATTTCTTGGATTCGGATGATAAAGAAAATTTAACTCATGGAGAAGCCATAGCTATTGGAATGATAACTGAAGCTTTTATCTCTCAAAAACTATTAGATTTCCCTTATAAACAAGTAAAAGTTATCAAAGAAACCATTCTGAATCTTTATACAAAAGTGCATATTGATATTGATGATTATGAAGGAATTATTGCGCTTTTAATTCATGACAAGAAGAATGTGGGCGGACAAGTAAATTTTGTTTTGTTAACTGATTTTGAACAATTTAAATTGGATTGTAAAGTTGAAAAAGCATTGCTTATAGACGCTTTAAATTATTACAACGCCTAACAACAATTGACAAGAACTTCCCGGTAAACTTCCTTATATGCCGGTAAAATATTATCCAAACTAAATTTTTTGGCCTGTGCTAATGCATTATGTTTAAATTGCTGAAGCCGGTCCAAATCCTCTAAAATATAAATTCCGTTTTTTGCCATATCATCCGTATCCCCAACATTGCTTAAAAAACCGGTAACGCCTTGAATATTTACTTCTGGCAATCCTCCTGAATTTGTTGAAATTACGGGTGTTCTCGCTGCCATTGCTTCTAATGCCGCAAGTCCAAAACTTTCTGTTTCTGAAGGCAATAAAAACAAATCGGAATAACAAAGGAGTTTATTTACCTCATTGCTGTTTCCCAAAAAGAGCACTTTGTCCAAAATCCCTAATTCCTTAGCTTGTTGCTCAATACTTTCCCTCTCAGGACCTTCGCCAACTAAAAGTAATTTTGAAGGAATCTTCTTCTGAATTTTATAAAAAATAGTAATTACATCGGCAGCTCGTTTTACTGGACGTAAATTACTGATATGCGCAATAATGCGTTCATTTTCATTTGCAATAGTATGGCGCTGACATTCTTCAGAATGAATTTCGGGATATTTCTCAAAATCAATAAAGTTATAAATCACTTTTATGTCTTTGGAAATATTAAATAATCGCAAAGTATCTTTTCGCAAACTCTCTGATACTGTGGTAACTACATCAGAATGATTGATGCTAAATTCAACAGCTGGTTTATAATTTGGATGACTTCCTACTAAAGTGATATCAGTTCCATGAAGTGTGGTGACCACTTTAATATCAATTCCTTTTTCTTTAAGCATTTGTTTCGCCATATAGGCTGCGTAGGCATGAGGAATTGCATAGTGCACGTGTAGTATTTCTAATTTGTACATCTGCACCACTTCCACTATTTTGCTTGAAAGAGCCAATTCGTAAGGCTGAAAATGAAATAAAGGATATTCTTCCACAAAAACTTCATGAAAATGAATATTATTTGAAAGAAAATCGAGCCGGACAGGTTGTTTATAGGTTATAAAATGAACCTGATGATCTCTTTGGGCCAAAGCCATTCCCAATTCTGTTGCCACTACGCCACTTCCCCCAAATGTTGGATAACAAACAATACCTATTTTCATGTAACTAATTTAAAATGTATTTGAACAGACGTAAATATAGATTATTCTTACAATTATCAGAACCGAATTTTAACCTATCATAAAAAAATCCTGCAAAAGCAGGATTTCTATTTAGTAATCTCCTAATGTTTCAGGATTTTGATTTAAAGCAATTTCCAATTGTGCATCATTTGGTGCTTTGCCATGCCATGCATGGGTGTGCATCATAAAATCTACGCCGTTACCCATTACAGTATGCAATAAAATACAAACAGGTTTTCCTTTTCCTGTCAAAGATTTGGCTTTTGCCAAACCTTTTTTAATACTATCAATATCATTCCCTTTTTCAACATCCAACACTATCCAGCCAAAAGCTTCAAATTTAGCTTTTAAACTACCTAAAGGCATTACATCATCAGTTGCGCCGTCAATTTGTTGCCCGTTATAATCTATCGTTGCTATATAATTGTCAATTTTTTTACCGGCAGCGTACATAGCTGCTTCCCAAATTTGACCTTCCTGCATTTCACCATCTCCGTGTAATGAGTAAATTAATTTTGAATCTCCATTTATTATTTTTGCTTGTGCAGCACCAATGGCAACACTCATTCCTTGGCCCAATGAACCCGATGAAATACGGATTCCCGGTAAACCATCATGGGTAGTTGGATGCCCTTGTAAACGTGAATTTAATTTTCTGAAAGTTGCCAATTCACTCACTGGAAAAAAACCACTTCGTGCTAAAACACTATAATAAGCAGGTGAAATATGTCCATTTGACAAAAAGAATAAATCTTCATTTTTTCCATCCATTGAAAAATTGGTAGGATAATCCATTACTTCTTGGTATAAAACCGTTAAAAACTCGTTACAGCCCAATGAACCCCCTGGATGACCAGAATTTACGGCGTGCACCATTCTAACGATATCTCTTCTTACTTGTTGCGAAAAATCCTGTAATTGTTGTGTTGTTGGCATTTATTAAAATTTAATTTAAAGCAGCAAAAATACTGTTTTTGAATTTTGAAACACTTAAATAATAAAAAAATTATTATGCGGTTATTAACATTATGTTTTCTGATTTTTCTTTTTCGCCGCTGGAAATAACACATTGTTTAAAATCAATCGGTATCCCGGCGAATTTGGGTGCAAAGCAAGTTCAGTTTTTGGATCGCCTACTTTGTGCTGGTAATCTTCCGGGTCATGTCCGCCATAAAAAGTAAACATTCCTTTGCCTTTTACACCATGAATATAACGGGCTTCACGATTTGATTTATTTTCACCCATTACCAACAAATTCGATTTTATTGTTTCCCTGTCAAATGAGGTAGTTTGCCCCATAAAACCTTTAATTATTTGGGTGTGGTTTTGGCATAACATAGTTGGAATCGGGTCCCATTTTGCTGAATATTCCTGCAATGAAAAATAATCGGATGTTCGGGTTATCTTTCGTTTTTGGGTCATATCAATGGAAGAAAATTCATATTCAGCCGGATTTCTAACCAGCGTAAAATCTTTAAAGACAAATGTTTTATTGAAATCAATTTTTTGCTGATAATCCATTTCTGAGGGATCTCCATCAAACATTGTTTCGCAAATATCAACGCCTTCTGCAGCAAGTGAGATGTCAAAACTATCGGTGGCAGAACACATGGCGAACATAAATCCGCCGCCAACCACAAAATCCCTGATTTTTTTTGAAACTGCCAATTTCTCTTCCGAAACTTTTTTGAAACCTAATTTTTTAGCCAATTTCTCAGCCTCTTTTTTTTGTTCTATATACCATGGTGCCGTTCTGTATGCACCGTAAAACTTACCAAATTGCCCTGTGAAATCTTCATGATGCAAGTGAAGCCACTCATATAAAACCAATTTTTCTTCTAAAACTTCTTCGTCATAAATAACATCAAAAGGTATTTCTGCATAGGTTAACACCAATGTTACAGCATCATCCCAAGGCATATTGGTTTTAGGGGAATAAACTGCTATTTTTGGCGCCTTTTCAAGCGTGACAGCCTCCATATTTTTTGACGGACTACTTATTTCTTCTAAGATTTTAGTTGCTTCAGCAAAGGAAATGACATGAAAAGTAACGCCTCTAATTTTACATTCGTTTCTGGTTGCCTCGTTGTCTTCCAACAAAAAGGAACCTCCTTCATAATTTAACAGCCATTTGGCTGTATTGCCTTTTTGAAGCGACCAATAGGTAATTCCGTAGGCTTTTAAATGATTTGTTTGGGTAATATCATCCATCGGTATCAAAATAAATGACGCATAAATGGAATGAGAAAAAATCAAAAATAAGGCTATCAATGATTTTTTCAATATTGACATTAGGTAAATTTTTGTTTTAAAACTTGCATATTTAGAATGGTACGTCATCCTCGTCATAATTATCTGGAGCACCAAAAGCATCTTCGGCACTTGCGAAATTGCGTTGCGGAATAGCATTGTTCATTTTCGAATGAAATTCACTTGCAATACCATCATCTAAATTACTGAATTGTGCCAAATGCGGTGTGAATTTTAGTCGAATATTCTCCAATCCACCATTTCTGTGTTTGGCAACAATAAATTCTGCCTGACCTTCACAAGGTGTTCTTTCCTCATCATCCCATTCAGTAAGTCCGTAATATTCAGGTCGATAAATAAATGAAACGATATCGGCATCTTGCTCAATAGCACCAGATTCACGTAAATCTGATAATAATGGACGTTTACTTCCTCCCCTGGTTTCAACGGCACGTGATAACTGTGAAAGTGCAATCACAGGAATATTTAATTCTTTGGCCAGCGCTTTTAAATTTCGTGAAATAGTTGAAATTTCCTGCTCGCGATTTCCTCCTCCTTTTTGTGAAGTTCCTGCAGTCATTAACTGCAAATAGTCAATAATTATAATTTTTATTCCGTGTTGTGATGCCAAACGACGTGCTTTTGCACGTAAATCAAAGATGGATAACGATGGGGAATCATCAATGAAAATAGGCGCTTTTGTTAAGTTTTTAACTTTAACGTTTAACTGTTCCCACTCATGAGGTTCTAGGTTTCCCTTTCTTAATTTTCCAGAAGAAATTCCGGTTTCACTGGAAATCATACGTGTTATTAATTGAACGGAAGACATCTCCAATGAAAATATAGCAACCGGCTGATCAAAATCTATAGCCATGTTTTTTGCCATGGACATTACAAAAGCCGTTTTCCCCATACCTGGACGTGCAGCCAAAATGACCAAATCTGAAGGTTGCCAGCCTGAAGTTAACTCATCCAAACGCGTAAATCCGGTAGCGGCACCGCTCATACCTTGTTTGTTCGATATTTCCTGTATTTTTTTTATCGCTAGTGCAACAAGTCCTTCAGAAGTTTCAGACCCTTTTTTTAGATTTCCTTGTGTAACCTCAAACAATTTGGTTTCGGCATCATCCAATAAATCGAAAACATCAACGGTTTCATCATAGGCTTCTTCAATAATTTCAGATGAAATGGAAATTAATTTGCGTTGAATATATTTTTGAAGAATGATACGTGCGTGAAATTCTATATGGGCAGAAGAAGCAACTTTTTGGGTTAAACGAACCAAATAAAAATCACCGCCAATAGATTCTAAATTATTGGTTTTTCGCAACTGATTTGCAACTGTCAATAAATCGGTAGGTTCAGAGTTTTTAAATAAAATAAAAATAGCTTCATAAATTAATTGGTGCGCTTCTTTGTAAAAAACTTCTGAATGTAAAATATCAATAACGTCATCAACACCCTTTTTGTCAATCATCATAGCTCCTAAAACTGCCTCTTCCAAATCTAAAGCCTGCGGTGGAATTTTTCCTTTTTCAAGACTAATTATAGTGCTTTTTTTGGGTGTAAATGATTGTAAGGGCTGCAAATTTTTCACTTGTTTAATACTTTCTATATGTTTGTAAATCAGTTATTTTTATTAAAAGAGCATCTGTCATATTTTAGATTTTTAATATACCGTTGAATCAATTTTTAAAGAGGCCTTAAGATACTTTATTTAAAATTAAAATTCATTGTCTTGGTTATTTTCTTAAAAAAAAACAAAAATTCCGATTGCAATTTATTAAAAGCAAATGTAATTTTAATTGCACAATTATAACTTGTAATTTCAATTTTATTTTAGGTAAAAGTTATTAACAAGCAACACTTATTTATTAATTGGCCAAAGGAGGTTTTCTGAAAAAATATTTCATATTTTTGAGGCATGAACAATAAAAAAACGTATAAAATTCTTACCATTTTATTGCTTATGCAATGGGCTTTTCTTAGAATTGTTGTCCAATATCCGGCTGTAATTGAAAAATATTACGCCCAAGGTTTATACGTATATATTTCAAGGTTTTTAAGTCTTCTTTTTAGATGGATTCACTTTTCAATTGGAGATATTTTATACACTTTATTGGTAATTATGATTGTTAAAAACATTTACATCGCCATAAAAAACAGAAAGCTTCACTTAAAAAACACCTTATTTAAAATTTTTGGAATTATTTCAATAGTTTTTTTTGTTTTTCATTTAAACTGGGGTTTAAATTATTTCAGGCAACCCGTTTATAAGTCCTTGAATTTTGAAAATAAAAAGTACTCCTTAAATGATTTGACGGATTTCTCGGAAAAACTAATCGTAAAAATCAATCACGTACAGCTTTCCATCACTAAAAATGACACCATTGTTGTTGAAAACAAATTAAATAAGACTGAAATAAACGAGGTTTCATATGCTGTTTACAAAGAATTTCAAAAAAAATATTCACAATTTTCACATGAAAATTTAAAAGTAAAATCCTCAATATACAGTGTTCCTTTAACTTATATGGGATTTGCGGGCTACTTAAATCCCATTACCAATGAAGCACAGGTAAATTCTTTAATTCCTAAAAACGGTTATCCTGTTATTGTCTGTCATGAATTAGCACATCAGGCAGGCATTGCTTCGGAAAGTGAAGCAAATTTTATAGGTTATTTGGCTGCAACAAACTCCAGCGATGTCGCTTTTAATTATTCCGGATATTTAATGGCGCTGCGTTTTTGTATGTTTGAAATTTATAAAAAAGATCCTGCAAAATTTGAAGCCTTAAAAATTGAAATAAATAAAGGAATTTTAAAAGACATTCAGCAAAGTGAAGCTTTTTGGGAATCTTATCAAAACTGGACAGAAAAGTATTTTAAAACTTTTTACGATACTTTTTTAAAAGCCAACAAGCAAGAAGATGGAATTAAAAGTTACAATAAAGTGGTGTCACTTTTGGTAAATTACTACAAAATGCATCAATTATAGCTTAGTGTTTTAAAAAAGGTTTTTGAAAATTCAAAAGAGTCATCCATAAAAATTTTATTTTAAATTAAATAGTATTGTCGATTTTTTATTATATTTCCATTCAAAAAGATCTTAATCATGTTATAAGAATAACTTAATTAACCAAACTCTAAACTTCTTTTAATGAAAAAAATACTTTTTGCAATGCTGTTTTTGGTAACACTCAGCATAAAAGCACAGGAATATTTTCCGGCAAACACTGGTGTAAAAACAACAGAAACAAATACAGTTGCTTTTATTAATGCTAAAATTTTTGTGACTCCCACCCAAATTATTGAAAACGGAACTTTACTTATTAAAGATGAAAAAGTCATTAATGTTGGTGTCTCCGTTTCCATTCCTAAAAATGCTGAAATCATTGATTTAAAAGGGAAGTCTATTTATCCATCTTTTATCGATTTGTATACCAGTTTTGGAATTGAAGCACCTAAACGAGTTAGAAACACAAGCGCCGCACCGCAATATGATGCCGGTAGAGAAGGTTATTATTGGAATGACCATATTCGCCCTGAAACAAATCCCATTGCTGTTTTTGAATTTAATAAAAAACAGGCGGAAGCGTTGTTGAAGGAAGGTTTTGGTGTGGTAAATACACATTTACAAGATGGCATAATAAGGGGGAACGGACTTTTAATTGCATTAAATCCTAATGTGACTGATTCCTACAGAATTTTAGACACGAAATCTGCTCAATATTTATCTTTCAAAAAAAGTGCACAATCCAATCAAATTTACCCAAATTCCTTAATGGGTGCAATGGCTTTAATCAGACAAGCATATTATGATGCTGAATGGTATTCAAAAGGTTTGGCAAAAAACAAAGATTTATCATTGGAAGCACTCAATAATAACAAAAATTTAGTTCAAATATTTGAAGCTGAAGGCAAACAAAATAATTTACGCGCCGATAAAGTTGGTGATGAATTTGGTATTCAATATGTAATTGTTGGTGGTGGTGACGAATATGAAAATATTGAAGAAATAAAAGCCACAAATGCAACCTATATTATCCCCGTAAATTTCAGAAAAGCTTATGATGTAAGCGAACCTTACATGGCCGATGAAATTGCGCTAGGCGATTTGCGAAAATGGAATCAGGAACCAGCCAATTTGCAAATACTTCAAAAGAATAAAGTTCCATTTTCATTAACTACAAACCAATTAAAAGTCATTTCCGATTTCAATAAAAATCTTCAAAAAGCATTTGATTATGGTTTTGATAAAACTACAGCTTTGGAGGCTTTAACAACAGTACCCGCGAAGATTTTGGGAAAATCAAATGAAATTGGCTCTTTAAAAAAAGGCAGTTATGCTAACTTTTTAATCACTTCCGGCGAATTATTTGACAAAGAAACAACGCTATATGAGAATTGGGTGCAAGGTTCTAAAAATACAGTTAACTCAATGGCAGTTAAAGAAATTTCAGGTGATTACGAACTTTCTTTAAACGCTAAAAATTACGATTTATCCATTACTGGTAAATCTGACAAATCAAAAGTCGCTGTGAAAGATGGAGAAACAAAATTAAAATCGAAATTAATTTATAAGGACAATTGGTTAAACCTGATGATTAACAGTCAGACGGATTCCACAAAATTCAACCGACTTATCGCAAGAGTTTATTCAAATTCCGACAATTTAAGCGGTACAGCCATTGATGAAAAAGGAGTTGAATCCACTTGGAATGCCATTAAAAAAACAACTTCCAAAGAAAAGGAAAAGGAAAAAAAAGAGGCCGTTGAAAAAATAATTATTATACCTGTCACCTACCCTAATATAGCATTCGGCTTTACGGAAAAACCAAAACAAGAAACCATTTTATTCAAAAACTCAACCGTTTGGACAGGCGAAAATGAGGGTGTTTTAAAAAATACTGATGTATTGATTACAGCCGGGAAAATCTCAAAAATTGGGATAAACTTAACTGCCAAAGACGCAAAAATAATTGATGGAACCGGCAAACATTTAACTGCAGGAATTGTTGATGAACATTCTCATATTGCAACCGTAGCGGTTAACGAAGCAGGTCAAAATTCCACTGCTGAAGTTTCTTTAGAAGATGTGATAGATTCGGATGATATTCAAATTTACAGAAGTTTGGCCGGCGGTGTCTCCACGGTTCAAATATTACATGGTTCTGCAAATCCTATAGGTGGGCAAGCAGCACTTGTGAAGTTAAAATGGGGAGAAACAGCCAATAATTTGCTTTATAAAAACAATGATAAATTTATAAAATTTGCTTTGGGTGAAAATGTAAAACAGTCCAATTGGGGAAATACGGAAACTGTTCGTTTCCCGCAAACAAGAATGGGTGTTGAAGAAGTTTATACAGATTATTTCCAAAGAGCCAAAGAATATGACGCCATTAAAAAGAGCGGAAAACCTTTCAGAAAAGATTCAGAAATGGAAATTTTAGGCCAAATTTTAAATAAGGAACGTTTTATAACTTGTCATTCCTATGTGCAAAGCGAAATTAATATGTTAATGAAAGTTGCCGATAAATTTAATTTTACCGTAAATACTTTTACGCATATTTTGGAAGGTTATAAAGTGGCCGATAAAATGAAAGCACATGGTGCCGGCGCTTCTACTTTTTCTGATTGGTGGGCGTATAAATATGAAGTAAACGATGCCATCCCCTATAATGCAGCAATTATGCATAATGTAGGAATTACCGTTGCCATAAATTCTGATGATGCAGAAATGAACAGACGGTTAAATCAGGAGGCAGCAAAAACCATCAAATACGGAAGATTAAGTGAAGAAGAAGCTTGGAAATTAGTAACTATTAATCCGGCGAAATTGCTCCATATTGATGCTCGGGTTGGAAGTATTAAAGTTGGAAAAGATGCCGACGTTGTTTTGTGGAGCGACAATCCGCTATCCATTTATGCAAAAGCTGAAAAAACCCTCGTTGAAGGCGTTATTTATTTTGATATAGAAAGAGATTTACAATTAAGGGAACAAATAAAAAATGAACGAAATTCTTTAATTAATATGATGTTGATTGAAAAAAATAACGGTAATGATGTTCAGCCACCAACTAAAAAAACACCGGTGCATTTTCATTGTGATACTGTGCTAGACTAATAAAAACTCGAAAAAATGGAAAAACAATATTTATACAACCTGATATTTTTATTTTTAACAATAACTATTTCTGCGCAGCAAACACCGACAGCAAAGCAATCAACTGATTATAGTATTGAAGGTGCTACAGCGCATTTAGGGAATGGAGAAGTGATTGAAAATTCATTGATTATGTTTTCAGCAGGAAAAATTGCATTTGTCGGAAGTTCTTTAGTGAAAATTGCACGAATGGGCGAAGTTATAAACGCCAATGGGAAACACGTTTATCCAGGATTTATCATTTCAAATTCAAGTTTGGGTTTGGGAGAAATTGATGCTGTGAAAGCTACTTTGGATGCCAATGAGGTGGGTTCCATGCTTCCACATGTAAGAAGCTTAATCGCATATAATGCCGAATCAAAAGTGATTGAAAGTATGCGACCGAATGGGGTGCTTTTGGGACAAATAACGCCAAGAGGCGGTGTAATTTCAGGCACATCCTCCATTGTGCAATTTGATGCCTGGAATTGGGAAGATGCGGCCATTAAAACAAATGACGGAATTCATTTAAATTGGCCACAAAATTTTTCTGTCGGAAGACCATGGAGAGGCGAAGAAGAAGGTGCAAAACCTAATAAAGACTATCTTAAAGAAGTAGAAGAGATAAGTTCATTTATGCAGAATGGAAAAAACTATTTAAATGGCAATAAATCTCCAAAAAATTTACCTTATGAAGCTTTAAAAGGTTTATTTAAGGGTTCAGATAATTTATATGTGCATGCCAGTGGTGTTAAAGAAATCACGGATGCAATCAATTTAAGTAAAAAGTTGGGTATTTCTAAATTGGTAATCGTTCATGGTAACGATGCTTATAAAATTGCCGATTTATTGGTTGAAAACAAAATTCCTGTAATCATTGAAAGAGCTCACAGATTACCCGAAAATGAAGATGATGATTATGATTTACCATATAAAACCGCAAAATTACTTGTTGAAAAAGGAGTAGTCGTGGCCATTGGAATGGAAGGCGGCATGGAGCGCATGAGCTCCAGAAATTTGCCTTTTTATGCTGGAACTTGCGCAGCTTATGGATTGGACAAAGAAGATGCTCTAAAATTAATTACTTCTAACCCTGCTAAAATTTTAGGAATTGATCAATTTACAGGAACTTTAGAAGTTGGCAAGGATGCAACCCTATTTATTTCTGAAGGTGATGCTTTGGATATGCGAACCAATAAATTGACAGATGCCTTTATTCAAGGAAGAAAAATAAGTTTAGAAACACACCAAACTGAATTATGGCAACGGTACGAGAGAAAGTACAGTTCACCAGAATAAATTAAAAAAGCCCTTAGTAATTTTAGGGCTTCTTTTTCTCAACAAAGCGCTATTTATAAAATTTTAATTATTAGTATCTTTACGGCTTATTTCAGCAAAATGCACAAACATATTACAAGCGCACAAAATTCTTATATAAAAGAACTTGTTCAGCTTAAAGAAAAATCACGTTTACGCAAACAAACACAAACTTTTTTAATTGAAGGTTTGCGTGAAATCTCTTTAGCTATTCAAGGAAATTATCCTATAGAAACCATTTTGGCAGCCACTTCAATTATAAATAATGAAGAAATTGAAAAATTAATGAGCTCAGTGAATTATGCAATTGAAGTTATTGAAATTTCAAATGATGTTTACCAAAAATTGGCTTTACGTGAATCTACTGAAGGTATATTAGCAGTTGCCAAGAATAAAGATTTATCGCTTAATTCAATAAAATTTAAGAATAAGAATCCGTTAATATTAGTTACTGAAGCTCCTGAAAAGCCAGGGAATATTGGCGCACTTTTAAGAACTGCTGATGCCGCAGGAATTGACGCAGTGCTTATTGCCAATCCAAAAACAGACATTTACAATCCGAATATCATTCGCTCAAGTATTGGTTGTGTTTTTACAACGCAAATAGCGACAGGAACAACTTCCGAAATTATTTCATTTTTAAAAGAACATCATATTAATATTTATGGTGCTGCCTTAACTGCATCAGTCGCGTATCAAACTCTTGATTACACGCAACCAAGCGCTATAATTGTGGGAACAGAAGCGACCGGATTGACTGATGAGTGGCTTCAAAACACCTCAAAAAACATCATTATCCCAATGCGAGGAGCTATTGATTCCATGAATGTTTCCGTTAGTGCCGCAATTATTTTGTTTGAAGCAGTAAGGCAGAGACAAAATAATTAGTAATTAACAATAATTGATGAATAATTATTTATTGATAATTAAAAATGAACAAATGTTATGAAAGAAAATTTAATTGCTGATAAAACGTATGATTTTGCTATTAAAATTGTACTCTTAAGTAAAAAATTATGTGCACAAAATGAATATGTGTTATCCCGACAAATTTTAAAATCTGGCACGTCAATAGGAGCAAATGTTGAAGAAGCTATTGGAGGTATTTCAAAAAAAGATTTTAGAGCAAAAATGTCAATATCATATAAAGAAGCTAAAGAAACTAACTATTGGTTAAGAATACTTAAAGATACAAATTATATTGAAATTGAAGAATTCAACTATTTAAATGATGAAATTACAAGTATTTTAAAAATTTTATATGAAATAATTGAATCCTCAAAAGAATAAAAAACCAAACATCATTAATCACTCATTGTTAATTACTAATTAGTATCAAATGACTCCACAAAAACTGTTTTATATACTAATAAGTATTATAATTGTTAAATTTTTATTTGACGCTTTTATTGATTACTTAAATGCTAAACATTTTAATGATGCTATTCCACCGGAATTGGAAGGTATTTATAACGAAGAAGAGTATTTAAAATCGCAGGCATATAAAAAGGCAAATTATAAATTTTCAGTAGTGACAAGTATCATTTCTATTGTTGCAACATTGTTGTTTTTTATTTTTGAAGGATTTGCATTTGTTGATTATATTGCGAGAAGCTTTTCGGACAATACCATTGTTATCACATTAATTTTCTTCGGAATTATCATTTTCGCAAGTGATATTTTATCACTACCATTTTCTTATTATGCCACATTTGTTATTGAAGAAAAATTTGGCTTTAACAAAACTTCAAAAAAAACATTTGTTTTAGACAAAATTAAAGGCTGGTTAATGATGATTTTTGTTGGTGGCGGAGTTTTGGCTTTAATTACCTGGTTTTATCAATTGACAACCAGTAATTTTTGGCTATACGCCTGGGCGTTAATGACGGTTATCACCATTTTTATGAATCTTTTTTATTCTAAATTGATTGTTCCTCTTTTTAACAAACAAACGCCTTTGGAAAGTGGTGAATTAAAAAATGAGATTGAAAATTTTGCAAGAAAAATAGGATTTAAACTTGAAAATGTTTTTGTGATTGACGGCTCTAAAAGATCCACAAAAGCAAATGCTTATTTTTCTGGTTTTGGGAAACAAAAAAGAATTACACTATATGACACGTTAATAAATGATTTGGAAACCGATGAAATTGTCGCTGTTTTGGCGCATGAAGTTGGACATTACAAGAAAAAACATATTATTTATAACTTATTGGCTTCTATCTTATTAACCGGATTCACCTTTTATATTTTATCGTTATTGGTTGGGAATTTATCATTGTCGATGGCTTTGGGAGTTGAAACTGCCAGTTTCCATATCGGACTTATCGCTTTTGGCGTTTTATACAGCCCTATTTCTGAAATTACAAGTTTATTTATGAACGTATTATCTAGAAAATTTGAATATGAAGCGGATGATTATGCAAAAGAAAATTTTGACGGAAATGGCTTAATTTCAGCCTTAAAAAAATTATCAAAAAATAGTTTGAGTAATTTAACGCCACATCCTTTGTATGTAAAAATTCATTACTCCCATCCTACGCTTTTACAACGTTTTTTAAACTTAAAAAAATAAATTCAAATAATTGGTTAATCAATTTTTATCATTATTTTTAAGCGATGATATACAACTTATCCATAGAAGAAGAAAATAAAGAGATAGCGAGGCGCTACAAAGATTTGTTGAAAGGAGCCTATCAAACATTTACGGCTACCGATAAAAAAGAAATCAGAAAAGCCTTTGAATTGGCGTTGGAAGCTCATAGCAAGCAACGCCGTTTAACTGGCGAACCTTACATATTTCATCCTATTGCCGTATCAAAAATTGTCGCCTATGAAATTGGGCTTCATGCGACCTCTATTATTGCTGCTTTATTGCATGATGTTGTGGAAGATACCACATATACCGTTGAAGATATTGAGCGGTTATTTGGTGAAACTGTTGCTAGAATTGTTTTTGGATTAACAAAAATTTCTCACTTAAAAAAGGATCAGGACGCTTCTCTTCAGGCTGAGAATTTTAGAAAAATGCTCTTAACTTTAAATGATGATGTAAGGGTTATTCTAATAAAAATTGCTGATAGGTTGCATAACATGCAAACTATGGAAGCAATGCCGGCAGACAAGCAGGTAAAAATAGCCTCTGAAACCTTATATATTTACGCACCGCTTGCGCATCGGTTAGGGCTTTACAATATAAAAACAGAGTTAGAAAATCTTGGTTTAAAATTTACAGAACCTGAAATTTATAATGATATTCTTGAGAGAATAACACAAAGTAAGGAAGAACAAGATAAGTATATTGAATCATTCTCCAACATTATAAGTGAAACTTTAGATAAGGAAGGATTCGAATATTTAATTAAAGGTCGAAGAAAATCTATTTATTCCATTCATAAAAAAATGCTTTCACAAGGCGTAATTTATGATGAAATTTATGACAAATTTGCCATTAGAATAATTTATAAATCAACTGACAAAGATGAAAAGTTTGATGCCTGGAAAATATATTCCATTGTAACTGATCATTTTAGACCTAACCCAAGCAGGTTACGAGATTGGATCAGCCAGCCCAAATCTACCGGGTATGAATCTCTTCATATTACAGTGATGGGTCCACAAGGAAAATGGGTTGAAGTACAAATTCGTTCAGAAAGAATGAATGAGATTGCGGAAAAAGGCTATGCAGCCCATTATAAATATAAAAACCAAAATGAGCGCGAAAGTGGTTTAGAGGATTGGTTAAATAAAATTAAGGAATCATTTGAAAATTCAAATGGCAGTGCAATAGATTTTGTGGAAGATTTTAAATTAAATCTTTATGCCAAAGAAATTTTTATATTTACGCCAAATGGTGATTTAAAAGCCTTGCCCAAAAATTCGACAGCATTAGATTTTGCTTTCGCAATTCATACTCAAGTGGGGATGAACTGCAGAGGAGCAAAAGTAAATGGCAAATTAAAAACAATAAGTCACGTATTACAAAGTGGAGATCAGGTTGAGATAATTACTTCAAAAAGTCAAAAACCAAATGTTGGATGGTTGGACTTTGTGGTAACAGCCAGGGCCAGAAATCGTATTAAAAATGCCTTAAAGGAAGGTCAAAAGAAAATTGCAGAAGAAGGAAAAGAGATCTTAACGCGGAAACTTAAACATTTAAAAATTGACCTCAATGAAAAAGTGGTCAACGAGCTTGTAATACATTTCAAATTAAGAACAAGTCAAGATTTATTTTACAGAATGGGCATTGGCTCCATTGAAAATCCCCAGTTAAAAGAATTTGTCAGAAAGCGAAATAATGCTTTTGTAAGTTTCTTTAAAAATAGAATTAAACGCAGTCCACCGCAGCATGAAGCCATTGAAAAAGATGAGATTACAGATAAATATGATTCTTTAGTCTTCGGTAAAGAAGAAGAACGCTTAGATTATAAAATGTCCCCATGCTGTAACCCAATTCCAGGAGATAAAGTATTTGGATTTATTACCATAAATGATGGTATTAAAATTCACAAGCAAGATTGTCCAAATGCTATTAGTTTACAGGCAAATTATGCCTATAGAATTTTAAGTACAAAGTGGATAGATTCAACAAAACAGGAATATAAGGCCATTATTAAAATATTAGGCGTTGATCATGTTGGAATGGTTAATGAAATTACTCAGATTATTTCGAATAATATGAGTGTAAATATTCAAAGTTTAAATATTTCGGGCCATGATGGGCTTTTTGAAGGGAACATTACCGTAACTGTCAAAAACAGATTACAACTTCAAAAACTATGTGACCGTCTTAAAAAAATTGAAGGCATTGATACTGTAGACAGAATTTACAAACATTAAATTTGTTCACAATTCAAAGTTAATAAATATGCAAATTACCTACCCTTTTATTAAAAAAATAGAATTAAATTTGTTTAGTTTTAAAAGTCAATTAAGATAATTATGAGTAATGAAGATCAAAAGATTGTAAAGGCTGTTTTTGTGAATTTTCTTGAAACAAACAACCATAGAAAAACGCCTGAACGGTTTGCTATTTTACAAGAAATTTATAATTTAGACCATCATTTTGACATTGAATCTCTCTATATCCAGATGAAAAACAAAAATTATCGGGTAAGTAGAGCTACACTTTATAATACTATTGAATTATTATTGGAATCTGGTTTGGTCAGAAAGCATCAGTTTGGACAAAATCAGGCATTCTATGAAAAGTCATATTTCGACAAACAGCATGACCATGTTATTTTAACCGATACAGGTGAAGTCATTGAATTTTGTGATCCAAGAGTCCAAATTATTAAAAAGGCCATTGAAGAAACTTTTAATATTGACATTCATAAACACTCGCTCTATTTCTACGGAACAAAAAAAACAAACAACAATTAACATATATAATTAAGCAAATGGCTGTAAATTTATTATTAGGACTGCAATGGGGAGATGAAGGAAAAGGCAAAATTGTAGACGTCCTCACGTCTAATTACGATATCGTTGCTCGATTTCAGGGTGGTCCAAATGCAGGGCATACTTTAATTTTTGATGGGCAGAAACACGTTCTACACACCATTCCTTCAGGTATTTTTCATAAAAACGCCATGAATCTTATTGGAAACGGCGTGGTGATTGACCCCGTAATTTTCAAAAAAGAATTAGATAACTTAGAAAAATTTAATTTAGACATAAAATCTAAATTGTTAATATCAAGAAAAGCACATTTAATACTACCAACACATCGCCTTCTTGATGCTGCCAGTGAAACTTCAAAAGGAAAAGCCAAGATTGGCTCCACTTTAAAAGGAATTGGTCCAACTTATATGGATAAAACCGGAAGAAATGGTATGCGCGTTGGAGATCTAGAATTGGAAAACTGGAAAGAAAAATATTACGCATTGACAGAAAAGCATTTGAGAATGCTTGAATTCTTTAAAGTTGAAATTGAATATGATTTACCAGAATTAGAAAAAGAATTTTTTGGAGCCATTGATGTTTTAAAGCAACTTCCTTTTATAGATAGTGAAGAGTATTTAAACAATGCCATAAGAAACAAAAAAACTATTTTGGCTGAAGGTGCTCAAGGTTCCTTGTTAGATATCGATTTTGGAACCTATCCTTTTGTGACTTCTTCCAATACAACAGCAGCCGGCGCTTGCACCGGTTTAGGTGTAGCACCAAATAAAATTGGTGAGGTTATCGGAATTTTCAAAGCATATACCACTCGCGTTGGTTCAGGTCCTTTCCCAACTGAATTATTTGATGAAGACGGTGCAACAATGGGAAAAGTAGGACAAGAATTTGGCGCAACAACAGGAAGACCGCGCCGTTGCGGCTGGTTGGATTTGGTGGCATTAAAATATGCGGTTCAAATTAGTGGGGTAACCCAATTGATTATGATGAAAGGTGACGTACTTTCAGGATTTTCAAAACTAAAGGTCTGTACTTCATACAACTATCAAGGAACTGAAATCAGCCACTTGCCTTACAATATTGAAGAACATAATGTAGCACCAATTTATACCGAGTTTAAAGGTTGGAAACAAGATTTAACAGGGATGACAAATGCAACGTCATTGCCAAAAGAATTAAACGACTACATTAAGTTTATTGAAGATTTTACGGAAGTACCCATAAAAATTGTTTCTGTTGGTCCAGACCGAAAGCAAACAATCTTGAGATAAAAAATAAAAAAGCTTCAAATTTTGAAGCTTTTTTATTTTAGTTCAACTTCATATTTTTCTAATCACTTTTTTATTAGTTTTGTAACAAAATAAACAGTTTTGAAAAAATTACTTTTCGTCATAATTATATTTATTAGTTTTACAGGAATTTCCCAAACAAAAAAAATTAAAATTCTAAAAGCTGATAACACTTTTACTGATCCCAAATTTCCGGATGCAACCATTTCCATGGGAAATGTTTTCATAGAACATGAAGGCGCAACATTGCGTTGTGACAAAGCCTATATTTATCAGGAAAAAAAGTTGGTGAAAGCCATGGGTAACGTTGTCATAAATCAGGGCGATACCATTGTGCAAACCAGTAAATATACAGATTATGATGCCCAATCAAAAATAGCTACTTCCTGGGGAAATGTTGTTTTAAAAGATGATGTAATGACTTTGTCAACGGATACCTTGAAATTTGACAGAGAAAATCAACAGCTCTTTTACAAAAGCGGTGGAATAATTACCGACGTAACCAATGTTTTAAAAAGCAGAATTGGAGATTATTATTTACGAACCAAAAAATTTCAGGCATTAACCAATGTTGAAGTTACCAGTAAAGACAGTAAGGTTGTATCAAACCATCTTGATTATTATACCAATACAGGCATTGCAGACTTAATGGGACCTTCAACCATAACAAGCAAAGAAAATTCTATATATACAGAAAAAGGGCATCACAATTCAAAAACGAATATTTCTCATTTTTTAAAGAACTCAAAAATATTTTATAACGACAGAACCATAGAAGGTGACAGTTTATATTATAATAAAAACATTGAATTTGCTTCTGCAACTGGAAATATTATTGTGGTGGATACCGTAAACAATTCGATCATAAAAGGAGGCTATGCTGAATATTTTAAACTGAAAGATTCTGTTTTTATAACAAAAAAAGCGGTCGCTATTTCTATTATAGAAAAAGATTCTGTTTTTATTCATGGTGATAAATTAATGGTTACAGGGAAAATTGAAGATCGTATTGTAAGAGCCTTTAATCGCGTAAAAATTTTTAAATCAGATTTACAGGGAAAATGTGATTCCTTAATAACCTTTGAAAAAACAGGATTGACAAAATTAATTAGAAATCCGGTTATGTGGACTCAGGGAAATCAGATAACGGGTGATACGATCCATTTAATATCTAACCCCAAAACAGAACAGCTCGACTCTTTAAAAATATTGGATAATGCCTTTATGGTTCAAAAAGATTCAGCAGGATTTAGCCAATTGAAAGGTAAAAATATGTTCGGAAAATTTAAAGACAATGCGTTAAAATCGTTAGACGTGGTTGGAAATAGTGAAGTTGTTTTCTATATTAGAAATGACCTTCAGGAATTGGTAGGAATTACGAGAATGAAGAGCAGTAAAAATATTTTTATCACTATGGAAAATAATGAAATTGAAACCATCGATTTTATTGAAAAACCGGAAGGAAAAACCTATCCTCCTTCAAAACTTCCTGAAAAAGAGAAAATTTTAAAAGGATTCATTTGGAGAGAAAAAGAACGTCCACTCAATAACGACGGAATTTTCATTTATGATGAATTAGAAACCAAAGAAAAAGAAATTACAAAAAATTGAAAGAAGATTTCTTTAAATATCAGGCACAAACGTCCCCTCACCCATTGGCCATAGAAATTTCCCATGCCAATGGCTGTTATATTTATGGTGCAAACGGTAAGGAATATTTAGATTTTATTGCCGGCGTTTCGGCAAATACTTTGGGGCATAATCACCCAAAAATTTCACAAGCCATAAAAGATCAGGTTGATAAATACACCCACGTTATGGTTTACGGAGAATTTGTACAGCAGCCTCAAGTTGATTTATGTAAGTTATTAGCGGCAAATTTACCAAAGCCTCTGGAAACGGTTTATTTAACAAACTCAGGTACAGAAGCTACTGAAGGTGCCATAAAATTAGCCAAACGTTTCACAGGAAGAAGTGAAATTATTGCGGCCAAAAATGGTTATCACGGCAATACTCAGGGATCCATGAGTGTTTGTGGCGCAGAAGAACAAAACAGCGCTTTCAGACCATTAATTCCTGGAATAAAATTTATCAACTTCAACAACCTAAATCATTTAAATAAAATAACCACAAAAACGGCTGGGGTTATTTTAGAAACCATCCAAGGCGGAGCGGGTTTTATTGAGTCCCAGAATGATTATTTAAAAAAGGTAAAAGATAAATGTAACGAAGTTGGCGCTTTGCTTATTTTAGATGAGATACAATCGGGAATCGGACGTACAGGAAAACTTTTTGGATTTGAAAATTACAATGTCGTTCCTGATATTATTGTTGCGGGAAAAGGTTTGGGCGGCGGTATGCCTATTGGTGCTTTTATTTCTTCATTTCAAATTATGGACTGTTTAAAACAGCAACCAAAACTTGGACATATCACAACTTTTGGCGGACATCCAGTGATTGCGGCGGCGGCTCTTGCAACCTTAACGCAATTGCTTAATTCCGACTTAATGGAACAAACCCTCTATAAAGAAACTTTATTTAGAAAATTATTGGTTCATCCTTTAATAACCGAAATTAGAGGTAGAGGATTAATGCTCGCTCCTTTAGTCGAAAGCAGTGAAATGGCCTCTAAAATCATATTAAAATGTCTTGATAAGGGTCTAATCATGTTTTGGTTATTGTTTGAAGGAAAAGCAATCAGAATAACGCCGCCACTTACCATTTCGGAAGATGAAATATACAAAGGCTGTAACGTTATTATTGAAGTTCTAAATGATGTTTTGGCCGAATACAATCAATAAAATCAAATATCCCATCCTCTAACCTGCTACCTGATAACGCATTAGTTAAATTTTTGTTAATATAGTACTATGTAATACATAATAGTGTAACATATTTTGTTTTAAGGCGTCTTTTAATAAAACACTAACAACTTATAACCATATATTATGAAAACAACAGATTTAAACCAATCGGAAAAAAGCACTAAAAATATTGCGTTTGTAAACTTTACATCGGCTAAAAGATTGCAATGGAATAGATATAGGAGATATGGACTATTTGTTTCCTAAATTTAAATACGCCAACTATAAAAAAGCCAAACTTAACACAAAAAAAATGCACCCAACTCAGGTGCATTTTTGTATTATGTTTTACTGATTATTGGTTTCCTAAAATAATTGGAAGTCCGCCTTTTCCACCACCAATAACAATAACTTTGCTATTAGGCGATTCAGATAATTTAATCGTAGCTTCAATTCCTTTATCCCGAAGAATTTGATCATTCAGTGAAGCGCTCAAAATACGGTTGGCATCTGCCTTACCTTTTGCCTCAATAATTTGTTTTTCAGCCTCTTTTGCTGCTGTTACCAGCCTAAATTCATATTCTAATGATTCCTGTTCTTGCTTCAATTTACTTTCTATTGCCGTTTTAATTGTTGGAGGCAAAGTTACATCTCTAACTAAAATAGCGTTCAACTGAATATATTGCGGCTCTACAATTTTTTTTGTTTCTTCATAAATTTCAGCTTGTATAGCGTCTCTTTTTGTTGAATATAATTGTTCAGGTGTATATCGACCTACCACGCTTCTTGTTGCAGAACGAACCGCAGGAACAATTACACTATTAAGATAATCCTGACCTCTTGTTTGGTGCAAGAATCCAACAGTGTTAGCTGTAGGCTGATATAAAACAGAAGCATCTAATTTTATTTCAAGGCCATTAGATGATAGTACTGACATCGATTTTTCTAACAACTCTTGTTGTCTTACATTGTAAACAAATACCTTATTCCAAGGTGCAACTATATGAAATCCTTCACCCAAAGGTGGCTCTTCGGTAACTACACCGCCACTAAATGTTTTATACAACACCCCTACTTCTCCTGAATTGATGGTTGTTGTTGATTTTGATAAAAAGATAACAAGTATAATTACACCTATTATTATTGGCATTAAATTTTTTGGCAATTGTAATTGTCCGTTGCTCATTTTTTTTATTTTATAAGTTTTGTCAAATATACAAAACAAAATTAGAATGTCTAAATTTGCTTAACGTTTAAATATCAATTTATTATTAAAAAAAATCACATATAATTTTTTGAAAGAAAATCAAATCTTGCCGTAATACTTTCTGGCAAACCATTCTATGCTTAATGAAAGGATAATCAATCCTAAAATCCATTTCCAATCGATTAGTGGTGTTTTTGAAATAATACTTTTTTGAACGCTTTTAAAACGATTGTCTTTTATTAAATAATCGATTAAATTTTGCTCCTGCTTGTTATAAAAAGTGAATCCTTTCGTATCTGTTGCAATATTCTTTAACTGCTGATAGTTGGCGTTGGTATATTGCGCTTCAATCTCAAAAGGCAGAATCTTAAAACTTCCCGAAACACTGTTGTCCTGATTTTCAACTGAAACAGTATATTTATATTCCCCAAAAGGAATTGTTGGAAGTTCAACAATAAATCGATTATTTAATACCGCAAAAGGAATTTTTTTAATAAAATTTGCCTCTTCATTAGTTACCGTTAACCAAAGTTTGCTTCTATTGTCAAAATTGAAATTTTCATCCAAATAACTTGCTGAAATTTGAATAATTTCATTCGCATAATAAATTGGATTTACGTTTACGTTCAACCTGTTTTTTGAATCGGATGAAACTAAATAGTGAATTAACCCTGCGAAAAATCCATCAAAACGTTCAAAAGATTTATTTTCGACAAAACTATTCATCCGCCATCGCCAAGAATTTTCTCCAAATAAAATGGCTGATTTTTGATTGTTATTTTCAAAAGTAGCCAATAGCGGCTTTTCAGTTTCAATATTTCCTATTTTTTGAAACAATAAGATCTGGTATGGAACTGAAAATGCAATATCCCCAAAATAATCTTCAATAGGCGCAAAATTTGAAAACCCAATATCTGTACTTAAAAAAGTAGCATAATTTGAATTGAAAATCGGACTGTAATTTTCTTTTTCTGTACTCACTTTCTTTGAAAAATTGGATTGAGCCGTATTCAAAAAATTCCAATCAGTACTTCTTCCGGTAATCACAAAATAATTTAAATTATTTTGGCTAATTTCTAAAAAGATATTTTTAAATATGACTGTGGGCTGATACAAAATAACCAATTGATAATCATTTATTTTGCCTTTAAAATCAGAGACAGTCGAAATAGTTGCCGTTCTTTGTTTATTGCTTTCAATGGATTTCTTCAGCATTCCCAAATCTGGATGGACAACAGACGTTAAAATAAGGATGTCCGATTTTTCTTCAATCACATCAATACTGAAATTTTCTGTGTTATTCTGCGTATTTTGTTCATTGTCAAGTTCTTCAACTTTAGCAGTATAATATTGATTTCCTTTATCAGTGGATTTTAAAAAAAACGAAGCTGTTCTGACATTTTGATTTTTTGAAAATTGAAATTTCTCGGAATAAACTTTAGTTCCTTTATGAAAAACGTTGAGGTTTTTAGTAATCGGTTTGCTTCCAGTGTAATTGATAAATAGCTCAACAGGCAGTTGATTATTAATAAAAGTAAATTGATTTATATTTAATTGGCTGATGTAAATATCTTCAAAAATAGTGGTGTCTCCAACAATAAATGGGAAAACCGGACTTTTATAATTTACAAATTCAACAGCGTTTCCAACAGTTTGGTTTCCGTCGGAAATTAAAATTACCGGACTTGAACCAGTTTTATACAATTTTGAAAATTCCTGAAAAGGGATTGACAAGTTGGTTTGACTTTCCTCAAATTTTAATTCCTCTAACGGATATAAGCCTGAACCAAAACCAAAAAAACTAATGTTGTATTTGTTATTTAATTCAGAATTTTTTTTTATTTTTTCGACCAAACTTTTTACAACTTCATTTTGAGAATTGTATTTAATAGACTTTGAATTGTCAACTGCAACTAATAAATTTGGTTTTATAGTTTCAACATTAATTTTTTTTATTGCAGGGTTTATAAGCAATATTAATATAAAAAAAATGGTTGTAAATCTAAAAAAAGAAAGCCAATAATTTAATTGCCTTCTCTCTTCATTTTTCGATAAGTATTGAAAAGCAGCAATACTAAAAGCAACGAATAACGCTAAGAGTATCCATAAAAAAGTGACTTTTTCCAACAGCAAAAAATTTTAGGTTAACATTCCTCCATCAACACTTAAAGTTTGTCCAGTAATATAAGCACTCATATCAGAAGCTAAAAATACGCAGGCATTTGCAACATCTTCAGGAGTTCCTCCTCGTTTTAACGGAATGCCATCTCTCCATTGTTTCACCATTTCTTCCGGCAAACTTGCGGTCATTTCAGTTTCAATAAAACCCGGCGCAATCACGTTGCAACGAATATTTCTAGAACCCAATTCCAAAGCAACCGATTTAGAAAACCCAATAATTCCGGCCTTGGAAGCCGCATAATTTGTTTGCCCTGCGTTTCCTTTTAAGCCGACCACTGAACTCATATTAATAATAGAGCCAGCGCGTTGCTTCATCATTGGCCTAATAACTGCTTTTGTTAAATTGAAAACCGATTTTAAATTTACTTCAATTACGGTGTCAAAATCTTCTTCAGAAATACGCATTAACAAATTGTCTTTTGTAATTCCCGCATTATTTATTAAAATATCAATTGTACCGAACTCTTTTAAAACTTCAGCTGCCAATTCTTGAGCAGCTTCATAATTTGCGGCATTCGATTTGTAGCCTTTTGCTTTTACACCCAAATTCATTAATTCTTTTTCCAATGCTTCCGCAGCTTCCTTGGAAGAACTGTAGGTAAATGCGACATTTGCTCCTTGTTTTGCGAAAGTTTGTGCAATTCCTTTTCCTATCCCTCTTGTTGCTCCGGTAATTAAAGCTGTTTTGTTTTCTAAAAGTTTCATTTTTTATTTTTTATTTAATTTTTTCGATTTTAATAAGTCAAATATACATAATTGTATAAAAATAAACTGCTCTCAATTTGTATCAATTTTAAAATCTCTATTAAACAATTAATAAATTAAGGTATTCAACATTAAATCATTTTTCAGATTTATATATATTTTTTTTCAATAAAATAATGATTTTTATCAGATTTTATTTTTTATGTAACAAAAGATACCTATTTATTCACTAGTTATTAAATTTTTTTTATACATTGGTCAATATTAATTAACAAAATAACCAAAACATGAATTCAAAAAAACAATTTATTTTAGGGATTTTCCTTCTTTTTACGATGGCCATGTTTGCGCAATCATATCAAGTTACGGGAAATGTAAAAGACACAGATAACCAGCCGATGCCTGGTGTTTCTGTAACTATTGAAGGAACCTCCAGAGGAACCACTACCGATTTTGACGGTAACTATGCCGTTATGGTAGAAAGCAGTGAAAACCTCATATTTTCTTATGTGGGGTACAACGAAAAAAAATTACAGATGGACGGCACAAAAATATTTAATGTCGTTTTAGTTTCTGGTGTAGCATTAAAAGAAGTTATGGTTCTTGGATCAAGAAATCCTAACAGAACAGCTGTTGACACATCAGTACCTGTTGACATTATTGATGTAACTGAACTGCTAACGGCAGGACCACAAGTTAACTTAAACCAAATATTGAATTATGTGGCTCCTTCATTCACGTCGAACACCCAAACTATTTCTGATGGTACAGACCATATAGATCCGGCTTCTTTAAGAGGTTTGGGTCCAGATCAGGTTTTGGTTTTAATCAATGGTAAAAGAAGACACAATTCATCATTGGTAAATGTGAATGGTACATTTGGGCGTGGTAGTGTTGGTACTGACTTAAATGCAATTCCAGCCGCTTCAATAGAACGTATTGAGGTTTTAAGGGATGGCGCAGCTGCGCAATATGGTTCTGATGCCATTGCAGGTGTAATTAACATTGTATTAAAAAGAAGTACCAATGTATTAAACCTAAATGTTACAACCGGTGCAAACTTTACCGAAAATGCAAATGACCAAACTGGTGGTGTAGATGGTGAAACAACCAATGTTAGTGCAAACTACGGGCTTCAATTAGGTGATAAAGGTGGTTTCATCAATTTTACAGGTGATTTTGACGTAAGAGAAGACTACAGCAGAATGAAAGAATGGGAAGGCACTATCTTTAATAAATATAATACTGTTGAACGATTTGCGAATAATGCAGGTTATGATTTATCTAAATTATTGGATGATGATGTTTCTGATGTCATTCAATATGGTAATGCAGCTGGGTTTGCATTAGACCCTAATGCTACTAAAGCTGAATTAGGAACAATTTTAGGCGCTGATAACACAGCTGCTGAATTAGCAGCACGTAGTTTAGAAAGAAGTGATTTCAATATGAGGGTTGGTCAATCCTCTTTACGTGGTGGTCGTTTCTTCGCAAACTTTTCGCTTCCTTTAGATGAAAAAGGAACTGAATTTTATTCCTTTGCCGGAATGAGCTCAAGAACAGGAAATTCTGCAGGATTTTACAGATTGCCAAACCAAAGCAGAACCTATACACCTGCTTACATGAATGGTTTTTTACCTGAAATAAATTCTAATATTGCTGATAAATCGTTTTCAGTAGGTATTAAAGGAAAAATTTCTGATTGGGATGTAGATTTTAGCAATACGTGGGGTAAAAATGCTTTCATGTACACTATTGGAAATACATTCAATGCTTCTATGCAAAATGCATCTCCAACATTATTTGATGCAGGTGGATTTTCATTTGCACAAAATACCACAAATTTAGATGTAAGCCAATTTTTTGAAGACACTATGGCTGGTTTAAACGTTGCTTTTGGAGCTGAATACCGTTTGGAAAATTATGAAATTGTTGCTGGAGAATTAGCTTCTTATGCGCAATATACTGCGAATGGACAAGCTATCACCTTAGCTTCACAGGTTGCCTCAAAAGATTTCTTTGGAAACTCAAGACCAGGCGGGTCTCAAGTATTCCCTGGGTTTGCTCCTGCAAATGAGCTTTCACGTGGTAGAAGCAGTGTTGCCGGTTATGTAGATGTAGAAGCTGATGTTACTGAAAATTTATTATTAAGTGGTGCAGCTCGTTATGAAGACTATTCTGATTTTGGTTCTACATTAAACTTTAAAATTGCAACAAGAATAAAAGCTGGTGAAAATACCAATATTAGAGCTGCGTTTAACACTGGTTTTAGAGCGCCTTCATTGCACCAATTAAATTTCAATTCTACTTCAACAATTTTTGACAATGAGGGTAATCCTCAAGAAGTTGGTACTTTTGCCAATGACAGCAGGGCTGCGAAGTTGTTAGGAATTCCTCAATTGAAAGAAGAAACCTCTAAAAGTGTTAGTTTAGGATTTACCTCTAAATTACGAGAGGCTCATTTAACTTTTACTGTTGATGGCTATTTTGTTGGCATTAATGACAGAGTTGTATATACTGGT
>NZ_JBFFKM010000010.1:0-58725 GCF_041555395.1 Lutibacter sp. | reverse complement strand
CTTCATTTTGCTCCTCCTCTTAGGCTCGAACTAAGGACCCTCTGATTAACAGTCAGATGCTCTAACCAACTGAGCTAAGGAGGAATTTATTCGCTTTTGCGAGTGCAAATATACAAGGTTTTCTTCTTTTTGCAAGAAATATTCAAAAAAATTTCTTCTTTTTATATTCTTTACCTTCATTTAAAAGCAACTTGTTGTAAATCAGCCTAAAGCAACATACTGAAATCTGCATTTATTTTAGTGGTTTCCTGTAATTTTCGACAAAAAAGTCCTTAAAAAATGATACTTTTATTAGGATTGCCCAAATATTATTAAAAATACAATAATTGTAAATTAACAAGAATTAAAACGGTGGTTTTGGTAAAAGTTGTATTTTTGACCAATCAACTAAAAAATTGACTACTAACAATACTATGGATAAATTTTCATTTTTAAATACGGTACATACGGGTTTTATAGCCGATTTGTACGACCAGTATTTGATAAATCCTGATACAATAGAGCCCAGTTGGAGAAGTTTTTTTCAAGGTTACGACTTTGCCAACGAAAAATATTCGCTGAACGGTGAGGAAGCTGTATTTGAAATTCCCGAAAACGTGTTGAAGGAATTTAAAGTGATTGACCTTATTAATGCCTATAGAACACGAGGCCATCTTTTTACAAAAACAAATCCGGTTCGCGAACGCCGCAAATATATGCCAACCCTGGCACTCGAAAATTTTGGGTTGTCTGAAAAAGATTTAGATACTGTTTTTGATGCCGGACAAATCATTGGTACAGGAAAGGCTTCATTGCGTGAAATAGTAAAACATTTAGAAACCATTTATTGCGAATCTATTGGAGTTGAATATATGTATATTCGAATTCCCGAAGAAATAAAGTGGATTCAAAAACAACTAAATAAAAATTCAAACCACCCAAATTATACGCCCGAAACTAAAAAATATGTTCTGCAAAAGTTAAATCAGGCGGTGACTTTTGAAAACTTTCTGCAAACAAAATATGTAGGCCAAAAGCGATTTTCTTTGGAAGGAGGCGAAACTTTAATTCCTGCAATTGGAGCTGTTATCAGACTTGCTGCAGAAAATTTTGGCGTTAAAGAATTTGTTTTGGGAATGGCGCACAGAGGACGTTTAAATACCTTAATAAATATTTTCAGAAAACCTATTCGCGATTTATTCAGTGAATTTGAAGGTAAAGATTTTGAAGAGGAAGATTTTGATGGCGATGTTAAATACCATTTAGGTTTAACCACCAAAAAAACATTAAAAACCGGGACAGAACTTATCATGAATTTGGTTCCAAACCCTTCGCATTTGGAAACTGTAGGTCCCGTAGTGCAAGGGATTTCTCGTGCAAAAATAGATAAGGACTACCATGGAGACAATTCAAAACTGCTTCCAATTATTGTTCATGGAGATGCCGCAATTGCAGCGCAAGGCGTTGTTTATGAAGTGATCCAAATGAGTCAGTTGGCGGGTTATTCAACCGGCGGCACCATTCATATTGTGGTGAACAACCAAATAGGGTTTACCACAAATTATTTGGACGCCAGATCAAGCACCTATTGTACGGATGTCGCAAAAATTACCTTGTCTCCTGTTTTGCACGTAAACGCCGACGATGTTGAAGCGGTTACCCATGCCATAGAATTTGCCCTTAATTTTAGAATGCAATTCAAAAGAGATATTTTTATTGACTTGCTTGGCTACCGGAAATACGGACATAACGAAGGCGATGAACCTCGTTTTACACAGCCAAAATTATATAAAGCCATTGCAAAACACCCAAATCCGAGAGATATTTACGCGCAAAAACTGATTGAAGAAGGGGTGATTGATGATGCTTTTTTAAATAATTCAATTGCTGAGTTTAAAGACTTATTGGAAGCAGAATACCTCCATTCAAAAGAGGTTGAAACTTCAAAAATACGTGAGTTTATGCAAGAAACATGGACAGACTTCACCAGAAGAGGTTTAAGCGCCATGTTGGTTTCTGAAAAAACCGCTTACCCAAAATCAAAACTGAAAGAAATCGCAAAAACGCTTTCAACCGTTCCAAAAGGCATAAAATTTTTACGCAAAGCTGAACGTATTTTGTTGGATAGGCATAATATGGTTTTTGAAAATGACAAAATAGACTGGGGAATGGGCGAAACATTGGCCTATGGAACGCTACTTCAGGAAGGATTTGACATTCGTATTTCTGGCCAGGATGTGGAACGGGGAACTTTTAGCCACCGCCACGCCATTTTACGTGATGAAATTTCAGAAGAACGCATCAACCTGTTAAATATGATTGGCGAAAATCAGGGAACAATGACTATTTTCAATTCGTTATTATCTGAATACGGTGTGCTTGGTTTTGATTATGGTTATGCCATGGCAAATCCAAATACTTTAACCATTTGGGAAGCTCAGTTTGGTGATTTCAGCAATGGAGCCCAAATTATTTTCGACCAATATTTATCAGCTGCAGAGGATAAATGGAAATTGCAAAACGGAATTGTAATTCTACTTCCGCATGGGTACGAAGGACAAGGATCTGAGCATTCTTCGGCACGAATGGAACGCTTTTTACAACTGTGCGCTATAGACAATATGATTTTGGCCGATTGTACAACACCCGCAAATTTTTACCATTTATTGCGTCGTCAAATGAAACGCGATTACAGAAAACCGCTTATCGTGTTTACGCCTAAAAGTTTGCTTCGACATCCAGCGGCAACATCAACATTGGATACGTTTTCAAATGGAAGTTTTCAGGAGGTCATTGATGACAATATTGATAAAAAAAACGTGACTAAATTAGTATTTTGCACCGGTAAATTTTATTACGATTTATTGGCCGAACGCACTGATTTAGGCAGAAATGATGTTGCTTTGGTAAGAATTGAACAATTATTTCCATTGCATTTAGAAAAATTACAACAGGTAATTGACAGCTACCCGAATGTAAAAAGATACGTTTGGGCACAGGAAGAACCTGAAAATATGGGTGCCTGGAGTTTTATGCTGCAACGCTTTAGGTTGGTGAATCTTGAAGTGGCTTCACAATCATATCATGCAGTTCCTGCCGCAGGTTCCTCAGCACGATTTAAACGAAGACACCAACGTGTAATTAATAAAGTATTTGACACTAACGAATAAAAAATCTTTAAATCTTTTCTCTGGAAAGGATTTAAGGAAGAAAAAAGATAAAAAATTAAAGAGATGATTTTAGAAATGAAAGTTCCCTCTCCGGGAGAATCTATCACAGAAGTAGAAATTGCAGCCTGGCTTGTTAAAGATGGCGATTATGTTGAAAAAGATCAGCCTATTGCCGAAGTGGATTCTGATAAAGCTACCCTTGAGCTGCCTGCCGAAGAAAGCGGCATTATTACTTTGAAGGCTGAAGAAGGCGACACCGTAACTGTTGGTTCTGTTGTTTGTTTAATTGATTTAGACGGTGAAAAACCAGCGGGCAGTGAACAGTCTTCAGTAAGCAGCGAAAAGAAAGAAGAGAAGAAAGAAGAAAAGCCTGTCGCTCCAGTTGCAGCAGAAAAAACCTACGCGAGTGGCGCAGCTTCTCCTGCAGCAAAGAAAATATTGACCGAAAAAGGAATTTCCACTTCTGAAGTTCTTGGAACCGGAAAAGATGGCAGAATCACAAAAGAAGATGCCATAGATGCAGTACCAAGTATGGGAACGCCCGCTGGCGGTTCAAGAAACAGTGAGCGCGCAAAACTTTCCATGCTTAGAAGAAAAGTAGCTGAACGTTTGGTTGCGGTAAAAAATGAAACCGCTATGCTTACCACTTTTAATGAAGTGGACATGAAACCTATTTTTGACTTAAGAAAAGACTTTAAAGATGAATTTAAGGCGAAACATAATGTTGGGTTAGGATTTATGAGTTTCTTTACCCTGGCCATTGTAAGGGCCTTAAAATTGTTTCCTGATGTGAATTCTATGCTGGATGGCGATTATAAAATTTTGCATGATTTTATGGATATTTCTATTGCAGTTTCAGGCCCAAAAGGTTTGATGGTTCCAGTAATCAGAAATGCCGAAAACCTATCTTTCAGAGGTGTAGAAAATGAAGTAAAACGTTTGGCATTAAGAGCAAGAGACGGACAAATAACTGTTGACGAAATGACCGGCGGCACCTTTACCATTACAAACGGCGGTGTTTTTGGTTCCATGTTGTCTACCCCAATCATAAACCCACCACAAAGCGGGATTTTAGGAATGCACAATATTGTTGAACGTCCTGTCGCTATTAAAGGTGAGGTCGTAATCAGACCAATTATGTTTGTTGCCTTGTCTTATGACCACAGAGTTATTGACGGAAGGGAATCTGTAGGATTTTTGGTTGCCGTTAAAGAAGCACTGGAAAACCCAATTGAAATTTTAATGGATAACAATCCCAAAAAAGCATTGGAGCTTTAAGATTATCTAAACAGATTATTTTAAAAAACCGAGCAAATTGCTCGGTTTTTTTATGCCTTTTAATCATAATTCTGAATGTGAACAGTATTGTAATATAAGATTCCAACTAAAATTTATACACCAACTTTTTTAGGTACAAACATTTCTTTTCGTAGTTTATTATGGCATTCCCCTTTTCTAAAATATCTGCACCTATAATCCCATCAACAGCTTCGGCGTGATGTTCTGTCAACGCTGTATTTACATGGTTTAAATCGAGCAATACAACCGTGAAATTTTGATATTTCCATTGCTTAATTTCAATTTTATTTCTAGAAGAAATTTTAGTCTCCATACCAATCGCACCTGCTCCAGCCGCTTTTGTGGCGGAATCTTTCACTTCTAACTTAAATTTTTCGGCTAAATTGATGTCGATACATGAATTTGAAGCTCCAGTATCTAAAATAAATCGGCCCTTTACGTCATTCAAGTTCAATTTTAGTTCAAAATGATTGGTGTTTATCTTTTTGAGTTTTATTTTGGCATATCCTTTTCTTAAAAGAATGTTATTAAATTCCATCTATATTTTATTTATGGCAAATTTACCGTTTTTTTATAAGAGAATAAACTGCTTTAAGAAACCCGGATATAAACCGAATAATTCAAAATCAGAAAGGGCTTTTAAGGTTTTTTTAAAGCACCTTAAATTCAAAAATGAAACAAAAAAAATACTGCCTCTAAATAAAGACAGTATTTTCAAAATATTTTTAAGGTATTATTTACTCTACTTTAAATGCAATAGGCAAACTGTATTTTACACCAACTGCACGACCTCGTTGTTTACCAGGAATCATTTTAGGCAATGTCTCAATAACTCTAATTGCTTCTTGTTCCAACCTCTTGTGTGGTGCTCTTGCTTGAATGTCTGTAATGTTTCCCGTTTTATCAATTTTAAACATTACGAATATTTTTTTAACACCGGGTGTTAATCCTAAATCTGATGCCAAATCCGCATTAAATTTACGATTCACATGCTGAGCGATTTTATCTTGCAAACATTCTTTTAATTCTGCTTTTGAACCTTTACATCCTGGATATACCGGCACATCTTCAATAATTGCAAAAGGGACATCCTCCATAATATCTTCATCCATATTTACCTCAACAATTTTCGTGATTTCAACCGCTTCATCTTCATTGGATTCAGTAGATTTAATTACTGTTTCCTCAATTTCCTTTTCGTCTTCAACAACTTTTATAATATCTGGTATTGGTGGCGGCGGTGCCTTTTGCTCAGGCGGTTTCACTTGTTCTATTTCTATAGTTTGCTCTTCATCCTGCATATTGTAATTTGCTGGTCCAAGCGAGGATATAACTCTATCATAGGTCTTTTTTTCAATGGCTAAATACACTATTAAAAGTGCCAATACCAAACCTAACAGCATGAACAATTTGGTATAATTCTCTAAATTCGCTTTCGGATTCTTTTTGACTTTCATCTGTAAATTTTTTATTGGTTGCTAATTTAATAATTTAAATATATTATACAAGTATAATTTTTAAATCATGTCACTTTTTTTTCAAAACAATGGCAAAAAATAGCGTTGCCATTGTTATACCCGCTAAATTAGCAAAAGCATCATAGAAATCTGCTTGCCTGCTATAGGTAAATACACCTTGTAAAATCTCAATAATTATGCCATAAATAAAAACAGCTAATGCTACTAAAACAAGTGATTTCCACAAATAAGTTTTTGGCCTAAAGGCTAATAACCAGCTTATTGTTAAAAGACAATAGCCAGAAGCGTGCAAAATTTTATCTGAAATTTGCACGCCTATCTCTAAACCCTTTTTAAGAGAAATTAAACTTCCAACTGTAATTGCAGTTGTTAAAAGTACAGCAACGTAAAAAAAATAATTACGCCCCAATCAATTCTCCATATGCTGCAGCCGACAATAGTTCCTTGATTTGAGAAGCATCTGAAATCGAAATTTTAACCATCCATCCTTCTCCGTATGGATCTGTATTCACTTTTTCCGGTTCGTCAGCCAAGGCTTCATTAATTTCAATTATTTCCCCTGTTATAGGCATAAATAAGTCAGAAACTGTTTTTACGGCTTCAACCGATCCAAAGACTTCTTCTTTTTCTATAGTTTCATTTAAAGTATCAACATCAACATAAACGATATCACCCAATTCGCTTTGTGCGAAATGTGTTACGCCAATTGTTGCCGTGTCGCCTTCAATTTTAACCCATTCATGGTCTTTAGTGTATTTTAAATCTGCTGGAATGTTCATTATTGTTATTTTATTTAATTTATTCATTAATTACCAAATATATACCTGACACTTAACCCAGAACTCACAGATTGTCTTGGGAAAGTTGTTGAAATTGCATATTGGGAAGAACTTTGGTCAAAGTAAAACGAGGTTGTTAAATTTTTACTTACCGCATAATCCGCAAAGAATTTTAGGGATAACAAACGTTGTCCGCCCGTTACTTGATTGTTGTCTTTATCAATTGCCCTAATAATTGTTTCATTATCCCTTAAGGATATGTCAGCCCTTAAATCCAAATCCCCCTTAAGTTTTGTCTGCTCTCCGCCAAATCTAAATCTCATTGCCAAATCTTTAATTCTATAGCCCAATCCTACCACATATTCAGTTCCTTTTATTTGGGTAATTGTATTGTTGTTAAAGTTTAAAGTAAGGCCTCTGTCTTTATTGATTCGACCGCTGAAAGATACGGAATTTTTCATTTTCACATCAACTTTTATCAGTGGAGAAAATTCTTCCAGTAAATTGACATTTGTAAAGAGGGTTTTGTTAATATAATTACCTGCTATATCGGTTTCAGCATATGGATTGTTGCTATTATAAGCCAAATTATTGCTGAAACTTGTAATGGAGTACAACGAATTATAACTGTGCGTAACTAAAAAACTTCTGAAATTTTCTTTAAACCATGCTATTTTCATCAATCCTTTGTAGGTTAATTTCCAGCTCGGAATAGGCACTTCCCTAAAAGCACCTAAATTTACTGTACTTGCATCTTTCCCGGAATAGGCAGCTACAAATGCAGGTAACATCACCTGTTCGCTTGTTTCTCCAAAACCACTTATTGGTTGTCCGGTATTTGTTGCCAGACGTTGCGCAATAATTGCCCTGTTCTTTTTAAATTCTTCAAAAGTCACATCACTGTTATTAAATGATGTTTTTAACATATTGTGGCTTATACTGAAATTTCCGTATTGGGTAATTGGTGAATTAGTATTTAATATGTTGTTCACCACATCCAATTGTTGTGAGGTATTTTTAGTGTAGGTTTTACTTCCCCTAAATTCTACGTCCAGGTTTTGAGATGGCTCAACGATAATGGTTGCATCCAGTTTGTTTAAATGTGTTTGACTAAATGTTCTGTTGAAATAAGGATCGTTGCTATCCCGCGACAATAACCAGCCGTTTTCAACCGCTCTTTGTCTAATGTCAATCTGACTTCCGAACACAAATCCGAATGTTGGCGCAAGACTGCCGCTGTAATTGTCGCGTCCTAGAAATCCGATTTGAGGCATGTAACCAGGTAAGTAAGTTCCATTATTTTCAGCATAATTTATACGGGCTTTTTTAACCGAAGTTAACAAGTTATAAAAAGTTCGCCCTATATCGGCGCCAACAGTTTTATTCTTTTTTGTTGTATTTTTATCAGTTTCAGGCTCTTTTGAACTCTTAGCTTCAGGCTTGGAATTCTTTTTATTCAAAAGTTTGTCAATTCCGATGGTTTTATAAAATTTATTGAAATCTATATCTACCCCTATAGTTTGTGTGTTTGCATTTTGAATTAAATTTCCAATTTTATCGACATAGGATTGAGAAGATGCCTGCCAGTCAAAATCGGCGGTGTACGCATAATCTGCTTTAACAAAGTCTAAGAATGGAATTTTATCTAACGGTATTTTGTAGGTTCCGTTTAATGTTTGGTGGTAATGGTCCGGTCTTCCTATAGTAAAGAAATTGTCAAATAATTTTATGTCATCTGTTGATTTAAAGTCATCATAAATATAATTATTGGCAGCCCTAAAATTAAACTGTATTGATTTTGTTAAATTATATCCCACTCCATAGTCCCAATCAAACATAAAATGACGCTGTTTCAGAATTGGCAATTCTGGCAACCCTTCAATTAAACTTCTGGATAACTGTTCATTGTAACGTCTTATGATATTTGAATTTACGGAGATTGTTGAGGGCAATAAACTCACGTTAAAGTCTTTAATTAATTTTAAATACTTGCTGTTTAGAGAATCCGCATTTTTAAATGGTTCAATGGTTAGTGGCTCAAAACTAAAATTATAGTTGGCTGAAGTCCGCAAATTTTGGTCACTATATTTCTGCACATTGTAATCTTTATGGTAGGTTTCATTATATGCATAAGAAACCGATAAATTTTCTACACTGTAAAAATGTTTTTTATTTTCTGAATTCGGGTTAAATTCCTTTCTGACATTGATTAAACTGATGCTTCTGCGCTTGGTGTAATCCTGACTGCTATTTCTATTTGGGCTATTCTCTAAATTTGTATCTTCAAATAAAACATCTTGATATTGAGAATCATATTTTGGATCTTTAACCTCTTCCGAAACGCTGTAATTAAAAGGCAATTTTATACCCCAGTCTTTCGGCAATAATTTTCCAAAATTCACATTGGTGACCACATCATACAATTTCGTGTCTTGCTGACTTCGTTCATTTACGCGTTGTTCAATGCCACCGAATCCTTGTGTTTCCATTCTTCCTGTCAAGGAAACATCCGCAAAATCGGCAAAATTTGCATCTGCACTCACAACGGCTGCCCAGCCTCCTTTATTATCAAACTCCGAAACCCGCATTTCATTAAACCAAATCTCAGCACTTTGATTGGTAGTAGCGGCATTTTTTACACCGAGCATAATGGTTTTAATGTTCGCCAAATTAGGATTTCCCTTTACCCTTATTTCATAACCTTCCAACCCTTCAATAGGCGAAGGCATATTTACCGCAGGATAAAGTACATTTGGCGCTACCCCTGCTTCAAACCTTAACAATTTAAGTTTTCCCAAATATTCCAAAAAGACATCTAAATTATTTTCTTCAGGCCAAATTTCAAGTGGTGTTGTAACCCCGTAATCAGATACCGTCAACAATTTTTCCAGTTGATAATAGTTGTCGTTTAAATCACTTCCAATTCTAATGATGGCTTTTAATTCATTATCCTGAACCTGCGATTTTGTTTGAACTCCTTCGGCATGTAAAAACAATTTCAAATGTTTGTACATTCTTAAATCTACCTTTACATTTTTGAATATGGCTCTTGTTTCTTCAGGTTCAAGATCGGTAACTTTTAACGATAATGATTGCTCATTTTGTTCCTGCAATGTGGTGGTTCCCCTTAAAATTTCACGATCAATTCCCGGAGGCAACGCATAAGGAATCGGATTTCTGCTTTCGTTTTCCTGAATATTAACAACGCCCACCTGAAAATTTTGCAGTTGCGCATTTGTTAAATCCTGCGGAGGAACAACAACGTCATCCAGTGTTTTTGTGTAACGTCTCCAATCACCTCTAACCAACTGCAGCTCCCCAAAACGCAAAACTACCGGCATTTTAAATTTGGTTAAAAATATTCGCATAAAACGAATGGAATTAAACCCTGTAATATTATTGACAACCTCATCCGGAGTACCTACCTGGATTCTGAATTGCAACCATCTAAATTCTTTTTGACTGCCGTCTTCAAGCTCAACTTTTACTATTTTTTCATCAACAATATTGTTTTGACCTATTACCAAATCGTTTTTATTTAAAGAAACTTTGTATTGATAATAGCTTTCCACCGTATTCATGGTTTGGTCTTTATTGATGTCTTCAACATCTGGATATGTCGTTGCGGAAGTTGGATAGCTTTCGGTTGATAAATTGTTGGTTGGCGAATTTCCCTGCGTATTGTTATACTTTTTATAGCGCGTTAAAATAGAGGCATTGTTGGAATCATATTCTGAACTTCTGAAATAGGAATAATTGTCATTCGCCGGATCTGGACCAAAAGCAGTTCCGAACAATTGGGTTTCTTCATTGTCATTCAATCCGTCATAACCGATATCCTGACTTAAACGTTCATTGTCTTTGTCACTAAACGCATACAATAAAGATTGGTTGGTAGGGATTTTACCCCAAACAGTAGGTTCTGTATTGCTGGTGCTCAACGGATTTTCAGGCAATCCGTTTTCATACATTTTCCTGCCGTCTTTTAAAATATCTTCTGAAACATTTCCAAGGTTAAAATACACTTCCCCAACTTGATTTACAGGATCATTCGGATTTATTCCTGCAGGCAATCCTTCAGCATTTGTAATGGAATAATGGTCATATGGATCCATCAACCAAAATTGGATATATTCAACATTAGATTGTTCAAAGTTGGTTGTAGTCAACGGCCTGGTAATCCCAGCCCAACGGTCTTCCGGGTTGGTAAATTTCCCATCAGCACCCATATTAGAGGTGTCATAATTATAACTTCCTCTTTCATTTGGATAATAGGCCAAATCTAATGTTCTGACTACCGTTGACTGCGTTAAATCCAAGTCTTGTTCAGGGAATAATTCTTCATACCTAATTCTTCTGGTCTCAGCACGAGAAAGCTCTGTATTGTCAATATTTCCAGGTTGCAATGAAGATCCTCCATAAAATAAAGGATCAACTGTATACCATGCCAATCTGGCTCTTTTGTATCCGTAAGGCAGGCCGGTAACATTCCCTCCCAAATCAAATTGTGTTTGGTATTGCGGTGTACTTGCCATATACCATTGCTGAATTGTTCTTATTTCTATAGGAATCTGTGAGCCTTCAAAATCATCTACATAGGAAGTGGCCTGCCCGTCTAACTCAATTCTTTTTGGAGAACCCGGAATTAAATAGGCAAAATCTCCTCGAACTGAAAAATATGAAGGGACGTCCGTATCTATATTAGGCAGTTTGTTTACCCATTTTGTAAATTTCGGAACTTCTGTTCCAAAACTTGCATTTAGCCCAAAAATAGTGTTGTTGATTGGCTCCTGGCCAAATAATGCTTTTTGAGTGATTGGTTTTTCATTTAAATTTAAAATAGTTGCTCCGGCAATAAAATTATCAGAAAATTTATGTTCTATATCAACGCCCAAAAAACTTTTTGTCTGTAAATTGAAAGTGGCATTGTTTTCAACAGAAACTTCAATTGGTGCATTGGAAGCTTCTAAACTTGGGTTGATAATTTGAACCCTTCCCATTTGATAATCTACCACATAATCAATACCTTCAACCAATTCCCTTCCGCCGGAAGTCACCCTAACTGAACCTTGCGCCACATTAAATGCTCCTAATGGAATGCCGTTGGCGCTTTCAGATTTGTGGTATCCTTTTATTAAGTACTTGTCTTTTTGCTGAAAATTATTTTTAGCTTCAGATTGCGTAATTCGGTACAGTTCGTTAAAAACATATGTTTCATCAGCAGTATTGGTCAATTTCGACTGTAAATCTTTACCGAAAGGTTCAACATTTGGAAAAATAATATATCCTTTTTCCGAATTTACCGTAGCACCTTCCACATAATCAAAATAACCGTCACCTTCAGGTGTGTAAAAATGATTTTGGTCGAGCCTGTCCACATTTAGCAAATTTAACAATGTTTTGTCTGAAACACCCGGAGTTTGCGCATTTTGCAATACATTTATCGGCACACCTGTGGCATCATCAGCATACATAAGTTCCAACCTAAAACCATCTCGCTGCATTCTAAAAGTTTGCAATGAATAGATGTTTTTCATCATCAAATCCCATAACGGGATTTCGGTGCTTATAATTTCGCTTCGCAATAATTTTACAACAATATTTTCAGGCGCGATAATTCCATCGCTGGTAAATTCACCCACTCTATAAACTTTAGGATCTCCACTAATTGTATATTCAAAGGCAACTGCAAGCACATCAGAATCAGCCAATCTTCTGTTTAATGAGATGAATCCCAGTTGCGGATTCACCCTAAATTCATCAGGTCGTAATTTTATGGCATTTTCCAATACCGAATAATCCCGGCCTTGTTGCATAGCAAAAGGTGACAAGCCGTTGCTTACTGTTGAAATATTACGAACTTGATTGGTGGTTGTTAATATGGATGAAATATCGTTTGCATTGTTTGAAGGATAAAGTGCGCCCGGAACAGCGATTACATTTGCCGGACCAATATTTGAAGGATCACCTTCCCCGATATCGGAAAGCGCCACAATATTTCTGATATCAATGGTTGTGGCATTTCTGTTGGTCACCCAAACTTCTACTTTAGTGATATTTATTGCACTGTTTATTAACGGATAATCCTTTAATGAGGTATTATAATTATCCCTAAAATATTGCGCTAAAAAGAAGTGACGATTTTCATCGTAATCTGTTGCCTGCAACTCAAATTCCTGAATGGTTGAACCTCCCTGCGCAGCAACCGTTTTTGTTTGTGATTTTTGTTCGGCAAAAACGCCCGTAACGGTTGTTTTTCCAAATTGCAATTGTGTTTTAACCCCAAATAAGCTTTGAGCACCTACAATTAAAGAGTTTTTTAGGGGCATGCTTACATTACCCACTTCTATTTTTTGAAGTATATCATCTTCCGTCGGCGTATATTCCAACTTTATTTGATTTTGGAAATTAAAGGTGGATTGCGTGTCGTATTGGGCACTTACTTTTAACTTAGTTCCCACTTTCGCTATAATACTGGCGCTTATTTCCTGATTAAAATCGAATGTAAAACTTTTTCTGTTGCGTTCAGACAATTGCGGATTATCGACTTTCTGATACAACATCCCCAATTTCACCAACACAGATCCCTGCGGATTTACCTCAATGGTATTTCCTCCAAAAACGGATTGAAAAAAATCGGATTTTACGTAATAGGTTGGCAATAAGTTTTTTTGAGCATCAACGCTTCCTGCTTTTTTAGGGTTGGTAGCGCTAATTTTGCTTTTATAATAGGAAAGCATGTCCTTTTTCAATTGGTATTGTTTATACTCTTCCTGAGTCATAAAAATCGGGTACTGCACGTAATAATCTCCGATTTTTTCAACAACCATATATTTCCCCAGTTCGGTATCATAAATAATTTCAGATTGCTTTGGGTCGGTAAGAAACAAACTTCCTTCCTGATAACTTTTAAATGGGTATTTTAATTTTATGGTATCGTTTACTTTTTCAACAATCGTAGTGTCTTTTGGGAATAAAACAGGAGGTGTTTGAGCTTTAACTGTTGAAAGAAAAAACCAAAAGAAAAAAAATAAAATATATGTTTTAAGTATATATCGCTTGTTTTCCAAATTCTATAAATTTTTCAATGCGTTTTTTATTAAAACCTCAACACTAAGCGTTTTGTCCTCAAGCAGTATTTTATCCACTACTTTTTCAACCTGCTTTTTATTAAACCCTAAGACCTCTAAAGCAGATAACGCTTCATTTTTAACTGTATTGCTTTGGTTGGCGTAAACTTCATCAATGGCATAGGTTTTAGAAATTTTGTCTCTTAAATCGACCAAAACACGCTGTGCGGTTTTAACACCGATTCCTTTTACAGACTGGATAACGCTGACATTGTTTGAAGCAATGGCCTGCTGAATTTCATCCGTAGTCATAGATGATAACATGGTTCTGGCAATGCTAGGCCCAACCCCTGAAACCGAAATAAGCAATCTGAAAATTTCACGTTCAGTTTTATTGATAAACCCATATAATGTATGCGCATCTTCCTTGATAGAAAGATGCGTATACAAAATAACAAATTCGTTATCCGGGAGTTGAGAATATGTATTAAGAGAAATGTTTAGCCAATAACCAACTCCGTTTGTTTCTATAACGGCAAATGTTGGATTTTTTTCAACTAACTTTCCTCTTATGTGCGTTATCATATTTCATTTTTCTATTCACTACCAAATGTACTAAAATATTATTTACTATTCGTTTTTTCCTGTGCATGCACAATTGCCACACAAGCCATATTCACAATCTCATCAACGCTTGCACCAAGCTGAAGAATATGAACAGGTTTTTGAAGTCCCATAATAATAGGTCCGATAGAAACTATTTGGTCAAATTCTTTCATTAATTTATAGCCAATATTTGCAGATTCTAAATTCGGAAATATTAAACCGTTAACCTTTTTATCGTTTAATTTAGAAAATGGGAACTTCTCTTTTAATAATTTAGGATTTAATGCGAAATCGGCTTGAATTTCACCATCTACATTAACTTCTGGATATCTTTTGTGCATAATTTCAACAGCCTGTGAAACTTTTTCAGCCAACGGAGAGTTTGATGATCCAAAGTTTGAAAATGACAACATCGCCAAATTTGGTTCAAATCCGAACATCTTCATTGAGGCGGCTGTCATATAACAAATATTTGCCAACTCTTCTGCAGTTGGTTCTATATTAATTGCGGTGTCTGAAAAGAATATTGGGCCTCTTTTGGTTAACATGATATTTGTTGCAGCAATACGCTTCACGCCTTTTTCTTTTCCAATTAATTCAATCATTGGCTTTACCACAGTTGGGTACGCTCTTGAATAGCCTGTTATCAAAGAATCTGCTGCCCCTTCATTTAGCATCATGGCGGCAAAGTAATTGCGTTCTCGCATCAAACTTTGTGCAGTTAATAGAGTTGCTCCGTTGCGTTTTCTTTTTTCCCAATAGACTTGCGCAAATTTATTTCGACGTTCTTCCTCTTCATCAGATTTAGGATCGAAAATTTGAACATCAGCTTCAAAATTGATTTCCTTCATCAATTCCTGGATGATTTTTTTGTTGCCCAATAAAATAGGTTTTCCAATTCCGTCATCATGAATAATTTGCGCTGCTTTTAACACATCTAAATGATCGGCTTCCGCTAAAATTATGGTTTTTGGATCGGCTTTTGCACGAGACATGAGCATACGCATTAATTTACTTCCTGTCCCTAATCTTTCAGCCAAAGTTTCTTTGTAAGCTTCCCAATCGGTAATAGGTTCTTTTGCCACACCAGATTCCATAGCTGCTTTTGCAACTGCAGGCGGAACTTCGGTAATTAACCTATGGTCAAATGGTTTAGGGATGATGTACTCTTTACCAAATTTAATATTGGTCTCTCCATACAAGATATTTAAGTGTTCCGGTACGGTTTCTTTGGCTAAATTAGCCAAGGCATGAACCGCTGCCAGTTTCATTTCTTCATTAATTTTAGTGGCTCTCACATCTAACGCGCCTCTAAAAATATACGGAAACCCAAGTACATTATTCACTTGATTAGGATAATCCGATCTTCCTGTGGCCATAATAATATCCTTTCTTGTTTTCACAGCCAAATTATATTCAATTTCAGGGTCAGGATTTGCCATGGCAAAAACAATAGGGTCTTTAGCCATCGTCAACAACATTGCAGGTTTTACTACATCTCCTTTAGAAAGTCCGATAAAAACATCAGAGCCAACCATGGCTTCTTCCAAAGTATTTAAATCCCTGTCAGTGGCAAATTCAGCTTTTTGGGCGTTTAAATTTGGGGCGTCTTTTCTAATAACCCCTTTGCTGTCACACATCACCAAATTTTCTCTTTTGGCGCCAATCGCCAAATAAAGCCTTGAGCAGGAGATGGCAGCAGCACCTGCACCACTCACCACAATTTTAACTTTTGAAATTTCTTTTCCTGTTATTTCAACCGCGTTTTTTAATGCCGCTGCAGAAATAATTGCCGTACCGTGTTGGTCATCATGCATTACAGGGATGTCCAATTCTTCTTTTAACCTGCGTTCTATCTCAAAAGCTTCAGGCGCTTTAATGTCTTCCAGATTAATACCTCCAAAAGTCGGTGCAATATTTTTTACCGTTTCTATAAATTTTTCAACATCTTTTGTGTCAACTTCAATGTCAAAAACATCGATATCAGCAAATATTTTAAACAACAATCCTTTCCCTTCCATTACGGGTTTTCCGGCTAAAGCTCCAATATCTCCTAATCCTAAAACTGCTGTACCATTAGAAATAACAGCTACTAGATTTCCTTTAGAAGTATATTTATAGGCGTCGTCTGGATTTTTTTCTATGGCCAAGCACGGTTCAGCCACACCTGGTGAATACGCCAGTGACAAATCGCGTTGCGTTGCATGTTTTTTTGTTGGAACTACTTGAATTTTTCCCGGACTCGGGAATTGATGATATAATAAAGCTTCGCTCTCTTTTTTAGAATCGCTCATAATAATATATAATTTTTAATGAAAAATCTTAAGCTACAAAGTTAACCATAATTGGCTCAAAGGAAAGCTAACATTTATCATTGTTTAAAAATAAACGCAAAACTGTAACCCCTAAAACAGTGTTTTTTGAGGCCTTCTGAATATTTGCAGGAAAACAGGATTTATTCTAAACAGAAAAGACAATGTTGTTGATTAATAAGAGATTGCTTCAAATGTATAGCGTAAAATCAAAAATCATTTTGGTTTTAAAACGGGCTATAAAAAATCCCGCGATTGCGGGATTTAAAAATTAGCCTTCTTTTTTCTTTTCATCTTTGAGATAAAACATAGAGGCATCTGGCCTAAAAGCCCTTTCAAACCAAATTGGTCTGCGCTCTCCATTTGGTCCCGGAGCCGGGCGCGTCATTTTCATCCATTCCTTATATACCTCATGCGATTTATTGGTGTCTACAAAGATATCTCCATAACGCTCGTCTTTTCCTGGTTTTTCAATACGAACCCGTTGGTGCCAGCAATGCATTCCGCTAATAGGATCGGGGTGAACTGCGTGTGTAATGTTTTGATGTACGCCTCCGTCTTTCCAAAAAATCCGTTTGGAATCTTTATCAGAAGATTCAAAAGGTTCTATTCCCGAAATGGTGTTCATTTTCCACCCTCCCTTTCCATTACTCTCAATGTTTACGGTATTTGTAGCCCATCGATTTCCTGTTTTATCTTGCGGTCTTCTCCAACGGCCAATATGGTGCGAACAGGCAACAACTCCAGGTTTCATACTTTGGGTTACCCAAACTTTATCGATAAAATAGCCAATGTCGGTATTCATTTTTACCAAATCGTCCGTTTTAAATCCCCAAATTTCGGCATCCTTTGGGTGCATCCAAATCGGATTTCTGTTTGAAATTTCTACCAGCCATTTTGCATTTCCAGAGCGGGTATGAATCAATGCCGGCAGCCTGAATGTTGGAACCAGCACATATTCTCCTTTTGATTTGTCTAAATTATCGAGGTGAATGTGGCTTTTAATATAACTTGGTGTGGCATATTCCGGCCATTTCCAATCGACCATAGTTTGTGAATAAAATTCGTTTTTACGTGATGGCGTTGGAAAACCTACCATCGCTTTTCCGTTGATCATTACGCCAATTGCTTTTCCGTCTTTCGAAACAACATTGGTATCTTTATCGACTGTCGCTCCATTTAATTGCGCTTCAGTTAATAAGGTTTCGTTCTTTTTATATGATTCTCCACTTTCAATTTCGAAGGCACCATATTTTTGCATGAACTGCAATTCGGTTATTCCTTCTTTTTTGGCAGTTGCCGGCAAGCCCGGTACACGTTCAAAAATATATTGGTAATATTCGTCAATGGTTATTTTTTCTCCCGGCCGGTAAGGCGATTCAAAATGCTTGCGAATTCCCATACTTCCATCGGGATCTATGCGCCAGCTTAACTCAATAAAAAATTCATCTTCTTCCCAAACTTCACCCGGATTTACCTCATAGGTTAATTGCACCGGTTTTCCGTTTCTTCGTGCAGCTTCCCGCAACACTGGCTGACGAAATGCAACCCAGGTTCCTCCGTGCGTTGCGTATGAATTGATGTCGTGACGCTCGGAAGCCAATCCCATCGGCAACACAAAATCGGCATGAAAAGCAGTTTCATTCCACGTTGGCGTTAATGCGGCGTGCAATCCGAATTTACTTTCATCCATAAACATTTCCATCCAGGTAAATCCGTCGGGATATGTCCAAACCGGATTGAATACCCTTGAAAAATATACGTCAAGTTTACCTCTTCCCTCTTTTAGAAAATGCGGAAGCAATTGGCTCATTTCAAAAAATGCCAATGGAAATTCCTTTGGAAAATGCAATTCATTCCACTGTTTTTGTGGCTTTGGCGGATTTGGCAATGTTGGTGCAAATTTGTTCCATTTATTTGGTGACGTTCCTCCTTTTGTGCCCACTGCGCCAACCAATACGGTTAAAAAATGCAATGAACGCGCAACAGCCCAACCGCCAAGGTTTGAAGCCCCGGCAGCACGCCAGTTATGTGACGCAAAACGTTCACCTGCTTCACCTATTTTTTGTGCAATTTCAACAATCATTTCGGCTTTTACTCCCGATTCTTTTTCTGCAAAGTCGGGTGTAAATTCTTTATATTCCTCAATCATTGAGGCAATATAATTTTCAAAAGTTATTGCTTTATCCGCATGTCTTGCTTTTAAGTATTCTTCCCAATTGGTCCAGTTTTCTAAATAATCTCTGTTATACAACTTGTTTTGTAAAATGTACAAAGCCATGGCCAATAAAACTGCAGCTTCTGTTCCCGGATAAGATGGCATCCAATAATCGGACATCGATGCGGTATTTGATAAACGCGGATCCATTGTGGCCAATTTGGCGCCTTTCATTTTTCCTTCAATAATGCGTTGTGCATGTGGGTTGAAATAGTGACCTGATTCTAAATGTGCTGAAATCAACAATATAAATTTTGCCTCGGCATGATCCGGTGATGGCCTGTCGTAACCATACCAAAGATTATAGCCAAAACGGGCTCCTGAAGAACAAATATTAGTATGTGAATTATGGCCGTCTATTCCCCATCCCTGCAAAATCCAGTTCATAAATTTTTCATGTCCCGGTCTTCCAACGTGGTAAGCCACTTCATTGTGTCGATTTTCTAAAATGGCCTTTCTAATGCGGGCAGAAATTGTGTCAAGCACCTCATCCCAACTAACCCTTTCCCATTCTCCATCGCCTCTTTTTCCTTTTCTTTTCAGCGGAAATAAAATTCGGTCAGGATCCGTTAATTGATTGATTGTGGCCGGACCTTTGGCGCAGTTTCTTCCTCTGCTGCCCGGATGGTACGGATTTCCCTCAAATTTTTTGACTTCCTGTGTTTCTTTATCAATGAATGCCGTTAAACCACAGGCACTTTCACAATTAAAACACGTAGTTGGCACAATTTGATAAGTGACTTTTTCCTTTTTTGGCCAAACCTTTGGATTGTATTCTACCCAATTGTCCCATTTTTCCGGTGGCGGAAAATTCTCATAAAGCTGCGCTACCTGTTCATCAGTAAAATGGCGCATATCCTGGTCGAATTCCTGATAGCCTTCTTTATGTAAATTAGGAATGATTCCCAATTTTTCTGCAATTCCTTCTATAAATGATGGTTTTTTGTAACCCATGATGATTTATAATTTTAATTAGTCAATTAGGTAATTAGCCAATTTATTTTTTAAATTTAAGTTTATGCCAACGGAACTCTTTGTGGTGCTTCCACCCAAATTTTCTCTGTAATCAGAATTCCCGCCAATACACAGACTCCTGATATCACTGCCCATATTTCTCCTGAATCAGAAAGTAACAATGCCAAAGGGATGATGTTTCCAACCAATACGGTTATACCCCAAAACAAGTTTTTATATCTTCCTTTGGTAATCATTTTTACCACCCTTTTTGCTGAAGTGGTTGGATGTGTAATTGTCAATTCGGTAATCAGTGTAAATAGGTTAACTACCAAGGCAATAATCATGGTGTTTTTTAAAATTGCCATCCAGTCTTCATAACCTAAAACCAATGAGGCAATTGCAAAAATTGCAGTTCCCGCCATTACGCTATGCACTAACATGTGCAAAGGCAAGGTTGGACTTTGCCAAAAATCGCGACCTTTTGCTTGTGCAAACAGGAATGCCGTATAAATAGCTAATAAAATGGCAAAAACAGCTGTAATCCATAATAAAGCAGTCTCACCTGTCTTTATTTCGAAAAAAGTCATTACTGCCCAAACAGTTACCAAAAGTCCGAAAACAGTAATGGTATAACCACCTTTCACCAACCAGGAATTCCACTGCGGACGCAATAAAACGTTTAGAAATCGATCAGGTCGGTCCAAATCCATCACCAAAAACAAACCTGTTAACGCAAGGAAAACTAAAGAGATTCCGGCAGACCATAATTTGGCGGTTGGCGAAACTTCATAACCTAAAAGTATTGCCAAAAACGGGATTAAGAATGCACCGGCGGCAATGGCTTTGGTAAAAACATAGGTGGATACTTCCCAACCCCACAATATTCCTTTATCGGGCGTGTCGTAAACCCTTCGGGCTTTACCGTTCAGCACGTCAATATAATTCGGATTTTCATTGTCCTTTCTCTGGTAAGCAGCCTGAATATCATTGTCTATTGTCATTTGTAATAAATCTACATCAGTGTTGGTGTGCATCATTTTTTCAGCAGCTTTAGCGAAATGTCCAACGCCACGAGCTTGAGAACTCCATAAACTTTGTCCGGTATTATCTGTTGCTTCCGGAACCAAAGAAGCGTCATCTCCATCTATATAGAATAAATTTGGATTTGTTCCTTTTTCCGGTTTCCGAACTTTCACGGCCTGACGCGCCAATAACTGAGAAATCTCTGTGTTTGGATTGTGCATATCGCCCGCAATAATTGCGTGTTCCGGACAAACAGATACACAAGCCGGTTCCCGGCCAACATCTATCCTATGCGCACAATAATTACATTTTGCGGCTGTTTGGGTATCTGGATCAATATATAAGGCGTCGTATGGACAAGCCTGCATACACGATTTGCAGCCAATACAACGATTGTTGTCGAAATCAACAATCCCGTCTTCTCTTGTATAAAGCGCTTCTACCGGACAAATTTCCACGCATGGAGCATCTGTACAATGGTTGCAACGCATGACCGAAAAAATTCTTCGCGTATTTGGAAATTCCCCTTTTTCAACCTGCTTAACATAGGTTCTGTTAACGCCAATAGCCACATCGTGTTCTGATTTACAGGCTGTTGTGCAAGCGTGACAACCAATACATTTTCGATTGTCAATGATAAAACCGTACTTCATATTTTTATAAAATAATTTGAACTCTAACAAAATTAACCAATCTAAATACTTGCTTTGTGATATTCATCACGCAATAGATTATTTAGACCTATTTTAAATCGAATGCCTTTTTTAATCAGAAATCCTTTACTTTTGCTAAGTTGTTAAATATCTCAAATGAAAATTCAACTCTTATTTTTCGGAATCGCTACTGATTTGGTGGGTGAAAACTCCATGAATTTTAAATTAGCAGAAAACACAACCGTAAAAGCGTTAAAAGAGACATTAATAACTGATTATTCAGCATTGAAAAACATGGAAGATTTTGCCATTGCTGTAAATGAAGAATATGCCGAAGATGATTTGGTTTTAAAAGAAAATGATGTGGTCGCTATTATTCCGCCAGTGAGCGGAGGGTAAAAGCCCCCTAGTCCCCGAAGGGGGAGTTAAAAAATGAAAAATACAATTGGTATATCGGCTAATTGGATAATTAACTTATGAAAAATGCTGATGTTTTAATAACTTCTGAGAAACTGAATATTCAGGATTGTTATAATTTTGTGCAAAATGATTCTTGCGGTGGAATTGCACTGTTTGTAGGCACAGTCAGAAATTCAACTCAAAATAAAACAGTTACTTTATTAGATTTCAGCGCTTACGAACCGATGGCTTTAAAAGAAATGCAAAAAATTGCAGATTTGGCATTAACAAAATTTCAGATTCATAAAATTGCCATTCATCACGCCGTTGGGGAATTGCAAATTGGCGCTGTTCCTGTAATTATTGCGGTTTCCTCAGCACACCGGAAAGCTGCTTTTGAAGCTTGCGAATATGCAATTGATACTTTAAAAGAAACGGTTCCTATCTGGAAAAAAGAACATTTTGAGGACGGTGAAGTGTGGGTGAACTCACATCCTTAAGCCCCCAACCCCCAAAGGGGGAATTAAAAATTAATCTCCCTAAATCTCCAAACTATCATAAATTAAACTTCCTTTCAATGTAAAAGCACTTAGGACAGACAAAAAGTAGAAAAAAAATTATATGAAAATTCTAAATAATTTCCATTTTCTTCAATAAAAAAGAAGCGTTCATGTTTTTACAAATACCCACTTTTAATTTATAATCAAAAAACAATTCGTCGTTGATAATTTCAGCATCAAAATAATAGTTTTGTACTTCCGGCAATTCCTTTTCAATTTCACACAAACTTAAATCGTGCGTTGCGATAATTCCCGTCGATTTTGAACTCACTAATTTTTGGACAAATTTTCTCGATCCAATCGCTTTATCGGTACTGTTTGTTCCCTTTAAAATTTCATCTAAAATGATAAAATAATCCTCCGTTTTAATTTCATCAACAATAAATTTCAATCGTTTTAATTCAGAAAAGAAATAGGATTCATTATCTGCCAAAGAATCTGAAGTTCGCATACTGGTAATTAACTTAATGGGGGAATATTTGAATTCCCCGGCGCAAACCGGCAAACCCATATTTCCCATAACGATTGCCAATGAAACTGTTCTTAAAAAAGTGCTTTTCCCAGCCATATTTGCACCGGTAATAATAAAAAACTGTTGATTTTCAATGGTGAAATCATTATCAATACGTTGTGATTCTTTAAGTAAAGGATGTCCTAAATTTTTAGAGGAAATTATATTTATGTTTTTATCAATTTCTGGAAAAACATAGTTTGGATGATTAAAAGCAAAATTGGCCAATGAATTTTGTGCATCAAAAAAAGCGATAACATGAAACCAATCCTCAACTTTATCCTTACAATTGTTTACCAATTTTTCTACATTATGAACCTGCTGCAAATCGCGCAATAAAAAAGCATTCCCAAAAATGGCAATAATAAGGTTGTTTCGTTGATCAAAACCATCTAAAACTTTAGAAAATTCAGAAAATATTACAGATGCTTTTTTAGATTCCGTTTGAATTTCCTGTTGCTTCGTTTTCAAAATTTGTGAGGCAAATACCTGTTTTTCAATTTCACACAACAATTTATGATATTGCTTAAAAGTATCTTTTGCATTGCTTGCGTCAAGGTACAATTCATCCACTTTTTTAGAATAAAATCCGGATATTCCCGACCCAATAAAAAACCAAATCAACAAAATTTCACCAACGATAATTTGTGCAACTAAAAGCCCCATTAATACCAAAGAAATTATCGAAAAAGCTTTGGGCAAAAACGAAATAAATTTAGGAAAATCCGATTTATAATGCTGAATCCAACTCACGATTTCCTTAGCGGGATGTTCCACTTTCACCAAACTTGCCAAAGCCGAAAATCGCTGTCTCCATTTTGGTTTTTGGCTTAATTCTTTAATTCCCTGTTGCTTTTCTTCAATGTTGAAAATATCATTGTCTCTTAATTTATCAACAAACTCCTGTTTCCCTTCCACGGTAACTGTTCTGTTACAATACTGAAAAAAAGATCCTTTGCCAAACAAATCGATATCGTAACTAAATGGATGTGTGTGATCTATAAATTCGCCCCCTGCATTTAAGGATAAATAGTCCCTGTTTAAAACCTTTATTTCGGTTTTATTTATGTCGATTAAAGCTTTGTTGAGATCGCTTTTATATTGTAAATTGGAATGCCTCGTTAATAAAATAAAAAATAATATTGCAGCAATTACCACTATAAAAATCATTATTTTTACCTCTCCAAAAAAGAAATAAATACCAAAAACGGCCATTAAAAAAAGAAGAAGCCGCAACGAACCAGAGATTGCCAATTGCTTTTTTAACTTTTTTTGGTTTTGCTCAAAACTTTCTTTTTCAGCAGTATAAAATTCCAGCGGATTTTGCATTTAATAATTTATGATACCTTCAGCCAAACTAAAAACTGAAAGCGATGGATATTTTTCTTTTAATTTCAGTGTCACCTCATAACTTGTGATTCCTTTAGGGCAAATGATGACATAGTATTTTTTAAAATCAGCTTGAAAATTTTCAACTTTGAAAGCATTGTAAGGTGTTTTTTGATGCACTTTGAACGGAATAAACGCGTCCGGAGTGTTAAACACACTCACAATTTCAAGGGTTGAATCACCTATTTTTTCTTTTAATGAAGAAGCAGAGATCAACAAAGAAGGATCTTGATTTGAGCAAGTTTCATCTAAATACTTCGAATTTTCAAAAATAGATTTCATGTCTAAACCTTTGTTTTTCTTTAACTTCATTTTGAACTGCCTATTCTCCAAAGCATTGTAAATCAATAATTGATTAGTCAATAATTTGCCGGTTTCCGTGATTAATTTTATGACCTCATTTACTTGTAAAAGCGAGATCATACCAACAATAGGATTCATTGTTCCGGCTTCTTCACAATTGGGAATGTCGGTGGCTATTTTTGGAAACGCATCACGTAAATTACACGAAAAATCGCCCTTCTTGTTTTGCACGTTAAAAGTTGCCACATAACCGTCAAACTTATACAGCGAGCCATAAACCAAAGGTTTTTTCGCCAACACGCAGGCATCATTTATCAAATATTTTATCCCTAAATTATCGGTGGCATCAACAACGATATCAAATTTTGAAATCAATTCCAAAATTGAATTTTTTGTTACCGCTTCATTGGTAAATGAAACTTTGGTGAAAGGCGCTCTTTTTTTAATTTCATTGGCAAGAACTTCCGCTTTTGGCTGCTGAATATCTTTTATTTTAAAAAAAACCTGACGGTGTAAATTTGAAACAGAAACCGTATCAAAATCCACCAAATGAAGTTCTCCAACACCGCTTGTCGCCAAATAAACGGCAATCGGATTTCCCAAACCTCCGCAGCCAATAACCAACACTTTTGCTTTTTGCAACAAATTTTGTCCTGCCTCACCAATCTCTGATAAAGTGGTTTGCCGTTTAAAATAAGTGCCTTTATTTAAATTCATGGTTGGTTTAAATTCGTTTGCCTTTCAGGTTAAATTTGACATTATTTTAGTCGTTAATTTCTTTGAGCGCCGCCTTAAATTCTTCTGGCGTATTGATATTTCGAATTAAATTATCGTCCACTTCAATAATTTCAATGGCCGAATTGAGCAAAACTTTTCTTGGGCAAGAATATCCCTGCGCTAAATAATTTAATAATATCGGAAAGCTTTTAGGTTCCCAAATGGTAATTAAAGGTTCCGGGAACTCTTTGTCTTTTCCCTTTATTGTTGTGGCAATTTTTGACGGATTTCTATGTTTTAGCAACAAATTAATCACCTCATCGTTCACAAAAGGCAAATCGGTTGCCAAAACCAACCAAGCCACATCAGGGTTTTCCTGAAATGCGGAACAAATAGCGCCAAATGGACCTAAGCCCAAAAATTTGTCGGTAATTTTATTTGAAATCCCTATTTCCTGTTCTTCCCGCACCGATAAATACGTTTTTAAATGGTTTTTCTCTAACAGTTCAATTGCTATTTCCCGTTGATTTTTTCCATAAAAATTAAGCATCCCCTTATCTGTGCCCATTCTGGTGCTTTTTCCACCTGCCAAAACCAAGCCTTGAATTGGCGCCATTTTTTCTTTGATTAAATTTTCAATATGTTTCGAAATTTTATCAATTTCACCGATTTTATAGCACAAAATATTTTTTATCTGCGGATGCTTTTCTTCCAAAAAATCGAAATATCTGGAATCATCCGTTAATTTTATGACAAACTGAATGTTGTTCAGCTGATCCAGTCTTTTTAGAACCGAAGCCTCTTTTTCATTGTCTAAAATTAAAATTTGTTTAGCGCCTTCATAATGATTTCCATTGATAAACACAAGATCGTTTTGAGAAAATTGAATGCGCTGATTGAATTTATTGACTGCAGAATTGATTAAAATAGCGGCACTTCCTTTTGAATGAAAGGTATATTTTTGCAAAAAATTCGACTCCACATTATCATTATGAGAGGCGTCAAAATAAGCCAATTTATAACTTGTCAATTTTTCAGCTACCTGATTTACTAAATTTGATATCACATCGCATTTTGAACCAACTATTGAAATTTCATTTGGCGCAAAATTGTCGTTGTCCCTTAATTTAAGTTTTGCGTGTTTTTGATGTTTATTCATTCTTGATATCGTTTTTTCCTCCAGATTTTTTGACCAGTTTCACTTCTTTAATCACCATTTTTTGAGAAATGGATTTGCACATATCGTATACCGTTAATGCAGCAATAGTCGCGCCAGTTAACGCTTCCATTTCCACGCCGGTTTTTCCTTCTATTGAAACCGTGCATAAAATTTCTATTTGCTCGTTATCTAAAATTTCAATATCAATATCAACTCCATTAATTAATAAAGGATGACACATTGGAATCAATTCAGATGTTTTTTTAACCGCTTGAATCCCTGCGATAATGGCAGTTTGGAAAACAGGTCCTTTTTTAGTAATCAACTCATTGTTGTCAAAATGAGTAATAATTTCTGAACCTAAAAACATTGTGGCTTTAGCAGTTGCGGCTCTGTTGGTTACTTTTTTATCGCCAACATTTACCATTTTTGGCTGATTCCGTTGGTTGATATGAGAAAACTTTATCACTTTGTTTCAGTTTTTAGTGTTCCGTTTTTAATTTTTTTATATAATTGATTTTTTAAAAAGTAAGCTATATAACTCTAATCAGGTTTTGGCCGATTTAAACGCAAAGTCGCAAAGTTTTACGCAAAGTTCTTTAATCTTGATTTTTTATATATGAGATTCTGGCACAATTTATTGATTTTGCGGTAAATCTAATTTTTTAATACATAACATTTTACCATTCCTATATTTTAATTCATTCTTAAATATTATATCTAACCACTTAAAACTAAAGATTAAAAACTCAACACTAAAAATTCCGATACGGCAGCATCGGAAAAACTTCTCCTTTGGTAAAATTACTGCGATTATCCGGCAATTCCAAAAAAGCATCGGCATCTACTAAGTTGGCCAAATCGCCCGATCCTTTTCCTGAAATGGGCGTTGCAAACAGTTCCCCTTCAATTTGATTTAATTTCACTTGTAAAAAATAAGTCAATTCAGGTTTAAAATAAAAATCTTCGCTTAAAATTGCGCGTTGTTTATTTTCAAAATTCAATCCTACGGATTTATAATACCACGGATAAAAATATTTTAAGCAATTTACAAAAGTTGACACCGGATTTCCAGGGAATGCAAATATCGTTTTTTTGTTTTTTTTGCCAAACCAAAATGGTTTTCCCGGACGTTGTTTTACTTGATGAAAAAGTTTTTTTACACCCAATTCATTTAATACTTCCGGAATAAAATCGAATTTTCCTTTAGAAACAGCACCACTGAAAATTAGTACGTCATAGTTTATGAGCAACGATTCAATTTCGCTTAAAAGAATCTCCTTGTCATCTAAAATATGCAATGTTTCTGCTTTAATATGCAGTTTTTCCAATAAGGAGACCATGGTAAAAACATTGCTTCTTCTAATTTGGTAATCCGCTGGGTTTTCAGCAACTTCAACCAATTCATTACCCGTTGAAACAATCATCACTTTTGGTTGTTTGGCAACTTTCGCTACGGTTTTTCCAACAGTGGCAAAAACGCCAATTTCGGCAGCAGAAATGAGTGTATTTTCTTTTACCAATAAATCGCCTTGCTTTTTATCGGTTCCTTTTAAATGAATATTTTGAAAGCTTTTTACAGCCTCTAAATTTATGGTTGCGATTCCATTTTCAATGGTCAATAATTCATATTGAATTACGACATTCGAATTTTTTGGAAGCACCGCACCTGTCATTGCTTCCATACAATTGGAAACATTCTGAAGCGTTAATTGGGGACCTCCCGCAGCCTGAATTCCTTCAATTTTAAATGAGCGTTGTCCTTTATTAAATGCTTCTTCAGCAATAGCAATTCCGTCCATACTTACCCTATCAAATGGCGGAAAATCGCGATCGGCATAAATATTTTCTTTTAAAATACGGCCAGAAGCGTTTAAAAAATCAACTTCTTCATTTCCGAAATTTTCAGAATTATTTACAACGACCTCTAATGCTTTGTTTACTGTGATTAAGTTCATAATTATTTTAAAAGAAGATTGTCTAATTAGTCTTGAAATTGCTATTCTGAAATTGCCAACAAGTTTGTTTCAGAATGACGACCCTTCAAACAATTTTAAGATTACACATTTTTAATTGTCAATTGATCTACCCTCCAATTGTGGACATACTTTCCGAAACAACGTTTCCTCGGGCAGCTTCAGCAATAAATCCGTTTTCGGGTTTGTGATGAACTGTAGTGATAAATAAATTTTTTAATTCATCATCACTTGCGCCATTTCTTATAAAATCTCTTACGTTAAAAACACCGCCATCAAACAAACAGTTTTTAAACAAGCCAGTGGATGTAATTCGAATCCGGTCACAATCGTTACAAATAGTTCGCGTAAATGCAGGAATAATTCCAAAAGTTCCTTTGTAATTTGGAATGCGATAGTTTATTGAGGTTGAAGATTTTTTCGATAAAAGATGTTCTATTTCCGCATACTGATTTTTTATGTGATTCAGTATTTTTTTGAAGTTCCAAACTTCCTGCATCAATCTTTGCCCTTTTCCATTAAAAGGCATCTCTTCAATAAAGCGAACTGCGATGTCCTTGTTTTTGGTGAGTTCAATAAAATCGATGATTTCATCAGTATTTAAACCTGACTGTACAACTACATTTAATTTTAAATTTAGTTTGCTTTTTTCGAGTTTTTCAAAAGTGTCATAAACACTGTCAAAAACATCTCTTCTGGTAATTTTTTGGAATTTTTCCTTCTGAAGACTGTCAATACTCAAATTAATGGAACTGATTTTATAATTTTCTAATTTATCAATATGGTTTGAAATTAAAGCGCCGTTGGTGGTAATGTTAATTTCTTCGAGTTTATCATTGAAAGAAAGTGATTCCAAAAAATTTACAAAGTCTTTTCGTACAAAAGGTTCGCCACCGGTAAGGCGGACTTTATTAACGCCCAATTCCGAAAGAACCCGAGTAATTCGGTACATTTCTTTATAGGAAAGCAGTTCTTTTCTGTCTACGATTTCAATTCCGTGAGCTGGCATACAGTATTGGCAACGCAAATTGCAACGATCAGTAACCGCTAATCGCAAATAGGTTATTTTTCTGCCAAATTTATCTCTTAACTCCATTAATTAATGGTTATTTTATTTCTTCCCAAATTTACTATATCTTGTTTTTTTAATTTCTCTAAAATTCTTGATATTGCTTCCCGGGAAACTTTTAAATCGCGCGCAATGTCAAAATGCTTTTTATTGATCGTATTGTCATTGGTTATTAAACTTGTATATTCCAGATATTTCAATAACCTAAACTCTAGATTTTCAAAAGCGATGTCATTAATTTTTTCAATTAAAAAGGCCGTTTGTTGTTGATTAAATTTAAAATAAAAGGTACGCCATGTGCTATATTTTAAAAGCCATGAGATTACAACTTTCGCCGGTATTGCTATGTACGTTACGTTACTTTCAGTTTTCAGCCGAATCTCACTTTTTTTACTTTCTATAGCGTAAGTTATGGCGATTGCGCTGGTTTGTTTTTCAGCTAAATAATGCAAAAAAATACCGTTTCCCTTTCCGTCTCGTCGCTTTACTTTTACAATTCCGGAAACAATTAAGGGAATAAACTCAATGTCTGTCCTAACATCTAAAATTATTTTATCGGGCTCAACAAATTTTAAAATGCCATTATTACAAATTTCAGTTCTTAAATTTTCCTCAAATACATCTGAAAAATTAGCTGCAACAATGTCGTGTATTTTCATAGTGTTTTCGTTGCTTCTTAATGTGGCAATTTGTCTTTATAAACTCCGTAAAAAAACGCACCCAAAGTAGCTCCAAAAATTACCACCAAAATGGAAATAACTCCTTTTCCTATGAGTACAAACATTGGTCCCGGACAAGCTCCTGCCAATGCCCAGCCCAACCCGAACAGAATTCCGCCCAAAAGATTGCGGTACAATCCCTCTTTTTTGGGCGTCACATGAATTTCTTCTCCTTCAAAAGTTTTAACCATCTTTTTCTTGAATAATAACATGCTTATCATCCCCAAAAGAACAGCAGAACCAATGATTCCATACATATGAAAGGATTGAAACTTAAACATTTCGTATATTCTGTACCACGAAATAACTTCGGCCTTACTCATGACGATTCCAAAAATAATACCCACTAAAAAAAACTTTATATATTTCATCTGATTATTTTTATTTTGTTGTTTGTTCAGATGGAACGCTCATTATCATTTCCCAATTTGCAACGATATTTAGTCTTAAGCGTTTCATAATGCTAAAATATTAAGGGTAGAATAATCCAGGTCATTACCAAACCTCCAATAAAAAAGCCTATTACAGCGATTAAAGAGGGTAGTTCTAAATTACTGAGGCCAACAATTGCATGGCCAGATGTGCAGCCGCCTGCCCAACGAGCACCAAAACCAACCAAAAAACCTGCAATTATTAAAATAAGAAAACCTTTTAAAGTAAGCATCGTTTCAATACTGAAGATTTCATCGGGCAAATATGTTTGGCCTGCATTCATAATTCCAATATCGGCCAAATCCTGAACAGTTTGCGGACTTATGGTAACGGCATCGGTTGTTGTCAAATAATTTGAGGAAATAAAACCGCCAGCAATAGCCCCGGCAATAAAAATTAAGTTCCATAAATTTTCTCTCCAGTCAATCTTAAAATAGTTAACAAACTTTCCTGCACCACCTATTGAACAAAATGTTTCCAGATTTGATGATACACCAAAGCGTTCCCCAAAATAATAAAGCAGAAACATAATAAGTGCAATTATCGGACCGGCAACATACCAAGCCCAAGGTTGTGTTATAAAATCCATAATTTAATTATTCAGTTAATATAATCAAAAATATCGTATAAATAATGCCAAAATGTGATTAACATCACATTAATTAAAATTCCAAGATTTCAATCTTATTTCTGTGCAACTTTATTTTCCCTTCGTTTTCAAGTTGCTTTAACAATCTTGATATAACAACTCGAGAAGTATGTAAATCATAAGCAATGTCTTGATGGGTGGTATTTAATGATGTTTCCCTCATAATTTGAGCTTTGTCTGTAAGATACTTAAACAATCTCTCATTCATTTTCATAAAGGCTAAACTGTCAATAGTCTCCATCATTTCATTTAAACGAATGTTGTAACTTTCAATGACAAAATTTCTCCAGGACTTATATTTCACCAGCCACTCATCTAATTTATCTTTTGGTAAAAATATGATTTCGGATTCCTTTTCGGCAATAGCTCTAATGCCGCATTTGCCGTTTGTGAGTGCACTCGCGAACGAACTGGCACAAGTGTCACCGCGTTCTAAGAAATACAATAATATTTCTTCTCCTTTTTTGTCTTCTCTCACAATTTTAATGGCGCCTTCCAAAAGTAAAGGAATGCCTTTCATTTTATCACCTAAATCAACCAAAACTTCATTTTCGCGTAATTTTTTATAAACGCCAACCTGAACAATCTCATCGATTAATTCCTTTTCAAAAACAAACGAAAAATATTTTTCTAGTTTTTCTTTCATCATTCTAAATAATTTAAAATTTTTGCCGTCGCTCCAGTTTTATCGACAACATATTTTTGGGCGCTTTCACCTGCTTTCAGTCTATTTTTTTCAAACTGAAAAAATTGATCCAATTGCAAAGATAATTCTTTAGAATCATCTATCACAAAGCAAGCCTTATTTTTCACTAAATCCCTGGCTTCATTAAACTTATGATAATTTGGCCCAATAAGTATTGGGATTCCAAAAGTTGCAGGTTCCAAAACATTGTGAACACCAGTTTTTGTAAATCCTCCACCAACATAAGCCAGATCGGCATAACTGTATATTTTTGTAAGAATCCCTACGGTATCAATGATAAAAACCTGGTAATCGGAAAGATTTTTAATGTCCTTTTCTGAAAACAGAACAACCTTTTTTGAAATGCTGTTTTTTAAATCGGCAATGTCTTTTGCATTAATATTGTGAGGCGCCATAATAAATTTTTCATTTTCTGAAGCACAATTATTAATATAGTCCACCAACATAGTTTCGTCCTCTTTCCAGGTGCTTCCGGCAACGACCGTATATTTTTCATTTATAAATTCTTCAATAAAAGGAAGTCTGTTGTTTTGTTGGGTAATTTCAAAAACACGGTCGAAACGTGTATCTCCGCTCACGGTAACATTGTTAAAATTAATATTACAAAGCAGTTGTTTTGAATTTTCATCCTGTACAAAAAAATGAGAAAAAGTAGTTAGGGATTTTCGCATCCAACCACCATAACCTTTAAAAAATAGCTGATTTTTCCTGAATATTCCAGAAATCAGCAAAGTTTCAATATTGCTAATTTTAAGTTCTTTCAACAGGTTTGGCCAAAATTCATATTTCACAAAAATCGCCAAACTCGGATGAACAATCTCAAGGAATCTTTTTGCATTTTGTGCTGAGTCTAATGGCAAATAACAAACCACATCGGCATTTTCATAATTTTTACGCACTTCATAACCCGAAGGCGAGAAAAAAGTCAGCACTACTTTTTTAGTTGGGAATTTTAGTTTTATCTTTTCAATAATTGGCCTTCCTTGCTCAAATTCACCCAAAGAGGCGCAATGCATCCATATAACCTCATCAGTTTTCCCAATTTCCTGTTGTAATTTAAAAAAAGTATGTTTTCTTCCATCAATAAAAAGTTTTATTTTTTTATTGAAAAGGGCCGCTATTTTTAACATAAATCCGGCAACTATAATAAGTATGTTGTATAAAAAGTACATAAACGCACAAATGTACTAAATAGCTCATAAAAAAACTCCCAAACTTAAAAAGTTTGGGAGTTTAAAATTTATTAAATCTATATGTTATGCTTCGATAGGATCGATAGAAACAAATGATTTATTGTCTTTCTTTTTTGAGAATTTTACCAAACCGTCCACTCTAGCGTGCAAGGTGTGATCTTTTCCCATATATACGTTATCACCAGGATGGTGTTGAGTTCCTCTTTGACGAACAATAATGTTACCTGCAATTGCAGCTTGTCCACCAAATATTTTTACTCCTAGTCGTTTCGATTCCGATTCCCTACCGTTCTTCGAACTACCTACTCCTTTTTTATGTGCCATGACCTTATGGTTTTAAAATTGTGATTCTTATTTATTTAATGCTTCAATTAATTCAGCTTTCTTTAGAGAAGTGTATCCTTCAATACCTTTTTCCTTTGCCAAAGCTTTCAATTCAGCAACAGTCATTGATTCTATATTCACAGCAACAGTTTCTTTTGGTGCTGCAACTTTAGCTTTAGGGGCTTCTTTTTTAGCAACCTCTTTTTTCTTAGTGCCACTGGCTGAAATACCTTCTATTTGAATTTCAGTTAAAGCCTGGCGATGGCCATTCTTTTTTCTGAATCCTTTTCTACGTTTCTTTTTGAAAACGATTACTTTATCACCTTGAAGGTGACCTAAAATTTTGGCCGTTACTTCGGCTCCTTCTATAGCTGGGGCGCCAATTGTTACTGTACCGTTGTCGCCTACAAGAAGAACTTTATCAAAAGAAACACTTGTTCCTTCTTCTTCGTGTAAACGGTGTACGTAAACTTTTTGGTCTTTTGCTACTTTAAACTGCTGCCCTGCTATCTCTACAATTGCGTACATAAGCTTTGTTTTTATTCGCTTTATTAATTATACTAATTTACCTTTTCTACTAAGGCGGGTGCAAATATATGTCTTTTTTCTTATTTCTGCAAAACAAATTTACAGCAAATAAATTGTTCATTTTAAGCCTCTTAAATTGGAATTATTAAGATTGCGTTAATTTCAGAACTAAAAACCACTTTTTCGAAAAAATTTGATAAATTTGATACTAAATTGCTATGAAAATAAATACTTTTACGTGATTCCCGTGTCATGTTTTCATTTTTTTCATTCCAAAGATTGTAACACCTAAACAATAAACGCGTCCTATACGCAACTTTAATTAAATTAAACCAAGTAATAACTATGAGAAAAATTATCTATTTAAGCTCTTTAGCGCTTTTTTTAAGCGTTACCATGTTTGCCCAAAAAGTAGCATTTGAAGAGTACGATTTAAGTAACGGCATGCACGTTATTTTACACAAAGACAACTCGGCTCCTATCATTAGCACCTCAGTAATGTACCACGTTGGCGCAAAAGACGAAGTGCAGGGACGTACTGGATTCGCTCACTTTTTTGAGCATTTATTGTTTGAAGGAACCGAAAACATCCCTAAAGGCGAGTTTTTTAAAATTGTATCTGCCAATGGCGGAAACAACAATGCAAATACCACGCAAGACCGGACTTTCTATTACGAAACATTCCCTTCCAATAATTTGGAACTCGGTTTGTGGTTGGAGTCTGAACGAATGCTGCACCCGGTGATTAACCAAGTTGGCGTTGATACACAAAACGAAGTGATAAAAGAAGAAAAACGTGCCAGAATTGACAATGCGCCTTATGGAAAAATTATGTATCGCACAGGAATTAATAAGTATGTCTTTAAAAATCACCCTTACAAAAATTCTGTTATTGGAAGTATGGAAGATTTAGATGCTGCCAAATTACAAGAGTTTTTAGATTTTCATAAAAAATTCTATGCACCTAACAACGCAGTTCTAGTGGTTGCCGGCGATTTTGAAACTGAAAACACTAAAAAAATGATTCAGGATTATTTTGGTGATATTCCTTCAGGAACAAAAGTTGAAAGGGTAAATATTAAAGAAACTCCAATCACAGAATCAATTAAAGTAACCGAATATGATTCTAATATTCAAATTCCTATTAAATTATTTATTTATAGAACACCGTCTAATAAAAATAAGGACTCCTATACTTTAGATATGGTTTCTTCCATTTTAACAAGCGGAAAAAGTGCCAGAATGTATAAAAGACTGGTTGAAGAAAAAAAGGCGCTTCAGGTTTTGGCATTTAACGATTCACAGGAAGATTATGGAGTCTATATTATGGGCGCATTGCCAATGGGCGAAACAACCTTGGATGAATTGGGTGCTGAAATGGATGACGAAATTACCAAACTTCAAACCGAATTAATCTCAGAAAAAGAGTTTCAGAAATTACAAAATCAGTTTGAAAACAATTTTGTGAATTCAAACTCCGGAGTTCAAAATATTGCCAATACTTTAGCTGCAAATTATACGCTTAAAGGAAATACAAATTTAATTAACGATGAAATTACTATTTATCGCTCCATCACTAGAGAAGATATTAAACGTGTTGCAAATGATTATTTAAACAAAAACAGCCGCGTTGAAATGGATTATCTTAAAAAGGAAATTGAATAATACTAAAGATGAAAAATAATATGAGAACCAAAATAACCACATTAATTGCATTATTTCTTATTTCTTTAGGAGTAAACGCACAAATAGACAGAACGCAACAACCAAAAGCAGGACCTGCACCTAAAATAAATTTAGGAAAACCCAAGACTTTTGAGCTTAAAAATGGCTTAAAAGTAATGGTTGTTGAAAATCATAAATTACCAAAAGTTTCCGCTACTTTAATTTTAGACAACGGCCCTATCTTTGAGGGAGAAAAAGTAGGAATATCTAGTATTGCCGGAGGGATGATGGGAAATGGAACCAAAACAATTTCAAAAGACGCATTTGTGGAAGAAATTGATTTTTTAGGCGCTTCTCTTTCTGTTGGAAGCCAAAGCGCAAACTTCAATACCTTGTCTAAATTTTTTCCCAGAATTTTGGAATTAACTGCTGATGCTGTCCAAAACCCACTACTTACACAAGAAGAATTTGAAAAAGAGCAAGCTAAACTTATTGAAGGTATTAAAAGTGGTGAAAATAGTGTTGAAGCCATTGCTGCGAAAGCACAAAACGCTTTGGTTTATGGGAAAAACCATCCATATGGAGAATTTGAAACTGAAGCCTATGCCAAAAATGTAACATTGGCTGATGTTCAAAGTTTTTATGCCGCTTATTTCAAACCAAACAATGCCTATTTGGTTATTGTGGGTGATGTAAATTTTAAAGACGTGCAAAAGCAGGTAACTAAACATTTCAACAATTGGAAAAAAGGAACAATTCCAGCTTATGAAATTCCTAAGGTAACTAATGTCGCAAAAACTGAAATTAATTTTATTGATATGCCAAATGCTGTACAATCGAATATTTCGGTAATAAATACAGTAGATTTAAAAATGAGCAATCCCGATTATTTTGCTGCTTTATTGGCAAATAAAATTTTTGGTGGTGGTGGTGAAGGTCGTTTATTCCTAAATTTACGTGAAGATAAAGGATATACTTACGGCGCTTATTCCAGAATTGGAAACGACGAAAGAACTTCAGCTACCTTTAAATCGGCTGCGTCCGTAAGAAATATAGTTACAGACAGTGCTGTAGTTGAATTTATGAAAGAAATCAAAACTTTTAGAGACACTAAAGTTACTGATGAAGAATTAAAAAATGCAAAAGCCGCCTATATTGGAAACTTTGTCATGGCACTTGAAAATCCTTCAACAGTAGCCAGTTACGCATTAAATATTGTCACTAAAAAATTACCTCAGGATTTTTACGAAACTTATTTGCAAAAAATAAATGCAGTAACGGTTGAAGATGTTCAACGCGTGGCACAAAAATATTTTAGTGAGGACAATGCCAGAATTGTAATTGTTGGAAAAGCTTTGGATGTTTTACCAAATCTTGAAAAATTGCCTTATGCAATCACCTATTTTGATAAAGAGTCAAATGTTGCTTCAAAACCGGAAATGTCAAAACCATTGCCAAATGGTGTCACCAAACTAACTGTTTTAGACAATTTCTTTAATGCAATTGGCGGTGAGGCTAAAGTTAAAGCTTTAAAAAGCACTTTGGTTTCTTATGAAGCTTCTGCAATGGGAAACACCATTGTAAGCACAGAAAAAAGAACTTCAGCAAAATATGCAAATGAAATGAGCATGGGAGGAAATGTGGTAATGAAAGTAATTATGACCGATGCCGGCGTTTTTATGAATAAACAACCATTACCAGCACCAATGGCAAGTGAAATGACTTATACTTTAGGTACGTTTTTAGAAATGGGATTGTTAAACAATGAAAATTCTAAACTAACCGGTATTGAAATTATTGACGGCAAAGATGCTTATGTTATTTCAACCAAAGGCGAAATTGTTTCATCATCGGTATATTTTGATGTTGAAAGCGGATTAAAAGTTAAAGAATTGCAAGTAATTACTATGCAAGGCCAAACTCAAAATGAGGAAGCAACTTTCAGCAATTACCAAGAATTTAACGGAATAAAATTTCCCGGCACAAAAACAGGGAATTTAGGTCCACAAACTGTAGAATTTAAATTAATAAGCGCCAAAGTTAATGAAGGTGTTTCAGAGGCTGATTTTCTATAAATAAATTATGAATTATTTTTAAAAACGGCTTGAGCAATTGAGCCGTTTTTTATTTGGCCTTATTCGCCAAATAAACGCCAATAATCACAATACAACCAGCCAGAAATTGCAAAAACGAAATTCTTTCGCCATCCAATAAGCCCCAAAAAATGGCAATAACAGGAATTAAGTAAGTAACCGACGAAGAAAATATAGGCGTAGAAATTTGCACCAATCTATTATACATAATTTTAGATACTGCAGTACCAAAAATTGCCAAAATAGCCATATAAATTAATGCGGTAGTGGTTTTACTGTTAATTTCAAAAGTTCCAAAAAAGTCTGTGTACCACATTACCATAAAAGTTGGGATAATTAATAGCACAAAATTTCCAACAGCAATGCTCAATGCATTTAAATCGTGCAAATACTTTTTTATGATATTCACATTAAAAGCGTACCCTATAGAAGCCAATAACACAAATAACGAATAAAAATAATTTTGATTCGGATTTAAACTGGCACCTTCCAAGATTAACATTAAAGTACCTATTAAACCAATCAACACGCCTAAAGCCTGTCTTTTGCTAAAACCAATCCCAAAAACCAATGCGCCAAAAATTAGCGTATTTAACGGTGTCAGTGAGTTTAAAATGGAAGCAACAGAACTGTCAATGTTCTCAACGGCAAATGCAAATAAAAATACCGGAAAAAAAGTACCAAGAAACCCATTTAAGAGCAAATAATACCAATGTCTTCGCTTTATCTTAAACAAGCTCTTAAAGCCTATTAAAAGCAAAAAGACTGTTGTTATAAGTATCCTAAATACCCCTACTTGAATTGGCGTCAATCCAATTAGTGCTTTTTTCATTAAAATAAATGAACTTCCCCAAACCAATGAAAGCACAATTAAATAAATCCATCGTAAATTCTTGTTTTCCATTTAAAAATTAAAATGCAAAAATCGGATAAATATTCGGATTTAAATCTAATAGTTTATAACTTCGCATCATTAATTAAACAGAAATTAATGATGCGAAAAGCAATATCAATAATAACATTGGCCTTTGTTTTATTTTCCTGCAATGAAGCTAAAAAAAATTCAGCAGTTGAAAAATCCGGGATTGAAAAACGAGAAGTTGCAGCAATTTATAAAAGCATAGAAGTTGAAATTGAAGGAATGACCTGCGAAATTGGCTGCGCCAAAACAATTGAGTCAAAATTATCTAAAGTTGAGGGCGTTACCTACTCAAAAGTTAACTTTGAAGAAAAAATTGGGCAATTCACATTTGATGAAAGCAAAATAAGCCAAGAAGATATTGCTAAAAAGATAGCCGGAATTGGTGGAGGCGCTTTATATAAGGCCACTAAAATAACTGAAATTGAAGAAATTAAAGAAATTGAAGAAATTAATTAATATTTTTTTTATTATTAATATATTTTGTTGTTAATTTGTACCAACAATAAAAATCGATCAAAAAATGAAACAAGTTAAATTTTTTATGGCAATTGCATTATTTGTAAGTGTATTTGCTGTTTCTTGTAAAGAAACACCTAAAGAAGAAGCTCCAGCTGTTGAAGTAACTGTTGAAGAAGCTCCTGCTGTTGAAGTAGACGTTGAAGTTGCTGTTGATACAGTAGCGGTTACAGTTGAAGAAGTACAAGAATAATTAGAGAAATCTTTATTTTTTACTCAAAAAACTAAAAGCTTCATTAATTTGAAGCTTTTTTTATGCCTTATGTTTTCTCAATGAATCGTATAAAAATAACAATCCCATAAAATATAAAAGGCCAACCAATTGATGGCTTACACCAAAAAACAACGGAATTTTACCCTGAACATTTAACACCGTCAAAATTCCAAGCACAACTTGAACCAACACTAAAATTAACGTAATGTTCAACCATTTTTTTGAAGATTCTTCAACTTTGCTTTTCAATTTAAAAAACATATAAATTGTTAATACAGCTAAAACATAAGCCAACATCCTGTGCGTAAATTGAATTAATGCCGGTGCAAATAAATAAGAGTCGTAATTAATCATATTGTCCCAACCCCAATTTGTTGAATTTAGCAATACGCCTGGGATAAATTCCCCATTCATATCGGGCCAGGAAGGATAATACAATCCGGCTTTCATTCCTGCCATAAGCCCGGCTGTTACCATTTGCACAAATGAAATACTTATAACAAATGGAATTATTTTTTTTGAAGCAATAAGCTTATTACTTCCCAATAAATAAACATCCGAAACAGTTTTAACCATCGCCCATATCACCAAAACGGCCAAAGTAAAATGGATGGTAAGCTTATAGGCGTTTACCCAGGGCCTGTTTACCAAACCGCTCTGAACCATAATCCAGCCTGCAGATGCCGTTAATATTGTCAACAAAATAACGATGCCCAACCGCTTTATTAAGAACAAATCGAGTTGCTTTTTAATCACAAAAATTATAAAAGGAATTAAAAAAATAAATCCCAGCGACCGCACCCAAAGTCGGTGAAAATATTCCCAGAAAAAAATAAATTTAAACTCCTGTATGGTAAGCGTTGAATTAATTTTATGGAACTGTGGCGTTTCTTTATAGAGTTCAAAAGCATTTACCCATTCTGTTTCATTTAACGGCGGAATAACACCAGTAATAATGTCCCACGTTGTTATTGATAATCCAGAGCCTGTAAGGCGGGTTATTCCTCCTAAAACAACTTGGCCAATTAACATAATTAGACCAATTAACAGCCAAATTCTAATTGTTTTTGTGTATTTAAAATTGATTATTGCTGTTTTTTCCATTCCAATGTTTCAATTAAATGAATGATGTCTTTTTCCATATATTTTACTGCCGGCACAATGGAATCGTAGTTTGGTCGTGTATAAAAATATAAGGCGCCGGAAAGCACATGATTCAAACTGTCGGTTGTTCTAAACTGAATATTTGTAGCTACATTTCCTTCAATATTGTACAATTTACCAAAAACCCTTTTTTCTAAATTTTCATAAGGCTTGGCGTTAATGGCATCGGCTTTTAAAGTATGTTCAAAAGTTAATTTTTCAACTTCCTTCAGAATTTCATCTAAATTATTGTTGATAGGCCTATAGGTAATATATATGGTGGCTCTTAGCTGCGGATATTCAATGCTTGCGGAGCAATTGTTATTAAATTTGATATTGGCTAAGTTTGAAATCTCAAAACTGTACGCACAATTTGATTCAATTTTTTGATAAGTTGGCACTGGATATTGAAGTTTTAAATAGGGTATTGGTTTTGGCAAAGTTTCTTTACCACAGGCAACTAAAATAAAAGTCAAAAAAAACACTGCACCAAAATTTTTCATTTTACTCATTTACGAACTCCCTGTTGATAGTCACCTTTATTTGTTTTATTCTTTTTTCGTCCATGAGTTCAACTTTAAATGAAAACTCGAAAAAAGTAATTATTTCTTGTTTCATAGGGAAATTTCCATGAATTTCTAAAATAAATCCGGCGAGTGTTTCAGATTCTCCCTTATTCTCATCAAATAATTGAGTATCTTCCATTTCCAATATTTTATAAAAATCTTTCAGATTGATTTTCCCATCAAATAAAAAATTATTTTCATCTATTTTTGAATAAAGTGCAGCATCGTGGTCGTACTCATCACTAATATCTCCAACAATTTCTTCAATTACATCTTCCAGAGTAACGATACCACAAGTTCCTCCATATTCATCAACAACTACCGCTAAATGATTTTTCTTTTCCTGAAATTCTTTCAGCAAATCGTCTAACTTTTTGTTTTCGGGAACAAAATACGGTTCCCTAATTAATTGTTGCCAATCAAAATTTTTCTTGTCTATATAAGGCAATAAATCCTTGGCGTATAAAACACCAATAATATCATCGACATTTTCCTTATAGACCGGAATTCTTGAAAACCCTTCATTTATAATTTTCGCAACAACATTTTCATAGGATTCATCTTTAGAAAGCGCAAAAATATCAATACGCGGAGTCATTATTTGCCCTGTTTCAGTATTTCCAAAACTCACGATTCCCTGAAGAATTTTTTGATCATCCTTAGTTGTGGTCTCGTTAGAAGTGAGTCCTAATGCCTGCGATAATTTTTCAACCGACAAACTTGATTTCTGTTTGCCTAAATTATTTTCAATAATATTGGTTAAACTCAACAACGGAAGGCTGATAAACGAGAGAAGCGACATCAAAATTTTAATGGGAAACACCATAAAAACCGAAAACTTCATAGAATTTCGGGAGGCATATAATTTTGGTAACACCTCACCAAAAAGTAAAATTAAAAAGGTAACTAAAACAACTTCAATTAAAAATTTCAACAGTTCCGATGCTATTTCAGCAAACAAAAAATCACCTATATAAGCAAAAATGAGGACGATTAATATATTTATAAAATTATTTGATACCAAAATAGTGGCCAACAATCTTTTTGGCTTTTCCAGCAATAAAGCAACCGATTTTTCTTTACCTGATTTAGATTCAGACGCTCTATTGAGATCAGTTTGGCTGAGTGAAAAGAAAGCAACTTCAGCTCCGGAAATTAATGCTGAAAGTATAAGCAATATAAAAAGTGTAACTATGCTCAGCACTTTTGATAAAACAGCGGCTGATAAAAGGAGTGATAAAAACGCGGGTTCAGGATCCAACTTAAATACAATTTAATTAAACTTTAGAATGGCAAATCATCCTCTTCATTTTCTTGTTTTGTGACACCTTTATTTGATGGCTCAGTCGGTTTTGCCTCCATTTGCGGAAGTGGTGCATTCAATTCTTTTTTGGTGGTTAAGAAAGTCATATCCGCCACATGAATTTCGGTGGTGTATCTTTTTGCTCCATCTTCACCTTCCCATTGTCGTGTTTTTATGCGACCTTCAAGATAAACCTTATCTCCTTTAGATAAATATTTTTCACAAATTTCAGCCAACTTATTTCTAACCACAATATTATGCCATTCTGTTGTGGTAACTTTTTCACCGGTTTGTCTGTTCGTATAAGTTTCATTTGTTGCCAAAGGAAAACGCCCAATAGCATTTCCGCCTTCAAAATAATGCATTTTTACTTCATCACCCAAATGTCCTATTAGTATAACTTTATTTATTGTCCCCGCCATTTTTTTAAGTGTTGATTAATTACCAAAAGTACTAAAATTTAGTTGATTTTATATCGATTTAAAAAATTATCAATCAATGCAGGAACCGGATATTTTTTTATTGTTTTCCAAGGAAGTGAAAAATTAGATGATGAACCGGTAGTCACCACCCAAAATTTTGTATAAATATGTTGATGGGTTAATTTGTGTACGAGTACTTCTTTATCAAAAAGTTCAACATTTACGTCTAAATCACAGAATAACTCCTTAAATATTTCATGTTCAATGAGTTGCTCTTCATCAATAATACTGTTCGTTTCTATTAATGGAAACTCATAAAGATTTTGCCATATTCCTGTTTTGCGCTTAACAATTTTAGTTTGATGGTCTCTTGAATGAATCACAATATAATTAAAGTGCCTTGTTTTAACTTTCGCTTTCTTTTCTTTTATGGGAAGGTCTTTAACGCTATTTTTCGACAAGGCAAAACAGCTGTTGTTTAAAGGACAAATTTCACAATCCGGATTGTTAGGTTTGCACATGAGTGCGCCAAATTCCATAATGGCCTGATTATACGTACCAGGATTTTCTTCATCAATTAACTGTTGTGCCAATTGTTTAAAAGTTTTAATTCCTCTGGAAGAGTTTATGGCTATGTCAATTCCAAAGTAACGCGCCAAAACACGATAAACATTTCCATCAACAACCGCCGTTGGTTCATTAAAACAAATTGAGGCAATTGCCGAAGCAGTATAATCGCCAACACCTTTTAGTTTTAAAAGTTCGTTATAGGTTATGGGAAAATTCCCGTTTAATTCATTTACAATATATTTTGCGGAAAAATGAAGGTTTCTGGCTCTGGAATAATAGCCCAGCCCTTGCCAAAGCTTTAATACCTGTTCTTCAGAAGCTGCTGCCAGATGAAAAACTGTCGGAAAATTTTTAATAAACTGAAAATAATAAGACATTCCTTGGTCAACTCGGGTTTGCTGCAAAATAATTTCGGAGACCCAAATAGTATATGGGTCAATTGTGGTGCGCCAAGGTAGATCTCTTTTATTGTGTAAATACCAGTATCTTAGTTGTTTAGAGAAAATCATCACTTTTTTTATAAAATACAATGATACATCTTTTAATTAATTAAATTTTAGTGAATTAACTTTTTGAATTTCATTATTATATCATATATTTGCCGTCTTAATTTTATAATAACATATAACCCATATTAAAAATGACGAAAGCAGAAATCGTATCAAATATTGCAGACAAATCTGGAATAGAAAAAGCAGATGTTTTAGCAACTGTTGAAGCGTTCATGGAAGAGGTAAAAAATTCTTTGGAAAAAGGAGACAATGTTTATTTAAGAGGTTTTGGAAGTTTTATCATTAAAACAAGAGCTGAAAAAACTGGAAGAAACATTTCAAAAAACACCACAATTAAAATTCCGGCTCACAACATCCCCTCATTTAAGCCTGCAAAAGTATTTGTAGAAGGTGTAAAAAGTAAGGTAGCGGTATAACCAACTTCAAAGTAGGTTAAAAATATTTATTAATATAAAAACAACTTTTAATTATGCCAAGCGGTAAAAAAAGAAAGAGAGCGAAAATATCGACTCATAAACGTAAAAAAAGAGCAAGAGCAAACAGACATAAAAAGAAAAAGTAAGCTTGGCTTACTTTTTTCTTTTCAATTTAAAAGTTCCTTGAAATAAATATTTGCAGTAAATGCAAATATTGTTGGGTATATTACCCTGTAAAACTTAGTATAAATCGTTCAGGTATTTATCTGAACACAAAACAATTCAGAGTGAAAACAGAATTAATAATTAGATCAAATTTCTCTGATATTGATTTTGCCTTATTAAAAGATGGTAGATTAACAGCACTAAACAATGAATCGACTGGCAATAAATTCTCCGTCGGAGATATTTTTTTAGCAAGAATCGGCAAAGTTCTATCTGGTTTAAATGCATCGTTTGTTGATGTAGGTTATGAAAAAGATGGTTTTTTGCATTATCATGATTTAGGAGCACAACTACTATCCTTAAATAAATTTATTAAAGGTATAACTACAGGTAAAATTAAAGATTTCACATTAAAGAATTTTCAACTAGAAAAGGATATTGACAAAAACGGAAGTATCGTTGATGTTCTAAAAACAGGTCAAAATTTATTAGTACAAATTGTAAAAGAGCCCATATCTACCAAAGGTCCGCGGATGAGTTCAGAAATATCCATTGCGGGTAGATATTTGGTATTGGTTCCTTTTTCTGACAGAGTTTCAGTTTCTCAAAAAATTAATGATCCGGAAGAAAAAGAACGATTAAAAAGACTAATCAAAAGCATTAAACCTAAAGGTTTTGGTGTCATTATAAGAACTGTGGCCGAAAATAAAAAAGTCGCAGAACTGGATAAGGATTTACAAAATTCTTTAGAACGATGGGTAGCCATGTGTAAACAAATTGTTACTGTCAAAACACAACAAACACCCATTAAAGTTTTAAGTGAATTAAACAGAGCCTCTTCCATTTTAAGAGATTTGTTTAATGATTCGTTTACAAGTATTGTAACTAATGACGAAATTTTGTTTTTAGAAATTAAAGAGTATTTACAAGAAATCGCGCCAAAAAAAGAGTCTATCGTGCAATTATACAAGTCACAAGTTCCCATTTTTGAAAAACATGGAATTGAACGCCAAATAAAAACATCATTTGGCAGAACAGTTTCTATGAGTAAGGGAGCTTATTTGGTTATTGAACATACCGAAGCACTTCATGTAATTGACGTAAACAGTGGCAATCGTTCAAACAAAGCCAACACACAAGCCGATACCGCACTTGAGGTTAATTTAATTGCGGCTTCTGAAATCGCAAGACAATTACAATTGCGAGATATGGGAGGTATTATTGTTGTTGATTTTATTGACATGAATTCCCCTGAACACAGGCAAAAACTTTTCGACCATTTAAAGGCTGAAATGGAATTTGACAAGACTAAACATAAAATATTACCGCCAAGCAAGTTTGGTTTGGTTCAAATTACCAGACAACGCGTGCGACCGGAATTGGTTATAAAAACTCAAGAACCTAATCCTAGCGGTGTTGGAGAAGTTGAATCTCCAATTATTTTGTTGGATAAAATTGAATCTGAACTTGAAAGACTCGTAATTTCAGAAGCGCATGTAAATATTACTTTAAATACACATCCTTTTATTGTAGCATACTTAAAAAAGGGATTTCCATCAATTCAAATGCGATGGTTCCTGAAATATAAAAAGTGGATCAAAATTTTACCTAGAATTACCTACCAATATTTAAGATTTGATTTTACCGATAATGAAGGTAAAATAATTGACTAAATAAGGCATCAATATCTAAAAAGTCCTGCAAATTTTGCAGGACTTTTTTTTTTAAAACCAATACCCAACGTTAAAATACCAGTAATTCTCCTTATGATCGGGTGACCAGGAATAATTAACTTCAATAGGTCCCAAAAAAGTATCCAATCCATAGCCAAGCATATAACCGGACTTTGTGTCTTCAAAAATCCTGCCTTCATTAAACAAATCACTTCCTACCCTAGCATAATTTGCCGTTGCCTGAAAATAATTTTTCGGTAAAAACTCATACCTAAACATAAAGGTTGAGTGAAGAAATGAATTCCCATTAAGTACGCCAAAATCATACCCGTTAAGTGGAATAAAAGTATTTATGAAATTTTCTCCATAACCTCCTACATTATATTCCAATGCCCTATTCAAATTTTCACCAATAGTTATCCCTGCCTCAGAAATAAAATGGGCAGTGAACTTATCAAAAAACGTATGTGCGAATCCTATTTTCCCTTTAAGTTGTGAAAAGGAAACAAAATTATTATTAAAATCAGAAGAGCCTAAATACCATCTGAAATCCACATCCAAATAGGCCCCTTCTTTTTGAAAATATTTTTTATCGTAAGTGTCAATTTTTAAATAGGCAATTAAATTTAAATAATTTGACCTGTCAAAGTATAATCTTCCGTTGATTGGTTCCCCATTATTTTCGAAACCAGAAATTGTTTCTGAATATACCTTAATCCTTTTAAATTCACCTCCAGCACCAATTGCGAATTTCCTGCCAAATACAGTTTGAAGATAAATCTGATTGGTTAAATCTTCATAATTTAAATTTATTTTATTTGCATTAGCCTCGTCAAATTTAACATTTGCATTAAAATTATTATATCTTGATTTCAGTCCAAAACTCCAATAAAATCCATTATCAATAAAATAATCAAAATTATACCTCAAATTGTCTCCCAATATTAAATCTGCCGACAGCAAATCATTGTTAGTCAAAATATGTTTTGAGGTCGCATTTAATAAAATTCCTGTATTGTATATATCATCATAATGTGCTCCTAATTTCAAAAAATTAGATACTTGATATTCTTTTACTTTAAGATTTATAATACAGCCATCATTTTCATGCGCTATTTGATACAGAACATTTTCAAAATTACCGGTAGCCGATAAATTATTAATGCTTTCAACTACCCTCTTATAATTAGTTGTTTCTCCAATCCTTAAATTTATTTTTCCTAAAATATAATCCCGCGTATAAGAATTGTTTCCGTCAATTTCAATTTGTTTTATACTAAATTCCTCAATTTGATCAATATCTGTTTTTCGATCTAAAGTATGCGTCTGCCTTTCCGCAATTGCTTTTAATTGGCCAAACTTATCACGTGCAGACATTTCGCCTTCCGCCATAATTTCTTTTATTTTATCAAAAGAAACAACATTATACAATTTTAAGTTTGGTTTTATGACCAATTCCAAACTATCATATTTATGCGCCATTGATTTATACATTTGAAAACCAACTATTTGATTTAATATTTTTACCGCTGAATTTAACTTTTCTTTACTGTCCAGTCCGCTTTGAATGTCAACCCCAATAATTACATCGGCTCCCATGGCTTTTACTTCTTCAACAGGAAAATTATTAGTTATTCCGCCATCAGTCAGCAACTTTCCATTAATCTCAACCGGAGCCAGTAATGTTGGAAATGCACCGCTTGCCAATATGGCTACCGGTAAAAACCCATTATTTAAAACTTCTTGTTGCCCCGTTTCTAAATTGGTCGCAATACAAACGAAAGGTATTGGCAACTCGCTAAAATCGCTAATATTATTTACATGCTGCGTTAATTGAGTTAATAAATTGAGTACGTTTTGCCCATTTGACAACGCGGTAGGCATCCCTAATTTCCCCTTTTTTATAGGGACCGTAAGTATGTATTTTTCGCCACTTTCCTTTTCATAAAATGGTTTGGATTTGCGCGGCAAATCATCTGTCAGAATTTTATTAAAATTTGTATCTCTAATAATGGAATCGAGTTGGTTTGCGCTATAACCTGAAGCGTACAAACCTCCAATAATGGCTCCCATACTGGTGCCTCCAATAAAATCTATGCGTACGCCCGCTTCTTCCAAAACCTTTAAAACGGCAACATGCGCAAACCCTTTTGCTCCTCCACCACTAAGGACAAGGCCTACTTTTATGTCTTTTTTTTCAACAACTTCCTGCGAAAATGAAAACGTCATAGAAAGTATAAAAACAAGCGGTAAAATTCTTTTCATTAATTTTTATTTTTTTGAAAATAGTTAAAAATAATAACGGCTTTCGATTTTCCAACAACATGCCCTAACTCATCAAATGATGCAAGCGCAACTCTTTTTGGCGATTTAAAATGCTTCAATAAAGATACAACAGTTTGTTTTCCAATACCTAAAATTTGTTCCAATTCATTATCCAGTGCGTTTTTACTTCTTTTATTTCGATGATGCGTTATACCAAATCTATGCGCTTCATTGCGTAATTGCTGAATAATTTTTAAGGTCTCAGAAGTTTTATTTAAATATAAAGGCACAGGATCACCTGGATAATAGATTTCTTCCAAACGCTTGGCGATTCCAACAATGGCAATTTTATGACGCAATCCTAAAATATCCAGACTTTTTAATGCTGAAGTCAATTGTCCTTTCCCACCGTCAATAACAATTAACTGAGGCAATTCTTGTCCTTCCTCCAGCAACCTTTTATATCTCCTGAAAACAACTTCTTCCATTGAAGCAAAATCATCAGGTCCTTCAACCGTTTTTATGTTATAATGCCTATAATCCTTCTTGCTTGCTTTACCGTTTTTGAACACCACACAGGCAGCAACCGGATTTGTTCCCTGAATATTTGAATTGTCAAAACATTCAATATATCTAGGTTCTGCAGTTAAGCGTAAATCCTTTTGCATTTGTGCCATAATTCTATTTACGTGCTTATCCGGATCTATAATTTTCAACTGTTTAAACTGCTCCTGCCGGTAATATTTGGCATTTCGTAAACTCAAATCTATAATTCTTTTCTTATCACCAAGTTTAGGTATTGTCACTTTTATGTTTTCTCCTAAATCCACTTCAAAAGGAACATAAACTTCAGTTGATTGTGAGTTAAATCGCTGCCTGATTTCAATAATTGCCAGTTCCAATAATTCTTTATCAGTTTCGTCCAGTTTCTTTTTAATTTCAACGGTATGAGATTGAATGATAGCCCCATTCGCTATTTTTAAAAAGTTTACGTAGCTATAGCTTTCATCGGATACAATTGAAAAAACATCCACATTTGATATTGAGGGGTTTACAACAGTAGATTTTGCCTGATAATTGCCCAAAACATCAATTTTTTCTTTAATTTTTTGAGCTTCTTCAAACTCCATTTCAGCGGAATAATAAATCATCAGGTCATAAAACTGCTGCAAAGATTCTTTAAAATTTCCTTTCACTATGTTTCTTATCGCCTGAATGTCTTTGTCGTAATCCATTTCTGCTTGAAGTCCCTCACAAGGTCCCTTGCAATTTCCAATATGAAAATCGAGGCAAATATTATATTTTTTAGTTTCAATGTTTTTTTCGCTTAAATCGTAACTGCATGAACGTAATTGATACAATTCTTTTATTAAATCCAATAAGGCTTTTGCCATTTTCACGGAAGGATAGGGTCCGTAATACTCTGAGCCATCTTTGATAACATTTCTTGTTAAAAAAATACGTGGAAAGCGCTCTTTTTTAATACAAATCCACGGATAGGTTTTGTCATCTTTCAGCATCACATTATAACGCGGCTGGTACTTTTTAATCAAATTGTTTTCCAGCAGCAAGGCGTCGGTTTCCGTATCCACAACAATATGTTCAATTGTTGCAATTTTCTTCACCAACACATTTGTTTTGGCAATTTCATGGGTTTTATTAAAGTACGATGAAACCCTTTTCTTCAAGTTCTTGGCTTTTCCTACATATAAAATAGTCCCGTTTTTATCATAGTACTGATAAACACCGGGAAGAGATGGCAATGTCTTTATTTGAATTTCTAATTCCAAAAAGCGGTATGATTTAAAAAAATAAAATTACAGATTTTTTATTGAATTTGTATTGTTCTTGTCTAAAGTAAAGTTTTGGTTATTTTTAACAACAAAAAATGTGTAATTTTGCGAAAAGTATAAAAATTGATCTTTAATCAAGGTGTTTTTTATTAATAATTAGAAATATGAAGTACTGGAAAAAATATACAAGAGAGAAATTAATAAAACGCATTGATGAAGCGCTGGAATCAACCATTGATTTTCAAAGCAGCAAATATTTGGGCTATCCAGTCTCCAAATTAGATGAAAATGTATTTAATACAAGCGGGGCTTTTTTGAGTGAATCGCCTTTGTTAAAATCGTATATCGCAAATCCCAATAATATTGGCTGTCATACTTTAGGAAAATCGGAAGAAGCTTTTAAAGGCTCCCAGGAACTCGAAAAAGAAGTAATTCAAGTATTGGCCGTTGATATTTTTAAGGCTAAAGAAAATGAATATGACGGTTATATTGCAACTGGCGGCACCGAAGCAAATATGCAGGCACTTTGGATTTACAGAAATCTTTTTAAAAAGAAATACCACGCAACTTTAGAAGAAATGGTTATTTTATCTTCTGAAGACACGCATTATTCGGTTCATAAAGGGTCCAATATATTAAATGTGGAAAACGTCAGCATTCCGGTCGATTTTAATTCGAGGGAGATTCATGTTGAAGCACTTGACGCTATCGTAAAAAAATTAATTAACGAAGGCAAAAAATACTTTATGGTCATTTCGAATATGGCGACAACCATGTTTGGCTCGGTTGACAACCCCGATATTTATGCCGAAATATTAACAAAACATCATGTCCCTTTTAAAATACATGTTGATGGTGCTTTTGGCGGATTTATATACCCAATTTCCAACAGGCAATCCACCATTAATTTTGAAAACCCTCATGTTTCTTCAATCACCATTGATGCACATAAAATGTTGCAAGCGCCTTATGGAACAGGTGTGTTTTTATGCAGAAAAGGCCTAATTGAAAATGTGCTTACCAAAGAAGCGCAATATGTTGACGGAATGGATTTAACAATGGTTGGAAGCCGCTCCGGAGCCAATGCCATTGCTGTTTGGATGATTTTATTCAGTTATGGATATTATGGCTGGTTTGAAAAAATAAGTACACTCTTGTTGCGTACTGAATGGTTTTGCGCGCAATTAGACGACTTAAATATTGCTTATTACAGAGACCCGTTTATGAATATTGTCACCATAAAATCGGAGTTTGTACCTGAAAATATTGCACATAAATTTGGTTTGGTTCCAGAAACTCATGAAGGAGACAACAAATGGTATAAAGTGATCATGATGAGCCATGTGGAAATTGATGATCTGTCAAAATTTGTTGAGGAATTAAGAACTCAACGCCTGAAATTTTAATTATTTTCTTCAGTCTCTTTTGGAAATGCTTTTTTGTTGAAGAAAATTAAAATGCCTACCGCTATAGAAATTGAAGCGTCTGCGATGTTAAAAATAGCATTAAAAAAAGTAAAAGGTTTTCCTCCCCAAAAAGGTACCCAGCCAGGTAAATCCCCACTCCAAATAGGGAAATATAGCATGTCTACCACTTTACCGTGAAATAATGTACCGTAAGGTTTGTCGGCAAACAACGTTGCAACAGCATTTCTGGGCGTATCGAATATGACACCGTAGAAAACAGAATCTATAATATTTCCCATTGCTCCAGCGAAAATCAGAGAAATGGTAATTATCAGAATAGTTGGCGCGTTTTTTTTAACGGAGCTATAAAGCCAATATCCTATTCCGGTAATGGCAAACAGCCTAAAAACTGTTAAGAATAATTTACCGGTTTTACCGCCAAATTCAGCACCCCAGGCCATTCCGTTATTTTCAATAAAATGAATGCGGAACCAATCAAAAACAAGGACCTCTTCACCATACAAAAAATTAGTTTTTATATATATTTTGCTAATTTGATCAATTAACAATATTAAAATTATAATGATGATGGGTTTTTTCAATGGTAGTAAATTATTTATGCGTATTAAAAAATGAAGCCCCCTCCACTTAGGAAGCTTCTTATTTATAAGATTTAAAATTTATTATTGTTGCATGTTTTTTGCCTCAATGCTCAAAGTTGCATGTGGTACTAATTTTAAACGTTCCTTTTGAATTAATTTACCGGTTACGCGACAAACTCCATAGGTTTTGTTTTCAATGCGCTGCAAGGCATTTTTTAAATCGCGAATAAATTTTTCCTGACGAATCGCCAATTGCACATTTGCTTCTTTTGACATAGTTTCTGAACCTTCTTCAAAAGCTTTAAACGTCGGTGAAGTGTCATCAGTGCCATTATCGCTATCGTTTTTAAAGGTGCTTTTTATCAATGCCAAATCCTCCTGAGCATATTCAATTTTTTTTAAAATCAATTCCTTAAACTCAGCCAAGTCTTTATCTGAATATCTATTATTATCGTCCATATCCTAATTTTTCTTTATTAATATTTTCGTTTTTACATCGTCAAAGGCAATTTCTGTACCATTTTCTAATTTATCCGCAAAAACGAGTTCTTTCGTTAAAGTTTCTGTTTTAATATAGTGTTCATTTGCCTCAATTGAACGCTCTAATATATCATTTTTTTGAATAACTAAAGTAATTTTGTCAGTAACTTCCAGTCCCGAATCCTTACGTAAATTCTGAACCCTGTTTACCAACTCTCTAGCATTTCCTTCCATCCTTAAATCATCAGTAATTGTAATGTCTAAAGCAACCGTTAAACCGCCCTGATTGGCCACTAACCATCCTTCAATATCCTGTGAAGCGATTTCAACTTCACTGAGGCTTAAATTTACAACTTTATCATTTATAACCAACGATATTTCTTGCTGTTTTTCAACAGTTGCGATATCTTTTTGTGTTAAATTTTGGATAGCTTCGGATATTATTTTCATATCTTTTCCAAACCTTGGTCCCAACACCTTAAAATTAGGTTTAATGGTTTTCACCACTATTCCCGAAGCATCATCAATCAATTCAATTTCTTTGACGTTCACTTCCGATTTAATTAGGTTTTCAACAGCTAAAATTTCCTGCCTTTCTTCTTCATTTAACACCGGAATCATAATTCTTTGCAAGGGCTGACGCACTTTTATCATTTCCTTTTTACGCAATGATAAAACCATAGATGCTATTTTTTGAGCCTGTTGCATTTTATGCTCTAACTTATTGTCTACTAAACTTTTATCATACGCTGGAAAATTTGCCAAATGTATGGATTCAAATTTTTCTTTTTCAGAAACATTTGTTAAATCTTTGTAAAGATTGTCCATAAAAAATGGTGCAATTGGAGAGCCCAATTTCGCCACCGTTAACAGACAAGTGTATAGTGTTTGATATCCTGAAACTTTATCTTTTTCGTAATCACCTTTCCAAAAACGTCTTCTACTTAAGCGCACAAACCAGTTGCTTAGATTTTCTGAAACAAAATCCTGAATGGCACGAGCCGCTTTTGTTGGCTCATAATCTTCATAAAAACTTTCAACATTTTTAATTAAGGTATTGAGTTCAGATAAAATCCAACGATCAATTTCAGGTCTTTCATTTATAGCGATTTCTTCTTCGGAATAGGAAAAATTATCCAAATTTGCATACAATGAAAAGAAGGAATACGTATTGTAAATTGTTCCAAAGAATTTTCTTCGAACCTCATCAATGCCTTCAATGTCAAATTTTAAATTGTCCCATGGATTTGCATTTGAAATCATGTACCAACGAGTTGCATCGGCACCATATTTATCCATAGTTTCAAAAGGGTCAACTGCATTACCCAATCGCTTCGACATTTTTTTGCCTTCCTTGTCCAATACCAATCCGTTTGACACTACATTTTTATAAGCAACAGAATCAAAAACCATGGTTCCTATAGCGTGAAGCGTGTAAAACCAACCTCTGGTTTGGTCAACGCCTTCAGCAATAAAATCGGCTGGAAAGAATTTATTTTCGTCTATTAATTCCCTGTTTTCGAACGGATAATGCCATTGAGCATAAGGCATAGAACCTGAATCGAACCAAACATCAATTAAATCGGCTTCGCGTTTCATTGGTTTTCCCGAAGCGGAAACTAAGACAATTTCATCCACAACATTTTTATGAAGGTCAATTTTATCATAGTTTTCTTCGCTCATATTTCCCACCTCAAACGCTGAAAATATATCCTTCTTCATGGTGCCTGCATCAACGGAACGTTTCATTTCTGCTTTTAATTCTTCAACCGACCCTATAAATATTTCTTCCGTTCCGTCTTCAGTTCTCCAAATTGGCAATGGAATCCCCCAATAACGTGATCGTGACAAGTTCCAGTCGTTCGCATTTTTCAGCCAGTTGCCAAATCGGCCTTCGCCGGTTGATTTTGGTTTCCAGTTAATCGTACTATTTAATTCAAACATTCTATCACGCTTCTCGGTAACTTTAATAAACCAGGAATCTAACGGGTAGTACAATATCGGTTTATCCGTTCTCCAGCAATGCGGATAACTGTGACGGTACTTTTCTACGTTGAATGCCTTATTTTCTTCTTTTAATTTTATGGCAATATCGACGTCTAATGAACGCTCCGGAGCTTCACCTTCGTCATAATATTCGTTTTTTACATATTTGCCTGCAAACTCACCCATGTGTTTAGTGAATCTCCCTTGTAAATCAACCAACGGAACAGGATTTCCAAAATCATCCAACACCAACATAGGCGGCACTTCAGGATTTGCCTGTTTCGCAACCATAGCATCATCGGCTCCAAAGGTTGGGGCCGTGTGAACAATTCCTGTACCGTCTTCCGTAGTCACAAAATCCCCCGAAATTATCCTAAATGCATTTTCTGGGTTTTTATATGGAAGTGCATAAGTCATTAATTGCTCATATTTTGACTCTAAAATATCCGTTCCTTTAAATTCTTTTAAAACAAAAAATGGAATTTTCTTGTCGTTTTCATGATAGCTCAACAAATCAACTTCATTTTCAACAGCTAAGAATTTAGCTGAAAATTGTTTGCTTACCAATGCTTTTGCCAAAATTACATTGATAGGTTCAAAAGTATATTGGTTGAAAGATTTCACTAAAACATAGTCAATTTTTTTCCCTACTGTTAGCGCTGTATTTGAAGGAAGCGTCCAGGGAGTTGTTGTCCAGGCTAAAAAATAAATCTCACCGTCAACTTCTTGCAAAAACTGAGGCAGGGTGTTTTTTATTGCTTTAAACTGTGCAACAGCTGTTGTATCAGTTACATCCTGATAAGTTCCCGGCTGATTTAGCTCATGAGAACTTAAACCTGTTCCGGCTTTTGGAGAATAAGGCTGAATGGTGTATCCCTTATAAATCAATCCTTTCTTATACAATTGGGAAAGCAGCCACCAAACTGTTTCCATATATTTTGGTTTGTAGGTCACATAAGGATCTTCCATATCAACCCAATAGCCAATGCGTTTGGTTAAATCGTTCCAAACATCCGTATATCGCATGACCGCATTTTTACATGCTTCATTATATTCTTCAACGGAAATTTTTTTTCCGATATCTTCTTTGGTAATTCCCAATTCCTTTTCAACACCCAATTCAATAGGTAAACCATGCGTATCCCAGCCTGCTTTTCGTTTAACCTGAAATCCCTGAAGGGTTTTATAACGACAAAAAATATCTTTAATGGCACGAGCCATCACGTGATGAATTCCCGGTAATCCATTTGCAGAAGGAGGTCCTTCATAAAATACATAGGATTTCTTTTCGTCTCTTGTGCTAATACTTTTTTCGAAAATATGTTCCGCTTCCCAAAACGCCAAAGTCTCTTCCGCTACTTTAGTGAGGTCCAATCCTTTATATTCTCTAAATTTTTTGCTCATTTTATGCCCTTAAATCAATTAGTGTGCGAAATTACGTATTTTATTGAAAATATCATTTCATAAATTGTAAAAAAATACAGACTAATTTTAGGCTGAAATAGTAGTAATTTTGATTAAAATTGAAAGAAAAAATATTACAAGCCTCTTTCTTTTTGAATTTGTTCATAGGCCTTGCTCACCTGCTTGAATTTTTCTTCAGCACCTTTTATATGTTCTTCGCCAAGATGCTGCAGTTTATCCGGATGGTATTTTTTCGCCATTTTTCGGTATGCCAATTTTAACTGGTTATTGTCAGCTGTTTTATCAATTTCTAAAATTGTATAAGCGCTATCGGAACTACTGTAAAACATCGCTTTTATGGATTCAAAATCGTGTGGACTAACATAAAGATAGCCTGCAATGGTTTTTATGGCATTTACCTCAACTTCAAGAACGGCTCCGTCCGAATTCGCAATGCCAAACAAAAAGTGAACCAGCTGCAAACGTGAAGCATGCGTTAAATTTTGACGTATTTGCGTGCAAACTTGAAGTGTTGATATTTGGTTGTTTTTAATAAATACATTGAATAATTTATATGCGTTAATAGCGCGTTCTTCTCCGTACATTTGCTTAAAATGATCTCTGACATACAACAATTCGCGCTCATCTATTTTTTCGTCGGCTTTAATAACAACTGACGATAATAACAATAAGCTTATTTCAAAATCTCCAGATTGTACGTTTCTTCCTGTTGATCCATATGTTCTTGCGAGTTCAATATCTTCTCTTGAAAATCCATCAATAAAACTGCCAACTGCAAAACCTAAAATACTTCCGATTGGACCTCCCAGCGTAAAACCAAGTCCTGCTCCCAACCATTTAACGAAATTCCCCATAATTTTAATTTAATGGCCAAAGATACATTGATTTGTCAGTATCCTAAAAGTTAACGGCATTACAATTGTTAAAAAAGTTATAAATTTTTTTAACCAAGAGATAATTAAAATTTGTGTTTAGTCATTTCATATTTAAACTCTTATATTTGTACCTAAATTACATTTAACTAAAAAAATAAAAATATGTATCCACCAGAATTGGTAAAACCCATGCAAGCGGAGCTTGAAAATGCAGGTTTTATATCATTACATAACGCTCAGGAAGTTGAAGCAGCCTTAAAAAAAGAAGGCACCACATTGGTTGTTGTTAATTCCGTTTGTGGTTGTGCCGCCGGTACAGCACGTCCCGGAGCAGTTGTTTCTTTACAATATGATAAAACACCAACAAATTTAGTAACAGTTTTTGCAGGTGTTGACAGTGAAGCCACAGCAAAAGCACGTGAAAATATGATTCCATTTCCTCCATCATCACCGGCAATTGCCTTGTTTAAAGATGGTGTTTTGGTTCATATGTTAGAGCGTCATCATATTGAAGGACGACCTGCTGAAGTGATTGCTTCAAATTTAGCCTCTGCTTACGAGGAGTTTTGTTAAAATAAACATTCTCTCATTTTTATAAACTATTTGATTTTCAATGAAGCAGTTGATTTCTAAATACTCAATACTTATAATAAAATCTATATTTATGAAAATCTTTAAAAACACCTTAAAAACGATTGCCTTATTGGCAATCGTTTTTAGTTGCACAAATAATTCCGAATCAGGCAAAGAAGAAGATTTGGCCGAACTAACTGCTTTGCAAGAGGAGATTGAACTGTTAATTGATTCAGGCATATGTTCAGAAAATGCAAGTTGCGATTATATTGCCTTCGGAAGCAAAGCTTGCGGCGGACCAAAAACCTACCTCGTGTACAGCACTTCAATTGATATTGTATTGCTTCAGCAAAAAGCAGCAACTTACAACGCGCTTGAAAATGCCTACAACAAAAAATGGGGGGTTATTTCAGATTGCTCTTATGTTTTACCGCCCAACGAAGTTACTTGTATAAACGGAAAGTGTACAGCGGTAAATTAATGCTGAAAAATAGTTATTTAAAACTGCTGATTTTATCGGCAGTTTTTTAATTTTATACCATGAACAAACAACATATAATTTCAAATACTGAATATTTTGTAAAAGAAACTTTAATAAATGCCGAAGGCGGTCATGACTGGTTTCATATTTTACGCGTTTGGAATAATGCGAAATTAATTTCAAAGAATGAAAATGTTGATGGATTTGTGGTGGAGCTGGGTGCCTTGTTGCACGATATTGCCGATTCAAAATTTCATGACGGAGATGAAACTATTGGACCTAAGATAGCCCGTGAGTTTTTAGAAAGTCAATTTGTCGAGGATTCCATTATCATCCATATTGAAAATATTATCAGTAATATTTCTTTCAAAGGCGGAAATTTTGAACAAACATTCAATTCCAGAGAACTTGAAGTAATTCAAGATGCCGACAGATTAGATGCGATTGGCGCAGTTGGAATTGCACGGACATTTAATTACGG
>NZ_JBFFKM010000009.1:0-60343 GCF_041555395.1 Lutibacter sp. | reverse complement strand
TTCTAAAACCGACATTAACATGGTGTTTACGATTCCAAAAGTTAATGCGAGTAAAATAATTCCGGTAATAATGTAGGTGTACATATTGAAGGATTCTATTACCATTCCAAGCTCAGGTGAAAGCTCTTTCCAATCTTCAACTTTCCCTTTGGAAACGAAACTGGCACTGTATGCTTTTACTGAGTCCAGTTGCGCTTCATTTTTTAACAATATGGCTATTTCATTGCTTTCTGTAGCTTCTAACCCCAACAGTTTTCCTAATTGGTTTTTCTGGACATACACATTTACTTCATCTAAAGAAATATTTTTAGACCTGTAAAGACTCCCTACCCTAAAAGCTGCTGAAACTATCTCATTTTCAACATCTGTAAAAGTTAATACCACTTTACTTTTGACTTTAATTTTTAGTTTTTTTGCCAGTTTCTCTCCAATTAAAATCTCATTATCTTTACCAGATTCAAAATAAGTTCCTTGCCTAACATTTTCATTCAAGCCTATTTGAGTTTCTTCTGATAAAGGTGTTATTCCATAAATTTTTACACCACTTGCAGTAGTTGGTGAAGTAATCATACCTGTTGTGATAACACGTGAACTTACAGAAGCTACATTTTCATTGGATTGCAGTTTGTGAATAATTTCGTCGGTATTTGAAATAGTGTATTTTGATTCGTTCTCAACTTTAAACGAAGGATGATGGATTTGAATATGAGACAGTTGTTTGAAGATGGTATCATCAATATTATTTTTGTACAATCCCCATGAAAATGCAAGCATAAAAACCCCGGCCCATAAACCAATAATTATGGAGCAGATCACAACAAAACTTCTGGTTTTATTGCGCCAAATATTTCGCCATGCAATTTGTAACAACATATATTATTTATTTATAGCTTCTATAGGTTTTAAATTCATCACCTTAAAACAAGGATAAAATGCAAGTATGATAGATAATGTTAAAACAATTAATGTTTGAGCAATAAAAATTTTCTCATCACTCGAAAAATAGATGATAGGTTCTATTCCATAATTCTCATAAATCTCTTGAAGTTCACCACTAAAATGAACCGGATATTTAGTAAACCATTGCACCAAAAGGATGCCAGCTACTACTCCTGCCAAACAACCAATTAAGGAAATCATTAAAGATTCCAATAGTAGAATTACTGCCAGATATCTTTTTTTCATACCTATGGCTATTAAAATTCCAAATTCTCGTGAACGCTCAAAAGTCATCATTAACAACGTACCAAATAATCCGAAAGAAATAATAAAATAAAGTACTCCAATAATAATGTAATGTCCTGTGCTGTCAGCTGTAATAAATTGATCCATTTCCGGCATCATTTCTTTCCAACTCATTACCTCATATTTATCAGTATCCAGTTGTTTTTGTAAGGAAGATTTAAGCTTGTCAATACTCGTGGATTTATTTAACATGATGGAAATGGCTGTTAATCTATTTTCTGCACCGTGCATAAATTGAGCTTGTTGAATTGGCATATACACAATGTTATTATTCAACTGCGGCGACCCTAATTTTATGATTCCTTTTACCCAATATTTTCCTGCGGCACTGCTTGCATGATATCCTTGTCCCAATAGCACCAAAGTATCATTGACTTTTAATTTTAGCTGAGTAGCCAAACCTTCACCAATTACAACAGCATTGTCATTCAATGTTTCAATATAATTTCCTTGTACTACTTTTTCGTGCAAATTGTTAACCTCTTTTTCCTTTTCAGGATCAATTCCTAAAATTAAAACGCCTTTCGTTTTATCAGCATAAGAAGCCAACGCAAAGGTTTCTAAACGAGGCATAATATGTTCAATAGCCTGATTATTCAGTAAACTTTGAGACAGTTGTTTGTCCTCGGCAAAAGTATTGTCTATAGACTGTTCATCCCAATACCCTTTTTGATGAATTTGTAAATAGCCCGATGAATAACTTACCACATTATATATCATGTTTTCATAAATACCATTGGTCATAGAACGGGTGGCAACAGCTAACAAAACAGCAAAAAATACCGATGCCGTTGTTATTATAGTGCGTCGTTTATTACGCCATATGTTTAGCCATGCCAATTTTAAAAACATCTTATTTTAATTGTTTCATATTTCTGGTTGTGAAAAAATTATCGTCTATTTCTTCATCAAAAACAATATTATTATAAATAATCCAGGTACTATTCCCTTCTTTATCAACAGGAATCATTTCTATTTTTGAAGTAATTTTTCTACCGCCCATTTCTTTCACGGCTCCGGAATTCATAATATTCACCAACTCGCCATCTTCATCGTAGAATTCGGCTTTTAACTGTAAAAAATCTTTTATATCAATCCAAACAATTACTTTTTCCCAAACAATGGCTGCTGAAGGTTTTGGAATCATTTCTATTTTGTAACACTCTTTTCCTGTAATGGTTTCTTTGCCTAAATGTTTATGTGTATAATCTACCACAGAAGAAGCTTCTTTTACCAAATCATCATTGGTAAAATCGGTTCCCATCCAACTTTGTGACATCATTGAAGGTGGCAATTTTATATTCCGTTCAATGGAAGGAATCCAGTTCCATACTTCTTTAACTCGTTTTAAAAAAACGGTTCCTTTTTCCTTTGGTGGTGATTTAACTAAAATCATAGAATAATCATCTCCCTTGGACCAAGCTTTCATATTCATTTCTCTACTCCAGGTGGGTCTAATAATTTTAATAGTGATGTTTGCTTGTGAGGTTTTACCACGCATATTATCATCAGCTTTCTCAACAATGTCTTTAGCTGTAAGATCTTGTTGCGGTCGCTTTACAATATCCGGATTCAGAAAAAAAAATATCATTACATATGCAAAGGCAATCATTGTTTTCATCCTTTTAAATTAAATTGGTTAATTAATGGATAGAATTCATAATATTAATCATTTACCGCTTCCAAAATTTTGTTATGTTGATTTGGCTCCATTAAAGTTAACTGAACTAATAATGAAGAAATATGACCACGGTCATATCCTTATATGATGACCATCCATCATACTAACAAAATCTTTGCAATATCATTAAATGGTAAAGTAGTCCAAGACTTTCAGAAATGGCATTTTACAATCAAATTATTTCTATTTTGGAATTAAGTTTATTTAGTAGCTTTGCATTTTGAAATAAATGGCAGTGGAAAAAACAAACGAAAACTCGGTTAATTTAAACAAATACATCAGCAGCACTGGAATTTGTTCGCGCCGGGAAGCAGAAAAATGGATTACGGAAGGTGCTGTGACCATTAACGACAAACCTACACAACTTGGAAATCGGGTGTTTGAAGGCGATGTTGTGAAAATTAATGGAAAGCCATTAAATGCAAAACCCAAAACTTTATACATTGCTTTTAACAAACCTGTTGGCATTGTATGCACAACCGATTTAAAAGAACGTAAAAACATTGTTGATTTCATCAACCATACGCAACGGCTTTTTCCTATTGGCAGATTAGACAAACCCTCACAAGGATTGATCTTTTTAACCAACGACGGCGATATTGTAAATAAAATTTTAAGAGCAGGGAACAATCATGAAAAAGAATATATCGTATCTGTCAGGCAACCAATTACTTCAGAATTTATTCAAAAAATGGGTGGCGGGCTTCCTATTTTGGGAACAATAACAAAAAAGTGCGAGGTAACTAAATTAAGTGATTACTCATTTAAAATTGTTTTAACCCAAGGCTTAAACCGCCAGATTAGAAGAATGTGTGATTATTTAAATTATGAAGTGACCAGCCTAAAGCGAACCCGAATTATGAATGTTAATTTAGATGGATTAAAAGTTGGTGAATGGCGGGAATTAACGGAAAAAGAAATGCTTCAAATAAATAAAATGATTGCAGATTCCTCCAAAACAGAAGAAGCTTCAATAGATGCTCAAAAAAATAAATTCTAATCAGTATCTTTGCCCACTATGCAATTTAAATTAAAAACAACAGACCCTCAAAGCAAGGCAAGAGCTGGAGTAATTACCACTGATCACGGAGAAATTGAAACGCCTATTTTTATGCCCGTTGGAACCGTTGGTTCCGTAAAAGGCGTACACCAAAGCGAACTAAAAGACGAAATAAATCCAGATATTATATTAGGAAACACCTACCATTTATATTTACGTCCGCAAACAACTATTTTAGAGCAAGCCGGCGGTTTGCATAAATTTATGAATTGGGATCGGAATATTTTAACCGATAGCGGTGGTTATCAAGTGTATTCTCTTTCGGAAAATCGAAAAATTAAGGAAGAAGGCGTGAAATTTAAAAGCCATATTGATGGTTCTTATCACACTTTTACGCCTGAAAACGTCATGGAAATTCAACGCACTATCGGTGCCGATATTATTATGGCATTTGATGAATGTACACCTTATCCTTGCGATTACAATTATGCAAAACGGTCCATGCATATGACGCATCGTTGGCTAAATCGTTGTGTCACACATTTAGAAAAAACACCTTTAAAGTACGGCTACAGTCAGGCATTTTTCCCTATTGTACAAGGAAGCACTTATAAAGATTTAAGAAAACAATCTGCTGAATTCATTGCGTCCGTTGGTGCGGAAGGAAATGCAATTGGTGGACTTTCAGTTGGAGAACCTGCGGAAGAAATGTATGAAATGACTGAAATTGTGACTGCAATTTTGCCCGAAGACAAGCCTCGTTATTTAATGGGCGTTGGTACTCCAGCCAACATTCTGGAGAATATAGCCCTGGGAATTGATATGTTCGATTGCGTCATGCCAACCAGAAACGCCCGTAACGGCATGTTATTTACAGCCAATGGCACCATAAACATTAAAAATAAAAAATGGGAAAATGATTTTTCTCCAATTGATGACATGGACATCACTTTTGTTGACAAAATGTATTCAAAAGCGTATTTGCGCCATTTATTTATTTCCAAAGAATTGCTGGGAAAACAAATAGCTTCCATTCACAATTTAGGATTTTATCTGTGGTTGGTTCGTGAAGCAAGAAAGCATATATTAGCAGGTGATTTTACGCCTTGGAAAAACAACATGGTGAAACAAATGGATAACAGAATGTAAACAATTGATAATTAATAGAAAAAGCACAACGATATAACAAAGTACTTGATACTAAGATTAATTTGAGAATACTCGACAAATACATATTAAAAAAATATTTAAGCTCTTTTCTATTGGTATTAACTTTGTTAATTCCTATTGCCATTGCTATTGACGTCTCCGAAAAAGTAGATAAATTTTTAAGACATGCAGATTTATCATTAGGTACAATTCTTAAAGACTATTACTTAAATTTTATTATCATTTACGGCAATACTTTTATGCCTTTGGCATTATTTATAGCTGTCATATTTTTCACTTCAAAACTTGCCGAAAATACAGAAATTATTGCAATCCATTCTGCTAAAATATCATTTACAAGGTTTTTAAAACCCTATTTTATCGGCGCTACCATTATTACTGTAATTGCGCTAATTATGAATCATTTTGTGGTGCCAAACAGCAATAAAACATTTGAAGAATTTAACAGAACCTATTTGACAAAAAAAAAATTAAATGACAGCTATTTACAAAATATCAATTTACAATTAGGGCCAAATGATTATGTTTTTTTGAAAAGCTATTCAGTTGACACTAAAGTGGGTTATAATTTTTCTTATGAAAAGTTTGAAGGCACAAAACTAAAATATAAACTGTTTGCAGATAATGTTCGTTGGGTTGAAAAAGACAGTACTTTTAAATTAACCAACTATAAAAAAAGATTCCTTTTAAACGATAGAGATATTATTGAATCAGGTTCAAAATTAGATACGGCATTTAGTTTTACTGCCCAAGATTTAATTTATGTTGATTATATGGCCAAAGAAATGAATTCCATAAAATTAAATGAATTTATCAATACCTCTAAAGAAAGAGGTGTCAGTAATTTAAATGTATATTTGGTTGAGCTTCATAAACGGACCAGTTTACCGGTTTCTTCTTATATATTAACGTTTTTGGCAGTTTCACTAGCCTCAAAAAAACGCAGAGGCGGCATGGGCGTAAATTTAGCTATTGGAATTTCCCTCATGTTTGTATATGTATTTTTATTAAAAATTGCTGAAGTTTTGGGTGCAGGAGCCGATACAAATTCATTGTTTGTGGTTTGGCTGCCTAATATTGCATTTGGATCCTTAGCAGTATATTTATACCTTCGAAATGCCAAAAACTGAGCTAAAAGATTACCTTCATCTCCATCTTTTGGTGTTTATATGGGGATTTACCGCCATTTTAGGAGCTTTAATTAGTATTGACGCCATTCCTTTAGTCTGGTACAGAATGCTCTTCGCTGTAATTTTTGTATTTATCTATTTTGTAATTAAGAAAAAACCTTTAAAAATAGGTCCAAAAGCCTTATTAAAATTCTTTCTTGGCGGTGTTATTATCGCCGTTCATTGGATCTTTTTTTTCTCTGCAATAAAAGTCGCCAATGTATCGGTTGCGCTAATTGCCATGAGTACTGGAGCTTTATTTACTTCATTTATTGAACCCTTATTTTTTAGAAGAAGAATTAATTTCTTGGAATTGTTGTTCGGTTTAGTTGTCATTTCCGGCTTATATTTAATTTTAGACGTTGAAGGAAACTATACTTTAGGAATTATTTATGCTTTGCTCGCATCATTCTTATCTGCATTGTTTACCGTCCTTAACGGTTTATATGTAAGAAAATACACTGCGGAAGTAATTTCCTTTTACCAATTGTTTTTTGGTGTTGCATTTATAACACTCTATATTTTAGCAACAACAGGTTTTTCCTTTGAACAGTTTGCCTTAAATTCTTCCGATTTTATTTATTTATTAATATTAAGCAGTATTTGCACGGCATATGCTTTTATTGTCTCAGTAAAAATAATGGAGAACTTAACCCCCTATACCGTAATACTTACTTTAAATTTAGAACCTGTTTACGGAATCATTTTAGCAGTAATTATATTTGGAGAAAAAGAAAAAATGAGCACACAGTTTTATGTTGGGGCAACCGTCATTTTATTGATTGTAGTCATCAACGGAATATTAAAAAATAAAAAAAAGACTATAATTTAACTTTCTAAAATTGATTAGTTGTTATATTTGTAGTTCATCCAAACTTTAAAATATGGAATATTTAGATTTTGAATTGCCAATTAAAGAATTAGAGGAACAGTTTGATAAATGCGTTTTAATTGGTAAAGAAAGTGATGTTGATATGACCGAAAGTTGTAATAACATTGAAAAAAAATTGCTTAAAACTAAAAACGAAATATATAAAAACCTTACTTCCTGGCAAAGGGTACAACTTTCACGTCATCCCAGCAGGCCTTATACCTTAGATCATATCACTGCACTTTCCGGAAACACTTTTATGGAATTGCATGGCGACCGAACATTTAAGGATGATAAAGCTATGATTGGCGGATTGGGAAAAATTGGAGATCAATCATTCATGTTTATTGGCCAACAAAAAGGATATAACACCAAAACACGCCAATACAGAAATTTTGGAATGTCAAATCCAGAAGGCTATAGAAAAGCATTGCGTTTAATGAAAATGGCTGAAAAATTCAGTCTTCCGGTAGTTACTTTTTTGGACACGCCAGGAGCTTATCCGGGATTGGAAGCGGAAGAGCGCGGACAAGGGGAAGCCATTGCCCGAAATATTTTTGAAATGACCCGTTTAAAAACCCCAATTATTACAGTTGTAATTGGTGAAGGTGCTTCAGGAGGCGCCTTGGGAATTGGTGTTGGAGACCGCGTTTATATGATGGAAAACACGTGGTACAGCGTTATCTCTCCAGAGTCTTGCTCCTCTATACTATGGAGAAGCTGGGAACACAAAGAAAAAGCCGCAGATGCTTTAAAATTGACTGCGGAAGACATGAAAAAGCAAAAATTGATAGACGGAATCATTAAAGAACCTCTTGGCGGTGCCCATTTTGACAGAGAAATAGCATTTAAAGAAGTTCAAAAAACAATCCTGAAAGCATATGGTGAACTAAAAAAATTATCTGCTGAAGAACTCGTAAAAAAACGAATGGAAAAATACGCCAATATGGGTGTTTTCAAAGGATAATATTTATAGACAACCTCTCCATTACGAGAGGTTTTTTTTATTAATTTTATGCTATGTATGTACTTTCGTCAAAACAAATACAAAAAGCGGATAAAGCGACCATTAAAAATGTCGGAATAACTTCCGTTGATTTAATGGAAAATGCAGCTACAAGTTGTTTTCAATGGTTGCACAACAGGCTTCAGAGAGATAACATTCAAATCCATGTATTTTGTGGTATCGGCAATAATGGTGGTGACGGATTGGTTATTGCCAGATATTTACACCTGCACAACTATCGGGTAAATTGCTATATTGTTAATTTCAGCGATAAAAGAACAGAAGAATTTTTAGTAAATTACCAAAGGCTAAAAGAAATTAGGCAAATGCCAATCGACCTGAAAAGCGAAAAAGACTTTCCTGAAATTAATGCCAGTGACATGGTAGTTGATGCAATTTTTGGAATTGGACTAACCCGAAATCCCGAAGGATTTACCAAAAAATTAATACAATACCTTAACAAAAAAAAGGTCTTTACAGTAGCCATAGATATTCCTTCAGGATTGTTTTGTGACAAATCAGTTACAGATGCGAATGCTGTTTTAAAGGCGAGTCATATACTTACATTTCAATCGACAAAAACGGCTTTTTTGTTACCGGAAAATAATGATTTCGTAAATACATGGGAAGTTCTTGATATTGGTTTAGACCAAAATTATATCCGAAGTTTAAAACCAAAAACTCACTTTATTACTAAAACTGAAATTATTGGTTTATACAAACCGCGTAATAAATGGGATCATAAAGGCACTAATGGCCATTCGCTTATCATTGGTGGAAGTTTTGGTAAAATGGGCGCAGTTACTTTGGCTTCAAAAGCAGCCTTAAAAATTGGAAGCGGATTGGTTTCTGCTTATATTCCTAAATGTGGTTATTCAATTTTACAAATTTCAGTTCCCGAAGTCATGGTTGAAGTAGATACAGATTCGGTTTTGTCCTATTTTAATTTTAAAACCAATCCAACAGTTATTGGCATTGGTCCGGGAATGGGAACTGCAGAAAAAACTGCCCAAGGTTTTGAAAATTTCATTAAAGAGAATAAACTCCCATTGGTTATTGATGCCGATGGACTAAACCTGCTTTCTAAAAACCAATTATTGCTTAACTTTTTACCAAAAAATACGGTTTTAACGCCACATCCAAAAGAACTGGAACGATTAATCGGTACTTGGGAAAATGATTATGAAAAACTAAAAAAAACAGGGGAATTTACCAAAAAATACTCGATAATCATGGTAATAAAAGGTCCATATACTGTTATAATCCAAAATGATTATATGTATTTTAATTCAACAGGAAATCCGGCACTAGCTACCGGCGGAAGTGGTGACGTGTTGACAGGTATTATTACCGGACTTATTGCCCAAGGCTATGACCCCCTAAATGCCGCAATTTTTGGCGTTTATCTTCATGGAAAAACGGCCGATATCGCTTTACCCAAAACTGGTTACGAAACATTTACCGCATCCACTATTTTTGAATATTTAGCGGATGCTATTTTAGAGGTTTCCAACAATATTTAGGCATAAAAAAAGCCCGTAAAACGGGCTCTCTAATACTTTATTTATTGGTTTTAATATTTATAAACCATCGCATTAATATTCATTCCCGCACCTACAGAAGCCATTAACACAATATCACCTTTGTTAAGGTTGTGCGGTTTAAGATTTCCATGTTTTACCAAATCGAACAACGTGATTACCGTAGCTACAGAACTATTTCCTAAAGTATGAATACTCATTGGCATTACCTCATCAGGAATTTGCGTGTTGTACAACTTGTAAAATCTTTTGATTATAGCTTCATCCATTTTTTCATTTGCCTGGTGAATCATGATCTTTTTAACGTCTAAAATATCTATACCACTTTTATCCAGCGCAGCTTTCATTGCCATCGGAACAAAGTTCAACCCAAATTCATAAATTTTTCTTCCATACATTTTTATATACCTAATATGCTCATCATCAGATTTATCGAAAGATTTTCCAAAGAACAAATAATAGCATTCCTCAAAAGTATGGGTTTGTGCGGCGAAACTTAAAATACCGATTTTAGAATCGCTTTCTACCGCTTCTACAATACAAGCTCCTGCCCCATCTGAATAAATCATGGAATCACGGTCATGCTCATCTAAAACTCTTGAAAGTGTTTCTGTCCCAATTACCAAACATTTTTTGGCAATTCCGGATTTTATAAATGCTTCTGCCTGAATCATACCTTGAATCCAACCCGGACATCCAAAAAGTATGTCGTAGGCTACACAGTTCGGATTTTTAATTCCCAATCTGTGCTTCACCCTTGAAGCCAAACTTGGTAATATATCACTTTGAACGGCGGTGCTTTTTACGTCTCCAAAATTGTGTGCCAAAATAATATAATCTAATTCTTCCTGATCAATTTTAGCATCTTCAATCGCTTTTTCGGCTGCGAAAAAACCCAAATCAGACGAATTTAATTCAGGACTTGCATAACGTCTTTCCTCAATACCGGTAATCGACTTAAATTTTTCAATGACTATCGCATTTTCATAGCCAAAAGGTGTGCCGTCTTCATTTAAAAATTGATTGGTTAAAAAATCTGAATTTCTTTTAACCAATGTAGGAATATAGCTTCCTGTTCCTGTAATTACTGAATTTATTGCCATTATCTTTGTTTAAAATGTAAATATAACAAGTTTTTTTATTGCTTACCCAATTCCGCAATTTTAATTTGCATTACTGTTGCGATAGAGAGTGCTCGCGATTTCGCTGCATGGGCAATCTCACCAGTAAAATATGTATCAACTGTATTGTTGAAATGCAAAAGCCACTGCTTAAAATGTTCTGCTTTAAAAGGTTTTTTTGGCTGTAGATCCAAATGGGGTTTCATGGCATTTTTTTGATAAGTTCCTGAATAAAACAAGATATTATCCCAAAAATCGACCAATATTTGTAAATGTTTCTCTAACAATTCTGAATTGGTAAACTCTTCAAAAAAATGATGCATAACCTCATCATTTAATAGTTTTACATAAAAATCTTTTACAAGCAAGTAAATATCCTCTCGATTTTCAATATCCTTTTTCATTAAAATTTTTTATAAAAAAGTTTTATCGAAAGCTATCGGAAGCAAATCTAACACAGATTCGGTTTTAATAATTTCACCTTCCTCACCCATAAAATAAACTTCAATTTTAGCTTTTTGCTTGATTTCGTATTCCGATAAGGTTTGCCGGCAAGCACCACAAGGCGCAACAGCTTCTTTAAGAATTTGGGTTGAAGAACTTGCTGAAATAGCCAACTTCAATATTTTTTTATGGGGAAATTCAGAGGAAACTTTCCAAATGGCTACGCGCTCAGCGCACATTCCTGATGGATATGCTGCGTTTTCCTGATTGTTTCCAGTTATGATGGTCCCGTCTTCCAAAAGCATGGCTGCGCCAACTTTAAACTTAGAATAGGGTGCGTATGCATTTTGTTTGGCTTCAATGGCTTTATTCATTAAACCTTTTACTATTGTTGGCAGTTCTTCAATGGAATCAAAAATAGTAATTTGGGTTTTTAGTTCAACTTTCTTCATTAAAAATTTTAGTTACAAGACATATTAATTCTTTTGTTTAGTATGAATTTCCAAAGTCAAATGACAAGGAGAATCTAAGCGTATTTTCTAAAGGATTCTTAATGTCTGAAGCATTAAATAAGTAGGAAATATCCATTTTGGAACTTTTAAATTTAAATCCTGTACCTACCGTTAAATATTTTCTCGCTCCTTTTAAATCACTTTCATTAAAATAACCGGCTCTTAAAGCAAAAGAATTATCATACATATATTCCGCTCCCAAACCCCAGGTAACTTCCTTAAGTTCTTCACTAAATCCTCCTGGCGCATCACCAAACGATTTAAAAATACCGTTAAAGAAATTCACATCTTCCTGTCTATATGGTGGTTCTCCGTTATCTGCAACAGAAACACTTGGCGTTGGAACAAGTAATTTATTAAACTCCAAATTTAAAGTCACTGTATTAGCCCTATCCATAATAAACTCAAATCCACCTCCAACTTTAAAATTTGTTGGGATAAAATTCTCCTGACCGTCATTGGAATAAGAAACCTTCGGTCCAATATTTGAAACGTTGAAACCACCTCTCCAAACTCCATTGATATTTCCATAACTTTGTTCATCAGATTCATAATATCCTGAAATATCAACCGCAAAAGTATTCACAGGATTTATGGTTGAATTTGCGGATTCAATTCCTAAATCGGAACGAATATATCGCAAGGTCACCCCCATTGAGTATGTTTCGTTTAATTTCAAAGCATAAGAACCATCAAAAGAAAACTCATTCAATTTTTCAGTTCCTTGAGGTGTTCCATTGATATCAGTTAAATCAATCTGGCCTAAATTAAAGTATTTTAAGCTTGCTGCCCAAGCGCTTCTGTCATCTATTTTATTTGCAAATGAAAATCCGCCTAAAAACACGTCGTTCGTAAGTTCCCTTAACCACGGCGTATAGACAATGCCCACCATAAATTGCGAATCCATAAAAGCAAATTTTGAAGCATTCCAATGCTGTGAATATGCATCCGGTGCAGTTGCTACGCCAACATCTCCCATGCCGCCGGCCCGAGCATCTGGAGCTATCAATAAAAATGGAGTGGCTGTTGTTATTGGATTCGGATTTTCTTGTGCATTCATTTTTACAAATGTCATAAAAATCATTAGCGCTAATCCTATTATCTTTCTCATTAATTTTGTATGATTAATTAACAAATATCTTATTTTATTATTGAAGTTTCCTAATTTTTCTAATTTTTCTGCTTGCTTGCAAAAATCAGGTTCCTTTACCTTTAATTTACAACTATATATCTTTTTTCCTTATTCAGAAAAAAATCATCCGTTCTATTCCAAACCAACAGTCTGAATTAATTTTCTTCAAATTGAATGGTTTTATTATCTGTTTTCGCTATTTTTCTATATCCATTTTTTATTCGATAATCGCGACAAAGTGTCAATTCATTATTCACCGTGAAAATTCATCACTTTTTGAAAGAAAAAATAAGTGGTTTCTTTTACAAAAAACGCTATTTTCATCATATTATTGTAGATGTTCTATTCTTTTGAAATAGTTCATACTGAGATTATATTTCATGAAAAATATTTTTTAGCTAAAGTTCAATTTCATTCAAATTTTAAATTATATAAGCGTCAGTAATTTAAATACTTAAATCAATTTTAAGCATCCCAATTTCAGCTAGATACGTTTTAATTATGTGAATTTCATGGCGGTTTGATGCTACATTTTCAATTCAATTTTAAAAAAATATATCCATTTCTAAAGAATGTTGTAATTTTGGTTGAAAGAAATATAAAAATAATTGCTGTTTATGAGGTGCTTCATTAAAAAAATACCGTTATCATTGAAATATATTACAACATTGTACATACTAAAGGTTGAAAATTTTCGTTAGTAAAAGCGTAGCAAATATTTATTAAAATTATTTCTTGCAAAAAAATTAAATTAATGTAAATTGCGGAAAAAATATAACCCTAACCAATTTGAAATGAACTTAAAAAATCTAAATAACATTACTAAGTTAATCATATTAACTATTACTGTTGTTTTCTTTGTGAGTTGCCATAATAGAAATCCAAGAAATCCCGTATCACTTACCGGTTGGAGTTCAAAAGACAAGAATGCTGGTGGTTTTGCGGGGGATACAAAATATAAAGGTCAGGAAGCTCCTCCGGGAATGGTTTTGATAGAAGGTGGTACATTTACCATGGGCCATGTGCAGGATGATGTCATGTTCGACTGGAATACCACACCTGTTCAACAACAGGTGCGTTCATTTTATATGGATGAAACTGAAGTAACCAACTCAGAATATCTATTTTATTTAGATTGGATGGAAAAAGTTTTTCCTCCAAATGACCCCAACTATGAACATATGTATGAATCGGCTATTCCTGACACATTAGTTTGGAGGGACGTTCTGGGATTGAATGAATTATTGACTGAAAACTATTTAAGGCACCCTGGCTATGCCGACTATCCTGTGATTGGTGTTAGTTGGATTCAAGCCACTCAATATTGCAAGTGGAGAACCGATAGGGTTAATGAAAAAATATTGATGGATAAAGGAGTGTTAAAACCACTTTTTGCATTGGATTCTTTAGAAGTAAAAGGACAAAATAACTTTAATACAGATACATATTTAAACAATCCTTACAGCCTTTTTGACGGTGATTCAACTATCTACAAAAAAGGGTTGCCAGATAATAAACAACGTAAAAAAGGTGAAGCTAAACCTTCTAGAGGAGCATTTACAGGAAGACAAGTTAAAATTTCTGACGGAATACTAAGTTCAAAATTCAGACTTCCAACAGAAGCCGAATGGGAATTTGCCGCAAAAGCTGTTGTTGAAGATCGTGAGTACAACAATACCCGTGGAAGAAAAAAATACGCATGGAAAGGAAAATATACCCGAAATAAATCGAAAAGATATACAGGAGACCAACTTGCCAACTTTAAGCAAGGAAAAGGAGATTACAGCGGTGTTCCCGGATGGAGTAATGATGGCGCAGATATCACCATTGCTGTAAAGTCATATGAACCTAATGCGTTCGGCTTATATGACATGTCAGGTAATGTTGCTGAATGGGTCGCTGATGTTTACCGTCCTATTATTGATAATGAAGCAAATGATTTCAACTATTTCAGGGGAAATATTTTTACAAAAAAAATGATTGATGCCGAAGGAAATGTTGTTATTGCAGATAATCAGAATGTGAAGTACGACACCTTAGACAATGGAAAAATAGTGCCTAATTTTTTGCCTGGAAGCGTTAAATATACCCCAGTTACTAAGCGTGACGCATATATGAGAAATAATTATGAAAAGGCTTATAATGTAGATATTAAAGATGGTGATTTGGCTTCAACAAAATTATACGGTAAAAATGAAGAAGATCTGGAAACCAAACCGCGAATGTACAACTCGCCTGTTAAACCTAGAGTTATTGGAGAAAGCGGCTTTTTAATGCAAGAATATGACGTTAAAAAAAGAACAACTTTAGTTAGCGATATAACACGCGTTTACAAAGGAGGTTCATGGAAAGATATGGAATATTGGTTAGACCCTTCCCAACGAAGGTATTTGCCGGAATATATGGCCACCAACTATATTGGTTTCAGATGTGCTTCCGACAGAATTGGTCCAATGACCTATAAAAGAAGAAAACCGACAACCACAAAAATCAGATATTAATACTATTTTTAAAATAAACCAAACCTCACCGAAATTTCAGTGAGGTTTTTTTATATTTAATTGATGAATATTGAACAATTATACGAGTTATATACCAAAACTTATTTAGCAGATACTGATACCCGAAAAATAAGAAAAGGCAGCATGTATTTTGCCCTAAAAGGAGATAATTTCAATGGAAACGAATTTGCAGCCGATGCCCTAAAAAACGGTGCAAGTTATGCGGTTATTGATGAAGCAGAATACCATAAGCTTCCTAATACGGTTTTAGTCAGTAATGTTTTAGAAACACTTCAAAAGTTAGCAAATTTTCACAGAAAGCAACTTGCCATACCAATTATTGCATTAACAGGGAGCAACGGAAAAACCACGACCAAAGAACTTATTAATGCTGTGCTGTCAAAAGAATATGAAACTACCGCAACCACGGGCAATTTAAACAATCATATTGGTATGCCGCTTACGTTGTTATCCATGACACCAAAAACAAAAATTGGCATTGTTGAAATGGGCGCAAACCATTTAAAGGAAATTGAATTTTTATGCAGTATCGCTGAACCGAATTATGGCTTAATCACCAATTTTGGAAAAGCACATTTAGAAGGATTTGGAGGTTTAGAAGGTGTCATTAAAGCCAAGTCGGAGTTGTATGATTTTTTGAGATTGACCAACGGTACTGTTTTTATAAATACAGATGATGTGCTGCAAGTAAACCAATCATCAGGAATAAATGCCATTGAATTTAACAGTCGTGACATTAAATTTGTTGAAGCCAGTCCGTTTGTAAAAGTTCAATTCAAAAACTCTATTATTGAAAGTAACCTCATCGGAAAATACAATTACAACAATATTGCGGTTGCTGTTGCTGTTGGAAATTATTTTAAAATTCCTGAAACCTACATTAAAAAAGCCATTGAAAACTATATTCCTGTAAATAACCGGTCACAAATCATTCAAAAAGGAACCAATAAAATAATTTTAGATGCCTACAATGCAAATCCAAGCAGTATGCAGGCAGCGCTCGAAAATTTTGCTCAACTGAAGGACACCAATAAAATTGCATTTTTAGGAGATATGTTTGAATTGGGAAAAGACAGTAATTTGGAACATCAAAAAATAGCTGATTTGGTGACTTCCTATAACTTTTCAAAAGTTTATTTAATAGGAAAAGCATTTTCTACAACCAATGTAAAAAATGCTTTTGTTTCTGAAAGTTTTGAATCCTTCAAAAATTCAACTAATTATTCAAATATTAACAATGCCACAATTCTTATAAAAGGATCTCGTGGTATGGCTTTAGAAAGACTTTTAGATCTTCTCTGATTTTATTAATTCTCTGTGATATTTTATTAAACCGTCAATAGGGCGTCTTACAACATTTCCTATTTCTACCATGTAATATCTTGCTACATCATTTATAATATCTTGGGAAAAGAAGGCAATTGAACCTACAAAATGAACGGGAACATGAGCTGATTCTGTATATGGCAATATTCTATTGATAAAAAATTCTTTAATTCCCTTTTGTAAAACCTTATTAAAATAAGGCGTACGTTCATTTTTGAAAATGAATTCCGCAAATTGTGCCAAATAGGCATTTGGATTATCTTCTTTGTAAATATTTCTTTTTATGGTATCTGCCTCTAAATCAAACTGCGCTTCAAAAAGTTTTGCAATTGCCTTTGGCATTTTATGGTAATAGTAATCTTTTAATAATTTTTTGCCAAAATAATTGCCGCTGGCTTCATCCATCAAAATATATCCTAATGAAGGAATTCTGACATCAACATTTTTTCCATCAAAATAACAGCTGTTTGATCCGGTCCCAAGTATACATACAATTCCAGGATTTGTTGTTACGGCATAAACTGCCGCATAGGTATCTTCTTTAACAACAATTTTAGCATTCAAAAAAAATGATTCAAATATAGATTTCAAAAGCGATGTCATTCTCTCTGTTCCGCATCCTGCACCATAAAAATAAACCTCGGTTACTTTGTCTTTATAACTTGTTATTTCCTGATTGGCCTGAATCCTGTTTTTTAGTAAATCGGCAGACAATATCTCCGGATTTAATCCTTCGGTTCTTGTTTTAAATAACTGATTTCCATCTTTATCCAGTAAAATCCAGTCGGCCTTTGTAGAACCTCCATCTGCTATTAGAATCATTTTTTATTTTTTTGAACTATTATTTCTTATTTAACTGAATGAATGTATTCAGCCAAATCAACTAATTTTGTTGAGTAACCAAATTCATTGTCATACCAAGCAACTAATTTAAAGAAATTATCGTTTAAAGCAATACTCGCTTCAGCATCAAAAACACTTGTTCTAGGTTCAGACACAAAATCTTGTGAAACCACAGCTTCATCAGTATACCCTAAAATGCCTTTTAATTCATTTTCAGAAGCATATTTTAAAGCAGCTTTCACTTCTTCCATAGTCGCCGATTTTTCAGTTCTAACCGTTAAATCCACAACAGAAACATCGGCAGTTGGTATTCTAAAAGACATTCCTGTAAGTTTTCCGTTCAATTCAGGGATTACTTTTCCTACAGCTTTAGCTGCACCTGTAGATGAAGGGATGATATTGATTAAGGCACTTCTGCCGCCTCTCCAGTCTTTTTTTGATGGACCGTCAACCGTTAATTGAGTTGCAGTTGTTGCGTGTATGGTGGTCATTAACCCTTCAATAATTCCAAATTTATCTTGAATAACTTTAGCTAAAGGCGCCAAACAGTTAGTTGTACAAGATGCATTTGAAACAATGGTATTCGCAGCGGTAATTTTCTTATGGTTTACACCCATCACAAACATTGGTACATCAGCAGATGGTGCTGATATGGCCACTTTTTTAGCTCCGGCGGTAATGTGTTTTTGAGCACCTTCTAAACTGGTAAAAATACCTGTACAATCTAAAACAATTTCGGCCCCAACTTCGCCCCATTTCAAATCTTCAGGATTGCGTTCGGCAGTAATTCTAATTTCTTTTCCATTAACTACTAAATTTCCGTTTTTCACTTCAACATCACCATCAAATTTCCCATGAACTGAATCATATTTTAATAGATATGCCAAATGTTCCACATCTAACAAATCATTAATTCCCACAACTTCTACATTTGGTCTGGCCACTGCTACTCTAAAAGCAATTCTTCCTATTCTTCCAAACCCATTAATTCCTATTTTAATTGTTGACATAATCTATTGTTTTAATTTATTATTCAATTTTTATACTGAAGTTATTTCAGCAACTTTAAGTAATTCTTTATTAATATCGTTATTCATTTTTATGGCCTTTTTTAAATCAACTTTCGACACTTGATTATTTGTAATACCTACCATAATACCAGTCGACTTATCCAGTAAAGCTTCCACTGCTGCTACACCCAATCTGCTCGCCAATACCCTATCATAACAACTTGGCGAACCTCCGCGCTGCATATGACCTAAAACCGACACTCTGATGTCGTAATAAGGAAAGTTTTCATTTATGTAATCTGCCAATTCAAAGACGCTTTTACCAATTTTATCTCCTTCAGAAACAACTACAATACTGCTTGTCTTACCATTTTCCTTGCTTTTTTTAAGAGATTCTAACAACCTTTCCAATCCTAAATCCTTTTCAGGAATCAAAATTTCTTCCGCTCCTGATCCAATTCCAGAATTTAAAGCAATAAATCCTGCATCACGCCCCATCACTTCAATAAAAAACAATCTGTTGTGAGAACTTGCAGTATCGCGTATTTTATCAATCGCTTCCACAACGGTATTTAGTGCCGTATCGTAACCTATTGTGTTGTCCGTTCCGTAAATATCATTGTCAATAGTGCCAGGAATTCCGACAATTGGAAAATTAAATTCTTCAATAAATTTAATACCTCCCGTAAAAGTACCGTCACCTCCAATAAGCACCAATGCACCAATACCGGCTTCTTTTAAACTTTCATATGCTTTGGCTCTTCCCTCTACCGTTCTAAATTCATTGGAACGTGCAGATTTTAAAATTGTGCCTCCTTTATTGATGATATTACTTACATGACGTGCGGAAAGAATTTCAAAATCTCCTTCAATCAAACCCTGATAACCTCTATAAACGCCAACACATTCCACCCTGTAATAAGTACAGGCTCTAACAACAGCTCTAATTGCAGCATTCATTCCTGGAGAATCTCCTCCCGAGGTTAAAACAGCTATCTTTTTTATTGGTTCATTCATGGGTGAAAAATATATTACAAAGTTACTTTTAAATGCATTTTCCGCCTACAAAACTGCTCAATATTCACTAAAACGATTTCGTTGCATAAAATAAGATAAGGAGTTTAAAATAAACTCCTTATCTTATTTTGATTGTATGTTTGATATTTTGGGTTAAATCTGATATTGATTTTAAAATTTGGCTAAAAACAGTTTAATTATAAAAAAAAATGACCCTAATTTTCTTGAACTTTAAAAATATAAGATGCCAAAGGTTCCAGTTTAATTTTTAGGGTGCCTTCCCCTTTGCTAATTGTTAAATCTGTTTTTTGCAAGCCGTATAATTGGTCCAATAAATTATATTTTCCTGATTTTAAATTCCACTCCTTTACAATTTCACCTGGCAATTTCAATTCCAAATCAAAGCTTTGTTTAGCCTCAAAATTGGAAATAACAATCAATTTTTCGTCATTTGACCATCGCACAAAAGAAAATAGGCGCGGATTATAATTTGGTGATTGACTGCGATTGTAGCTATGAATTTCCTTATAATCCCCCATTAAAGCATGGCTTTTGACAGTGAAATTGAGCAATCGTTTGTAAAAATCACGAAGTTCTTTTTGCTCCTTAGTTAATTGCCCGCCATCAAATTTCCCGTTATTCATCCATTTTTGATGATTTGGCACACCTACATAATCAAAAATTGAGGTGCGGGTTGGCATTCCGAAACCTGCATTTTCATTTCCAGGCTCCCCAACTTCCTGACCGAAATAAACCATTGTTGGTGAAGTGCTGATTGTTGCCGAAACCACCATTGCCGGTTTTCCCAATGCTGCAGCACCCGCAAAACCTGTGCTTGCAATTCGTTGCTCATCGTGATTCTCCAAAAAATGCAGCATATTGTGCTCAATATCGGCCAAATCATTCTGAATTTTAGGCAGATTATCCGTTAATCCGCGACCTTGAACAATATTTTTAATGGTATCATACAAAGCAACTTTATCATACAAATAATCCATTTTTCCCTGATGGATATAATCCCTATACATCGCCGGATTGTACACTTCAGCCAAAATAAAAGCTTCCGGATTTTTCATTTTAATGGCCGAATTCATATAGCTCCAAAATTCTACCGGCACCATTTCTGCCATATCATAACGGAATCCGTCAACGCCTTTGTCAACCCAATACAAGGCGATATCCCTAAATTTCTTCCAAGAGTCGGGAACGTCTTTGCCTTCCCAAAAAGCAAAATGCGCTTTGGAATCTTTGGTGGCAAAATCCGTTGGCAATTCTTCAAAATCTTTGCTGCCGTCCGGTTTGATTCCATAGTTTATTTTTACGGTTTCATACCAGTCATTTGCGTCCGGCTGCACCAAGCGAGATCCGTTTCCTGTCCATTTTGCTGGCTTTTCATCAAATTTGCCATCAGAAAGCGGATTGATTTCACCACCCAATGGTTTGTAATTGTTTTGCCATTTCGGCACCATAAAATCCTGTCCCGGAATATAATAGAAATTATTATTTCTGTCATATTCCACATTTTTATTGTCGTTTGCGCCAAAATCGCTCACGCCTTTCGGATTGGTCAATCCTTGGTAACCGCGCGCAATATGATTGGGAACAATATCAATCAACACTTTCAATCCGATACGATGCGAACGATCTATCAATGCCTCAAATTCCTCCAAACGCTTTGCCGGATCCGCAGCCAAATCAGGGTCAACATTGTAATAATCCTTAATGGCGTAAGGCGAACCTGCCCTTCCTTTTACCACATCCGGATCATCGTTGGAAATGCCATATTTGGTGTAATCTGTAATTGTGGCGTGGTGCAAAACACCGGTATACCAAATGTGCGTTACGCCCAAATCTTTTATTTCCTGAAGCGCTTTATCCGTAAAATCGTTGAATTTCCCTACGCCATTCTCCTCAATAGTTCCCCAAGGTTTATTGGTGGTATTTGTATTGCCAAATAGCCTTGTGAACACCTGATAAATCACTTTTTTATGATCCTTTTCCTTCACCACCGATTCCTGAACGGTATTTTTCGGATTGCAATTGATAAAAACTGCCAATACCGCTAATAACAGAATGTAATAAACTTTTTTCATCTTCTTTATTTTTTTATGATGCTAATGGCGAAACCTCCGCCCGGAGCCAACTTCAATTTTAGACTTGTTTGATGGTTGATTTCCATTTTTCTGATGTTGATGGCTGTCGGATTTTTATCCCAGTCCGCCTCTTTTCCGTCTTCATAAATGACGGCTTCATAGGTGGCATCCGGACTTAAAAAGTCAAATTTCAGGTCCATTTCTCTCGCATTTTCATCGGTAATTCCGCCAACAAACCAATTTTCTGATTTTCTTTCTTTTCTGGCGATGGTCACAAAATCACCAATTTCACCATTTAACACTTTGGTTGTTTGCCAATCGACACCAACATCTTTTATAAATTGAAAGGCCGGATTTCCTTCGTAATTTTCCATTAAATCGGCCGCCATTTGAATCGGACTGTAAATCACGACATACAATGCCAATTGTTGTGCAATGGTTGTGTTTACCTGATTGTCTTTTTTGTATTTGTCAAATTTAATGTCAAAAATGCCCGGCGTATAATCAATTGGTCCAGCCAACATTCGGGTAAATGCCATAACCGATAAATGTTCTGGCGGATTTCCTCCCTGACTGTCCCAAACATTATATTCCTGTCCGCGCAATCCTTCTCTTGAAATGGTATTTGGATACGTTCTGCGCAAACCAGTGTCTTTAATAGGCTCGTGGGCATTGATGGCAACTTGATATTTTGCTGCTTTTTCAATTGAATTGTTATAGTGATTCACCATAAATTGCCCGTGATGGTATTCTCCTTTTGGCATCAATTTGCTAACATAACCCGTTTTTACCGAATGAATCCCCAAACTTTGCATCAATGCATAAGCAGTATCTTGTTGCTTGATGTAGTTTTCAACATTTCCGAAAGTTTCGTGGTGCATAATAATTTCCACGCCTTTTTCTTTTCCGTAACGCACCACTTCTTTTAAATCGTAATCAGGATAAGGCGTTACATAATCAAATCCGCCTTCATTTGGATCCCAACCATTATTCCATCCTTCAACCAAAACGGCTCCAATATTGTTTTTTGCCGAAAAATCTATAAATGCTTTTGTGTTCGCGGTGGTAGCTCCGTGTTTTCCTGAACCAATTCCCCAAGTGGATTTACCCAAATGCAATTCCCACCAAATACCTGTATATTTTGTTGGTTTAAACCAGAAAACGTCTCCTAATTTATTTGGCTCGTTCAAATTTACAATCAGTTTTGATTCAATTAAATCGCCTGGTTTTTCCGCAATTTGAAGCGTCCTCCAAGGTGTATGAAAAGGAACCGCTCTTTTTACTTTATAACCGGTGCGTTCTGATCCCACCAATTCGCTGGCCATCGCCAAGTTTTCTTTGTCTATTTTTAAAGTCATATCCGAATAATCAACCAAAGCAGCTTCGTGAAAACTTAAATACAAACCTTCCTCAGTTTTCATAGTAACTGGCGTATTTACCGCATTTTGGGGAATGTAAGTTTGCGCAATATTTGGGTAATTCACTTTCGACAAGGCGTCAATTTCGGTGAACTTGGTGGTATTGTACAAATGCTCGTAAATATCCCAATCGCCCGGAGCCCACCAAACTGTATGATTTCCCGATAAATTAAACTGTGTATTTTCATCGGTAATGATTACTTCAGAAAGATTTTCCTGTTCAGGAAACTCGTACCTAAATCCCAGTCCATCATTATAAACCCTAAAAACAATCGTCAGTTCTCGTTTTAAATCTGCTTTTTCCTGAAGTTCAATTTTCAATTCCTTATAATTATTTTCAACTTTGGTTTGTTCACCCCAAGGCATTTCCCATACTTCGTTAAAGTTGCTTGTTGTTGCATTTACAATTTCAAAGTTATCTTTAAAAGATGCCATATCTTTTAAATCGAAACCTCCTAAAGTTGATGTTTTTATCACTTCCTTATTTTTGAAAGTCACCAAATAAGTTGGTTCGCCTTTTTCAGTCAACTTAAATTCAACTTTAACATGATCATCTGGAGAAGAAACAGTTGTTTGCAATTCACTCTTTTTTGAACAAGAAAACAGGAAAATACTTATGAGCACTAAGCTCAATTTTAAACCATTCTTCATTTTTATTGATTTTTCTTTTCTAATAAAACAATCGAAAATGGCGTATTTAATGTCACCATTCCGTTTTTTACAATCACTTCTGTATTGGAATAAGCATCAACTAAAATTGTGTCTTTAACAAATTCAATTCCAACATTCAATTGCTTTTCGCCTAGGTTTAAATCCAACCCAACAACCACGACATCTTTAAAATCTCCTTTTAAATAGGTTCTTTGAAAAACATACGGTTGGACGCTGATCATTTTGTGGATTCCTGCGCCAACGGCAAGATGGTTATTTCTAAATTTTCCCAACTTTTGCCAGTGCGCCAAAATTTCTTTGGTTTTTGCGTTATTATCGATATCGTTCCAGTTCATATTAGAACGCAACGTGGCATCGCCGACTGTGCCTTCAATAATTAACGGACGGGCTGATTCGTCGCCGTAATACACTTGCGAAGTGCCAGGACACAACAATAATTTGGTGGCCGATTCAAAAGTTTTTGTTCTTTCTTTGTCGAAAGGATCGCCGTCATCGTGTGAACTGATATAGTTTAAAACGCCAAACCCTTTAAAATCATTGTTTAAAATCGTGTTGTATTTTGAAAAAAGCGCTTCATAAGAAGAAAGTTGTGCCGCATTCCATTTGAATTCAAAATTGATCAAACTGTTAAAGCCATTCTCGAAATAATTGACTTTTTTATCGCCAAAATCAAAAATTTGTCCGCCGGAAATACTGTAATTATAAACTTCACCAACCAAATAAAAATCATTGGCATCCAAAACTTTATCGGGATTGTTTTCTTTCCAAAATTTAAACGCATAATTGCATTCGTTTTTAAAATCGCCCCAAACGATTTCTTCCGTATGTTTCACGGTATCAGCTCGGTAACCGTCAATTCCAAATTCGGTGATGTAATCTGTCAGCCATTTAATGATGTAATATTTTGGCGCTCTCGGATAGCCGGTTCTTTTGAAAAAATCATCCAGTTCCTTCATTTCCTGTTCGTATCTTCCTTCAGCTTTCCATTTATCGGCCAACTGTTTCGGAATTTCAACAGTTGCATTGCTTTCGGTTTTTACATCTGGTAGGTTTTTAACCAAGGTACAAGCAGTTGTAGTTTCATAGGTTTGATAATCGCATTGCGGACCAGTTCTCACCCAATCTGATGGCCAAACCTCATCAACCTCCGTTACAGGCCCGGTATGATTTATAACGCCGTCCAACACAATCCTGATCCCTTTTTTATGAGCAAGTTCCACCATATTTTTCAAATCTGCCATCGTTCCGAAATTTGGATCCAAAGCGGTCCAGTCTTTTGCCCAATAGCCGTGAAAAGCATAAGTTGCGCCAGTTCCTTCATCAACGGCGCCGTGAATTTGTTCCACAATTGGGGTAAACCAAATGGCGTTAATTCCCAAATCGGTAAAATAGCCTTCTTCAATTTTTTTGGCGATTCCTTTGATGTCGCCACCTTCAAAACCTCGCAATTTCGCGGTAGGTTTTGTTCGGCTAAAATTGACGTCGTTCAACGGATCCGCATTGTAAAACCGATCAGTCAGCAAAAAATAGATATTCGCAGCTTCCCATAGAAATGGTTTTTTAAGGTTGTTTGCATCTATCATTTCCCTATTTCTATTTTGTTTTAATTCAGCACAGCCTATAAACAGCGTCGATAACAGAATTAAGGTTACATATTTCTTCATCTATCAGAATTTTATTTTTAAGTTTTTATCGTCACTGTTTTTAAGTGAAATTAAAACAGTCAGTGTTTTATTTTCTTTGTTCCATTCAAAATTATGCCCTTTCACTTTTTTGGGTTTTGATGAAACGTTATGAACAATCAATTTAATTTCTTTTGATGAAAATTCAAAATCAGTTCCTAATTTTTGTTCAATTTCTATATACAGTTTATTGTTTTTGAATTCACTTTTAAAAGTCAGCATTTCATACTTTCCTTTTTCAAAAGCATTTTGCGTTGCACCGTCATCATTATATAAATGCCCTTCGCTTTCTTTTACATTTTCATCAAAATAAAAATGCAAATCGAAGGATTTTAAATTGTACAATCCTGTATTTTGAATTGGTTGAATTCTCGGAATAAAAGCCCCACCACGAACATAGACCGGAATGCTTTCTTGGTGTAACTGAACCGTTTTTGATTGTCCACCCCCAACTTTTTCATCGGTATAAAAATCGAACCAGTTGGCACCGGAAGGAAAATAAACAGCCTGCTCTTTTAAACCTGATTGCACCACAGGACTCACCAAAAAACTGTCTCCCCACAAATACGTTTTATCGTTTATAAATGCCGATTTATTGGTGTCTTCAAAAAATAAGGGACGCATTAAAGGTGTTCCTTTTTGGTTGTTGTCAAAAACCAATGTGTAATTATAAGGCAACAAACTATAACGCAATTCGATTGATTTTTTGGCCAAAGCCTTTGTTTTCGATTCTCTAAAAACAGGTTCAGAAGGGACATCTTCCTGTGCATGCGGACGATAAATAGGCTGAAAAACACCATATTGCAACCAGCGCGTGTACAATTCATCATCTAAATTGGCACCTGCAAACCCACCCAAATCGGAATGCATAAATGCCATTCCCTGCATGCCCATTTGTAAGGCAATTTCGGGTTGCGACTGCAATCCGCCCCAACTCCTGCTTACATCTCCCGACCACGGAATCATTCCGTAATGCTGGGAACCCGAATAGCCGGCACGCATTAAAATAAACGGACGCTGGTTTGGAAATTCTTTTTGATAACCTTCAAAAACGAGTTTTGCCCAATTGTGGCCATAAATATTGTGAACTTCATCAGCCGAACCTGTGGCGTGCTGCAAATCGGAAGGATGCACCTCAGGCTCTCCCAAATCTCCCCACCAGCCGGCAACGCCATAATCGTTAAATTTCTTGTAAACTTGCCAAAACCAAGCTTTCCCTTCTGGCTTAAAAATGTCTATAATTCCAGTGTTTCCAAAGTAAAAATCGTAAGTGTAAGGTTTGCCTTCTTTGGTTTTTCCCAAAATATCCTTTTCAACCGCTTCGTCCCATTTTCCTGAAGTCGTTAACACAAACGGTTCCGTAATTAAAATCGTTTTAACGCCTATTGTCTTTAAATCGGTAATCATTTTCTTCGGATTTGGGAATGAATCTTTCTCAAATTCAAAATTCCCCATAGTTCCTTTCATTTCCTTTCCAAACCAAAATAAATCTAAAATAATAGCATCAACCGGGATTTTCTCTTCTTTAAATTTATCGATTGTGCGTACAACTTCTTCTTGAGAATGGTATCCAAATCTACTTGAAAAATTGCCCAAAGCCCAACGAGGAATCATTGGTTGTTTTCCTGTTAAACTGGTGTATTGGTTTATTAAATCTTTCCAGGAATTACCTGCAACTACTTGATAGGTTTTTCTACCACTTATGGTTTCATATTGCAAAGAATTGTCTTTTTTACTATCCAAATCCAAATATCCAATGGGCGCATTGTCGAAATGAACGGCATATAAATTAGAGGAATATACCAAAGGCATCGTAAAATTCATCAATTCCGAATGCGTTTCGTAGCCGTAATGCGCTCGGTTGTACAACTGCAATCGGTTTCCCCTGCGGTTCATTCCCAAAGCGCGGGCACCACCGCCAAATAAAATTTCTTCAGACGTTAAATTGAAATCCAATGTTTCAAATTCTTCTGTTTTAACGTAGCCTTTTCTTTCAGAAATTAACGGCTTGTGCTTGTAAAAATATAAAATCTGGAAGGGGTTTTTTATGATTTCAACGGTTATTCCCGAAGTTTTTAATTGAATTGCATTTTCATTTTCCGTTATTTTAAATACCAAATTTTCTGGTTTCAAAACTACCGCATGCGAATTGGGATTGTAAACTTCTCCGTTAGGAATAAATGAAGTTTCCACAATTTTGGTGGAATAGGGTTTTATTTGAAAAACGCCATCATTGGTTTTAACCTCAACAACTACATTTTTTTGATTCAGGGAAACAAATTTTCTGTCGGCATTTTGCGCATTTAAAAATGTACTTCCTGCAAGAAGAAAAAAGAGGAAAATTTTGGTTAACTTCATTTAGTTTTTATTTAATAAAAATTGAACCGGGATTTGAAAACGCTGATTCCAAGAGTTTTCGGAATGGTCGTGACCTTCAAATTTTAAGTTTTTGGAATTTGATTCATCATAGCCTTTCTGCTTCAAAACCTCATTTACCCGATTTTGGTAAGGCAAATAAAATTTGTCCAAAGTTTTAGTTCCGTAATCAAAGTAAATTTTATGTGTTGCTGGCAAAGGTAAATTTTGTGCTAAATAGGTGAAAAAAGTTTCCGGAACCGGGAAATTTTCCTGAGGCATAAATCCAACCCAATGGGTAGATAAACAAGCGGCACCTCCAAAAACTTCAGGATATTCGCACAATGCATACATAGAAATTAAACCGCCCATACTTGAACCCGCAATAAACGTGTTTTCTGAATTTGTGAAAACCGAAAAATTACTGTCGATAAATGGTTTCACTTCTTCAACAATAAACTTTAAATAATTGTCGGAATTTAACCCTTTAAAATCCGTCCCAAATTGTTTATTGCCGGTTTCAAAGATAGAATCCTTAAATTTTTGAGGTAACAAATCAAATGGTTTTTGCGGATAATAATCGGTGTGGCGTATTTCTGAAATGTTCCAGATGGCCACCACAATACAATCTCTAATTTTTTGTTCTTTCAACAAACCGCCAACAATTTCCTCAACTTTCCACTCCTGTTTGTTCCAGGTCGTTTTGGCATCAAACAACATTTGCCCGTCATGCATATACAATACGGCGTATTTTTTAAGTGAAGAATAATCACTAGGCAACCAAATATCTACAGTTCTTGGGCGTACATATTTTGAAGGAAAACTGTCAATTCTTTTAAGAGTTCCGTTTGAAAGATTGATGCTGTCTAAAGTTTTTGCAACTATTTGATTTTCAGAACTGTTTATATCATCCTTTTTGACTTCTTTGCAAGAAATGAAAAGAAGCGAAATTCCAAAAATGTATTTAAAAAGTTTCATTTTTTTATATTTTGGTGGTAAACAACAAAACGCCTTTTGAACTGATTTTTAGGTTGTTTTCAAAAATAAATACCTCACCTGTAATCATATTTACAACTTGTTTTCCTTTTAAACCAACCTCCTCAAATCGGTTTAAGTTTAATGAAATCGGTTTGTCATTTTTATTCAAGATGACCGCAACTACTTCATCATTTTTTATTCTGAAAAGCACATAAACTCCATTTTCAGGCGCAAAATGAATTGTTTTTCCTGAATGGATTGCCTCACTATTTTTTCGGTAATTTAATACTTTCTTCAAAAATGATTGCATTTCCAATTGAGTGACTGCTAATCCTTCTCCTGTAAAAGCATTCGAATTATCGCCGCTCCAGCCTCCAGGAAAATCAGTTCTTATCAAGCCGTGATCGCCAGGTTTAGCAGTATTTTGCATTAAAATTTCTGCTCCATAATACAATTGCGGAATTCTTGGCAACGCAAGCATATAACCCAAAGCCATTTTGGTATTCACCATATTTTCTTTTAATTGGGTAAAAATTCTATCCATATCATGGTTGTCTGGAAATATCATAATTTTGCTCGGATTGGCATAGGAGAAATCGTTTGCCAAACCTTCATACATTTTCACAAAACCTTTGTCCCAACTTTCCGATTCATTCAAAGCATCAACAATTGATTTTTGCATAGGAAAATCCATGGTTGAAGATAAATTTGATTCGTAGCCATCTTTATTTTTTACACCTTGCTGCCAGTAGCCAACCAATAAGGGATTGGTACTCCATTCTTCGCCAACAATACTGAAATTCGGATATTCTTTCATAATTGCACCGGCCCAATCTGACATAAATTGTTTGTTTGGGTATGGATAGGTATCTTGGCGAATTCCTCCCAAATCGAGAGTTTCTATCCACCAAATGCTATTTTGAATTAAATATCTTGCCAGCAAAGGGTTGCGCTGATTTAAATCGGGCATTGTGGAAACAAACCAGCCTTCACTCATTAAATTTTTATCTTTTATCGAAGCGTACGAATCTTGATTTGTGGTTCTTCTATGGTTTGTAATGACAATATTATTTTTTAAATATTCATCTTGGTAATTCACCCAATCATTGGTTGGTAAATCCTTCATCCACCAATGTTCGATGCCAATATGATTTGCAACTTGGTCCATGATTAATTTCATCCCTTTATTCTTCGCGCTTTTCGCCAATACGCTATAATCTTCCATAGTTCCAAAACGCGGATCAACCTGATAAAAATCGGTCATCGCATACCCATGATAGGAACTTTCTTTCATATCATTGGTTAACACTGGCGTTGGCCAAATGGCCGTAAATCCCATTTCATCTATATAATCTAAATGATTGGTGATTCCTTTGATATCCCCACCGTGCCTGCCATAATCATCCTTTCTGTCAACGATTTTTTCATTCATGGTTTTTACAACGTCATTGGTAACATCACCATTTGCAAAACGATCAGGAGTAATCAAATAAATAACATCCGAACTGTTGAATCCTTCTCTTAATTTTGAATCTTTATTTCGTTCTTTTAACTCATAAGCAACAGAAAAATTATTGCGTTTTCCTTTTTTTGAAAAATTGATGTTGAATTTCCCTGAAATCGCTTTGGATAAATCTAAATTCAAAAACAAATAATTTTTGTTTTCAGTTTTCTTAATGTCTAAAATCTGAATAATTTTATTATCAACAGATGGTGTAAATTGAGATATGTCCTTTCCATAAATCAACAATTCCAGCTGATTATTTTCCATACCAACGTACCAAAATGGTGGCTCAATTCTTTCTGTTTTTTGTGCATATAAAGAACTGCCTAAAATAAAAAGCAATAATAAACAAAGATTTTTCATATTAGATATTTAAGTATTATACGGTAACCAATTGATTTGTCGGAATTAAAATTTCTTGGCCATTCACCAACATTTTAACTTCATTTTCCGATTCATTAAAGAATTTACATTCGGTCTGGCTTTTATAAACCTTGATGATATTTCCCCTGAAATTTATGGTGAATGAATACGATTTCCATTCTTTAGGAATTTGTGGATTGAAGGTTAATTTTCCATCTTCCCAAACACGCATTCCCCCGAATCCTTGAACAATTGACATCCACGTTCCTGCCATACTTGTTATGTGACAACCTTCGTGAACTTCGTGGTTATAATCGTCTAAATCCAAACGTGAAGTTCTGACATATTGTTCATAGGCTTTTGGCATTCTGTCTATGGAAGCCGCCAAAATGGAGTGAACGCAAGGAGAAAGTGAGGATTCATGAACCGTTAAAGGCTCATAAAAATCGAAATGGCGTTCCAAATCTTCCTTATTGAATTTGTTTTCAAAAAAGAACATGCATTGCAAAACATCGGCTTGTTTGATATAACAAGAGCGCAAAATGCGATCCCAAGACCATTTTTGGTTAATCGGTCTTTCCGAATTTGGCAATTCAACCACCGGAATTAATTCCTTATCCAAAAATCCGTCTTGTTGCAAATAAACATTGTGTTCCAAACTAAAAGGAAAATACATATTCTCCGCAACCTTCAACCATTCTTTGATTTCTTCATCTGCTAATTTCGTTTTATCCATTACACGCTTAAAATCCTTCGGATACTCCTGATTAACCCTATCTAAACATTCCGCCGCATATTGAATGCACCATTTTGCCAAGTAATTGGTATAAAAATTATTGTTTACGTTATTTTCATATTCATTGGGTCCAGTTACTCCTAAAACCACATATTGACCTTTAGCTTCAGAAAAATTAGCACGTTGGTGCCAAAAACGTGCAACCGCAATAATTACCTCCAATCCAAATTTTGCAACATATTCAAAATCCTGGGTATAATTTACGTAGTTGTAAATTCCGTAAATCATGGCTCCGTTTCTGTGGATTTCTTCGAAAGTGATTTCCCATTCGTTGTGGCATTCTTCCCCATTCATCGTAACCATTGGATATAAAGCAGCTCCGTTTTTGAATCCGAGTTTTTGTGCATTTTCAATTGCTTTATCCAACTGATTGTAGCGATACATCAATAAATTTTTGGCTACGCTCGCATCTTTTGTCGCCATATAAAAAGGAATGCAATAGGCTTCCGTATCCCAATAAGTGCTTCCGCCATATTTTTCGCCGGTGAATCCTTTCGGGCCAATATTTAATCGGGCATCGGTTCCCAAATAAGTTTGGTTTAACTGAAAAATGTTAAATCGAATGCCTTGTTGCGCTCTAACATCTCCTTCAATAATAATATCCGCTGTGTGCCAAATGTTTGACCAAGAATTTTTCTGGCTTTCCAAAAGTTGTGAAAAGCCTAAATTACTAGCCTTTTTAACATTGTTAAAAGCAGCCTCAATCAAATCCTTATTTTGATAATTTAAGGAACTTACGCAACTTCCATATTTATAGATTGTGGCAATATCGCCTTTGGAAACAGGTAACTTATAGGTATAATGCAAAGATTTCTCTTCAACCTCAGTTTGTTGTGTAACCGCAACTTTATTATCATTTAAAGTAAACGAAACTTCCATGGCTGTTGCCACGTGAAATGCTGTTTTTAACGTTTTTGAAAGGATGCAACCATTATTTTTGTCATTGACAATTTTTAGTATTTCCCAAAAATATTCGTCATAATTGGAGTCTTCGTTTACAATACCGGCATCTATATAAGGAGAAAAAGAAATTTCACCTGAAAAATTTATTGCTTTTACAGCATATTCAATCGCTCCTATTTCATTGTATTCCAAACTTATAAAACGTTTTGTTTCTACTTGAATTTCTTCACCAGTTTCAAGAATTGCATTGAAAGAACGGCTAAGCCAGCCTTCTTTCATATTTAATTCCCTTCTGAAATTTGAAACTTCGCAAGTATTTAAATCCAATTCCGTTTTATTGATTTGCAGGTTAATGCCAATCCAATTCGGTGCATTCAGCACTTTGGCAAAATACTCCGGATAGCCATTTTTCCACCAGCCTACTCTAGTCTTATCGGGATAATAAATACCGCCAATATAACTTCCCTGAAAGGATTTTCCTGTATAAGTTTCCTCAAAATTGGCACGTTGGCCCATAGCGCCATTGCCAATACTGAACAGACTTTCTGAAGCTTCAACATTTTCGGCATCAAAGCCTTCTTCTTCAATTGACCATTCGTAAGGCTTAATATAATCTTTATTCATCTTTTTTTAATTCATTAGATTTTTTAAAAAATCGGGAGTAATCGCTGTCATATCCTTAAAAACATAATCTGCTTCATTTAACACATTCGCATCTCCAATTCCCATACTTATCATTTTCGCCGCATTTGCAGCCTGTATTCCTGCAATGGCATCTTCTACAACCACGCAGTTTTCGGGATTCATCCCTAATTTTTTAGCACCAATCAAAAATACTTCCGGATCGGGTTTTGCTTTAGAAACATCATTCCCGTCAACAATGGCGGTAAATCTGTTTAAAAGTCCAACTTTCTCCAAAATCAAAGGCGCGTTTTTACTTGCAGATCCCAAGGCATATTTTATGTCGTTAATTTCTAAAAAATTCAACAAATCATTTACGCCGGGCAAAATTTCTTCGGAAGTCATTTTATTGACGAATTCCAAATATTCTTTGTTTTTCTGAAGTAAAAGGATTTGTTTTTTTTCTTCGGATAAATTTACTTTTCCAATGGACAATAAAATTTCAAGAGATTTAACACGGCTTACGCCTTTCAGCAATTCGTTTTGCGCTTCGGTAAAATCGAAACCCAAAGCGTTCGCCAAATTTCTCCAGGCTAAATAGTGGTACTTTGCAGTATCCACTATTACACCATCTAAATCAAATATAAATGCAATCTCTTTTTTCATCTGTTTAAATTTTATTTTTTAGCGGCAAGAGATGCTGTTCGCCAAGAATCATTCCTTTGTATGTCAAAATTTGTGATGCTCGTTTCATTTAACTCTTTATTAATATAACATCATCAACATCTTTTACTCTCACAACCAATACTGCTGCAATTAAAAACGAAATACCACTCATTACCAAAGCATAAATGGCATCACCACCATAAAAATATTTTACAAGCGGACCACCGATTAATGCATTAATAATTTGAGGAATTACAATAAAGAAATTAAAAATCCCCATATAAACTCCCATTTTTTTAGGTGGAATTGACCCTGCCAAAATAGCATAAGGCATCGCTAAAATACTTGCCCAAGCAATCCCTACACCAAGCATCGATAGAATTAACCAATTTTCATTTGGCATAAAATAGACTGAAATCAATCCAATACCACCAACAATCAATGAAAAGGCATGCGTTCTTTTTCTTCCAATTTTTTTGGCAATAGCTGGTAAAAAGAAAGCGTAAACAGCGGAAACCGCATTGTAAACACCAAATAAAATACCCACCCAGTCACCTGCAATATTATAGGCAAGGCTATGCGAATCATCTAATGCCAATCCGTAAATATGATGTGCGATTGCAGGCGTTGCAAACACCCACATCCCAAATAAACCGAACCATGAGAAAAACTGAACCGAGCTTAATTGCCGCATCGTCAAAGGCATTTTCTTAAAATCGGAGAATATATTCAACAAACTCGATTTTTCTTCAACTTCAGATTCTTCATGTTTTGAATCCACTGGAAATTGAGCAACTTCTTCAGGCGAATATTCTTTTGTTGTAAAAACCGTGATTAGAATACTAATGATTAAAACCGCCGCACCAATAATAAAGGAGAGTATTAAATTTGTTGGTACTTCACCAGGTGCTGCTTCATTTAAAACGCCAAACCAATTTGTTAAAACATAAGGTAACCAAGAACCTATAACTGCTCCAATACCAATTAAAATTGTTTGAACACTAAATCCGAGCGTTCTTTGATCTGAAGGCAAAATGTCGGCAACCAAAGCTCTAAAAGGTTCCATGGCCACGTTAAATGATGCATCCATTATCATCAACATCCCCGCACCTACCCATAAAGAAGGCATAACGGCGATAAACATATCGGCATTTGGCATTAAAACCAACCCAACTGATGCCAATAGGGCACCTGCTAAAAAATAAGGACGTCTTCTTCCAAGTTTGGTCCAGGTTCTATCGCTGTAATACCCTATTATAGGTTGAACTATTAAACCTGTTAAAGGAGCGACAATCCAAAACCAAGACAATTCATGAACATCGGCTCCAAAATTTTGCAATATTCTACTGGCATTCGCATTTTGCAGCGCAAAACCCATTTGAATTCCCAAGAAACCGAAACTCATGTTCCAGATATCCCAGAAACTTAGTTTCCGTTTTTCCATAATGTAAGTGTTAAAAATAATAATACAAGCTAAAGCCTAAAAGTTTTAGTTGTTATTTTTGTGTGAAGTGTGAAAATAGTACGTGTAAAATCTCTTTTACAAGGCGAATATATAAATTATTTTTTAACTTTTAATTTTTTTAACGCTAAGATTTAAGCTTAAATATGACAAATCGAGTACTATAACCTTTGCGTTCAATGAAATTATTTTGTAATAAATAATTTTAAATGAGTAATAATCTCAAAACCTTGATATTATTCTTAATTCACTGACAAGGTGGATTTTCTAATTTTTAGATTTGTTGAAATAACTACTTTTTGAAATTCAGCAGGTGCTGTATTCTCAATTCTATTGATTAATAATTCGGCAGCTTGTTTGCCCATTAAGAATCCATGTTGCTCAACGGAAGTCAATGGCGGATTTGTAAATTCTGAAATCAATCCGCTGGTAAAACCTATAATGGCAATGTCTTTAGGGATATTCAGCCCTTTTTCTTTCGCTATTTTTAAAGCTATTGCAGCGTAAATTTCGTTAACGGCCAAAATGGCGTCCGGCGGATTTGCAACATTGATAACCTTTTCAATTTGTGCATATAAATCTTTTTCATCGTCTATTTTATAAATCAAACTTTCATCAACATTAATTCCCTGGCTTTTAAGCGCTTTTAAATACCCTTCTCTGCGCAAAGAGCCCACCGAAATAAAATCATGGGTTGTTATTAATGCGATCCGTCTTGAACCAATTTCAATTAAATGGTTTGTTGCTTTATAGGCACCTCCAATATCGTCAATAATCACTTTATCACATTGAATTTCATCATTAATCCTATCAAATAACACCAAAGGAAAATCATCAGAAATTAATGCCTCAAAATGTTTGAAATTCTGGTTTTGTTGTGTTTCCCGCGCCATGGAGACTATTAAGCCATCTACACTGCCATTGGTTAATACACTCATGTTTGAAACTTCCTTTTCGTAAGACTCATTGGACAGGCATACCATAACATTGTATCCTTTTTCCGTGGCATATTTTTCAATACCGTTGATTACTGTGGAAAAAAAGTGATGAACAATTTCGGGAATAATAACGCCTATTACTGAAGTTTTTTGGTTGCGAAGCTGTAAGGCTAAATTGTTTGGCTTATAGTGATAATAATCGGCGAAAGCCTTGATTTTCCCTCTGGTTTCTTCACTAATTTCGTGACTATCTTTTAATGCTTTTGAAACCGTTGAAATGGATACTCCAAATTCTTTTGCAATCTTTTTTAAGGTAATTCTTGGTTTCATTTTTTTAAGCTAACATATTTGTTTTACAAATATAAACTTTATACTTAAAAACAGGAAGATTTAAAGAAGAACAATCAGGGGAAATTCAATTTAAAATTTAGAATGTAAACGCAAATGTGAAATTTTTATAAAAAAATCTAAAATTACAACACTAAACTCTAACGTTTGCGTAAAAAAGTTATAAACACGAAAACGTTTGCGTAATTTAAAAAGCAATAATTATCGATGTTAAATAAATGTTAACTCCTTAACTTCACAAAGTGAAATGTAATAAATAGTACAAATTTTTTAAACAAACTTAATTATTAATTAACTTAAAATAGATGAAAAATTTTAAAATTTTTTTGTTTAACGCCATGCTTCTTTTACCTGTAGTGATGTTTGCTCAGCAAACCGTTAAAGGAAAAGTTACAGAAGCAACCGGTAGTACAGCACTACCTGGAGTTGGCGTTATTATTAAAGGAACTACCATAGGTACCGCTACAGATTTTGACGGTAACTATACTTTTGAGAATGTTAAGCCAGAAGATGTTTTGGTATTCTCTTATGTTGGTTTCAATAGCCAATCTATTACTGTGGGAAACAACACAACTATCAATGTTGCTTTAGTTGACAACACAGAATTGTTAGATGAAGTTGTGATTGTTGGTTATGGTACAACTACTATAAAAGATGCTACAGGTTCTATTACTTCTGTAAAAGCAAAAGACTTGAACAAAGGAGCAATTGTGTCACCAGAACAAATGTTAACTGGTAAAGTTGCCGGTGTTGTAATTACTTCTGACGGTGGTGCACCAGGTTCTGGAGCTACCATTAGAATTAGAGGAGGAGCTTCATTAAGCGCTTCTAACAGTCCTTTATTTATTATTGATGGCGTTCCAGTTGATGGAAATGGTATTTCTGGAGTTAGTAACCCTTTAAGTACTATTAACCCAAATGATATTGAGTCATATACTATCTTAAAAGATGCGTCAGCAACTGCAATTTACGGTTCTAGAGCATCGAATGGTGTAATCATCATTACAACAAAAAAAGGAGATGGTGGTGGATTCAAAGCTACATACAGTGCTAACTTTTCAGTAAACCAAAATCTTAAAACAGTAGATGCAATGTCTGCAAATCAATTTAGAGATTATGTAAACGCGAACGGTTTAGATACAGATATAGCTTTGTTAGGGACTGCAAATACAGATTGGCAAGACCAAATTTTTGAACTAGGTTATGGTACAGACCATAATTTAAGTTTAAAAGGAGGAACAGACAAAATAAATTATAGAGGTTCTATTGGGTACACAAATCAGACTGGTACTTTATTAACTTCTAAATTAGAAAGAGCTACTTACTCTTTAAGTATTGGTTCAAAATTATTTGATGATCATTTAAAAATTGACTTTAATACAAAAGTTTCTTTATTAAATAACAGATTTGCTGATCAAGGAGCAGTTGGAAATGCAATTTCTTTTGATCCAACCAAGCCAGTTTATTCTGGAAATCCAAATTTTGGCGGATATTATGAATGGTTAGGTACTGATGGAAATCCACTTACAGTTGGTGCTCCTAAAAACCCATTGGCATTATTAGAACAAAGAAATAATGTTTCAAATGCATCTAGAAGTATTGGAAACATTCAATTTGACTATAAAATGCACTTTTTACCGGAATTAAGAGCAAATCTTAATTTAGGATTTGATAAGTCTTCAGGTAGTGGGGATAATAGTATATTTAATTCTGCCACTTCAAATACAATTGAATTGTCAAAATTAGGTAACATATCTCATTACGAGCAAAACAAAGAAAATTTATTATCTGACTTTTATTTGGATTATGCCAAAGATTTAGAATCTCTTAATAGTTCTATTGATTTTATGGCTGGTTATTCTTACCAAAATTTTAAAGAAGATGGATTTAATACAGACAATATTCAAGATAATAGTTTAACGGAAACTTTTGATTATATCAATCAATTAAACTTACAATCATTCTTTGGTAGACTTAAATATTCAATCGCTGATAAATATTTATTGACACTAACATACAGACGTGACGGATCTTCAAGATTTAGTAAAACAAACAGATGGGCCAATTTCCCTTCAGCTGCTTTTGCCTGGAAAATTTATGAAGAATCATTTATGAAAAATTCTGAAACTATTTCTAATTTAAAACTTCGTTTAAGCTGGGGTATTACAGGACAACAAGATGTTGGAGGATTTTATCCAGCAATACCAACATATTTAGGTAGTACTAATACTGCAGCATACCAATTTGGAAGTACTTTTATTAATACTTTTAGAGCTGAGCCATTTAATACAACTTTAAAATGGGAAGAAACGGAAACTTATAATGCAGGGGTTGATTTTGGATTATTTGACGATTTCGTGACTGGATCTGTTGATGCTTACTTTAGAAAAACGAAAGATTTGTTAAACTTTATTCCATTCCCAGGAGGATCATCATTATCCAATGCTGGTTTAGCCAACATTGGTAAAATGGAAAATAAAGGGGTCGAATTGATGTTAAATGTGAAACCTGTAAGATCTGAAGATTTAAATTTAAATGTAGGTTTAAACTTTACATATGCCAATACAAAAATTACCCAATTAACAACAAATGATGGAGCTGACTATGAAGGAGTTCCTGTTGGTTTATTTAATGGTGGTGTTGGTAACTATGTTCAAAGACACTCTGTTGGTTATTCTCCTAACTCATTCTTTGTTTATCAACAAGTATATGACGCTAATGGAAAACCATTAGAAGGAGTATATGCTGATAGAAATAACGACGGACAAATTTCAAATGCTGATAAATACAGATTTGAAAAACCATCTGCTGATTATACAATGGGTTTAACTACCGATTTAAATTATAAAAAATGGAATTTAAATATGGCATGGAGAGCTAATATTGGAAACTATGTTTACAATAATGTGGATTCTAATTTAGCCTTTAAAGATCAATTATTAAATACTGCTTTCCCAACTGTAATTAATAATGGTGTTCAAAACATCTTAGAAACTAGTTTTATTAATGGAGGTGCTCAGCGTTATTTATCTGATTACTACGTGCAAGAAGCTTCTTTTGTAAAATTAGACAATGTAAGTGTTGGGTATAATTTTGGAGATGTTTTTGGAAATGAATCCAATTTATCAGTTTCAGGTTCTCTACAAAATGTATTAACCATAACAGATTATGTTGGTTTAGATCCTGAAGTAGGAAATGGTATTGATTATAACATTTATCCACGACCAAGAATTTATATGGTTGGAGTTAACTTAAACTTTTAATTAACAAGAAATGAAAAAATATTCTTTTAAAATAATATTATTAGGAACCTTAGTAACATTGTTTACTCTGACCTCTTGTCTAAAAGACTTAGATCAAGTTCCTCAAGATAAAGATATTGTATTAGCAGATGAGTTATTTAATGACCCTGCTGCATACAAACAAGTATTGGCTAAACTATATGCAGGATTAGCAATAAGTGGACAACAAGGACCTGCTGGAATGCCAGATATTACTGGAATTGATGAAGGTTTTAGCCAATATTTAAGACAATACTGGTTGGCACAGGAAGTAACTACTGATGAGGCTGTTATTGGTTGGGCTGATGGTAGTTTGCCTGATTATCACGAACATGACTGGACATCAAGCAACGAATTTGTAACTGCATTGTACAACAGAATTATTTATCAAATAACTTCTTGTAATGCCTTCTTAAGAGAAACTACTGATGCTAAATTGGCCTCACGAGGAGCTACAGGACAATTATTAAGTGATATTGAAGAATACAGAAATGAAGCTCGTTTTTTAAGAGCATTAAGCTATTACCACGCTCTAGATTTATATGGAAAATTCCCTTTTGTAACTGAAGAGGATGAGGTTGGATTTTTCTTTCCTCAACAAAAATCAAGAACTGAATTATTTAGTTTTGTAGAAAGTGAATTATTAGATATTGAAGGTAAATTAGCAGCACCAAAATCCAATGAATATGCTAGAGCTGACCAAGCTGCGGCTTGGACATTATTGGCCAAATTGTACTTAAATGCAGGAGTTTATACTGGAACAGCAAGATATACTGATTGCATCACTTACTCAAATAAAGTAATTAGTGCAGGTTATGGTTTGGAATCTTCTTATAAAAACTTGTTTTTAGCTGATAACCATACTGCTGATGGTGTAATTTTCCCTATTGCTTTTGATGGTTTAAAAACTCAATCTTATGGTGGAACAACATTTTTAATTCACGCACAAGTTGGTGGAAGTATGAATGCTGCTGATTTTGGAATTACTGGTGCTTGGGGTGGAAATAGAACTACAAGTGCTTTTGTAAATACATTTAATTCAGGTATTGATGTTGCTGCTTCTAACAATGCTATTGGCGCCGCTTCTATCTGGGGAATTGTAGGTTCTGCTACACCAAACTCTTGGGGTGGACCAGATTTAACTTTATTCCAAACTGCAACACCAAATGTAGTTCAAGCTTATGTTAATTTAGTTGACGGTGATGTTAAATTTAGATCAGGTAGCGCATGGAATGGAAGTGATTTTGGTGATAATGGAAACAACATCGCTGTAAAAACTGGTTTATATAAAGTAACTGTTAATGTAAGTACTAAGGAATATTCTATTGAGCTAGACCCAAGAGCAATGTTTTATACTGATGGGCAAACTTTAGAAATTGAATCTGTAGGAACATTTACTGATGGATATGCAATTACTAAATTTAAAAATGTAGATAGGGATGGTAACGCTGGTTCTGATACTGGAGGAACATTTACAGATACTGATTTCCCATTATTTAGAATTGCAGATGTATATCTAATGTATGCTGAAGCAACTTTAAGAGGTGGTGGCGGTAGTGAAACTACAGCTGTAGCTTATATGAATTTATTAAAGAACAGAGGAACTAATAATTTCGGAACTGTAACTTCAATTGATTTAGATTATATTTTAAATGAAAGAGCAAGAGAATTATACTGGGAAGGTCACAGAAGAACAGATTTAATTAGATTTGGTAAATTTACAGGTGGAGATTATGTTTGGCCTTGGAAAGGTGGAACACCAGAAGGTTCTGCTACACCAAGCTACTTAGATGTTTTTCCAATTCCTTCTAGTGATATAAATGCTAATCCAAATTTATCTCAAAACACTGGGTATTAATTTTAATCAAGGAAAAAAATGAAAAAAATAATAAATAAAATACTATTTCTTTTTGTTGGTGCTACATTGTTAGTATCATGTGATAAGGAAGTACTTACTGTACTTAATCCAAATACTGAAACTACAGTAAGCTTATCTGCTTCTGATGTTGTGTTGGATAAAGAAGCTGCTGGACAAAATGTGTTAACCGTTTCTTGGACTGATCCTGACTACGGTTTTGATGCTGCAGCTGACTATAAAGTTGTTTTCACAGCAGGTGAAAAAAGTGAAACCGTTGCTGCCGGAAACAATTTATCTAAAGTTTTTGAAACTGTTCAATTAAATAAAGTTTTACTTAAACTAGGTTTAAAAGGAGGAATTCCAACTGAGGTTTCCGTTCAAATAAAGGTTGTTTTAAGTGCTTATCATAGTTTAAGTTCAAATAGCTCTTCATTTATGGCAACAGCTTATGTGGACAAATTGGATTTATCATCTCCGTGGAGTCTTATAGGATCTGCAATTACTGGCGATGATGCTGGATGGGGAATGGACCTGCCATTATACACCACAAACATTCCAGATGTATTTGTTGCTTATGTAACTTTATTAGATGGTAAATACAAAATCAGAAAAGATAAAAGTTGGGATGAAAATTATGGTGATGATGGTGCTGATATCGTAATTACTGCTGGTTCTTACAAAATAACATTTAATTACAATACAAAAGCCATTACATCAGAATTATTTTCATGGGGTATTGTGGGTGATGCCACACCAATCGGTTGGCCAGGTGATACTACACCACCAGATGCAAAATTCACTTATGACCAATATTCTGATACTTGGAAAATTATTATCACTCTTACAGATGGTAATATTAAATTCCGTCAGAATAAAGATTGGACAGTAAATTATGGTTATTCCGGTGTTGATGGCATTTTAGGTGGTGATGATATTCCTGTTACTGCTGGGAACTATATCGTAACAATTGATTTTAATAAGTTAGAATATTCATTAGAAAAAATAGATCATATTTGGGGTATTGTTGGTGATGCTACTCCTATTGGCTGGCCAGGAGATACAACACCTCCAGATGCAAAATTAACTATTGATTTTAGCACTTCTGATGTTTGGGTAATTAGAAATTTCACACTTAAGGATGGAAATATTAAATTCCGTGCAGATGATGATTGGGGATTAAATTATGGTTACTCTGGAGTTGTAGGAACCTTAGGTGGTGATGATATTCCGGTTACAGCAGGAACCTATGATATTTTTCTGAATTTAAGTGAGCTTACTTATGAGTTAATAGAACTTTAATAGAATGCTTATTTTATAAATAATTTAAAAAATCTGCATAGAATATTCTATGCAGATTTTTTCTTTTTTTAAACAATTTCTGAAAAGAAATTATTAAATTAAACTTCATGAAAAAAATATTACTTTTTCTCCTTTTAAGTTGTACAAGTTTTGTATTCTCACAAGTGAGCACAAACCCTGTGATACCCACTCCAACAAGTGAGATAACCATTACTTTTAATGCTGTTGGTACGCCTTTGGCAAACTATACCGGAGATGTTTACGCGCATACGGGCGTTACGGTAAATGGCGTTAGATGGTCAAATACAATCGCTACTTGGACTACGAACTTAGCTAAAGTAAAACTTACTCGAGACGGTTCAAATCTTAATTTATATACATTGCTAATTACACCAGATATTTTCACATTTTACGGTGTAGTGGCAACTGGTATAATTACTGAGCTTAGTTTCGTTTTTAGGGCATCTGATGGATCACTGCAAACAAGCCCGGATATTTTCATTCCAATTTTTGCTGATGGTTTAAACATCACCTTCACTAGCCCTGCAAACAATAGTGCTTTCAACTTAAACAGCAGCGTCACTATTTCAGCGGAAGCTTCCGCAGCCTCCAATTTAGAACTTTTTGTGAATGGTATTTCAAATAAAACAGCGACCAATACCACCGCCATTTCAACTTCTTATTTATTGACAACAGCAGGAAATCAAACCCTTAAAGCTGTTGCGACAAATGGTACCGAAGTAAAAGAAACAACGATAAACATCTTCGTAAAAACACCAACGGTAACTGCCACAAAACCGCTTGGTTTAAAATATGGAATCAATAAAAATCCTGACAATTCAGTGACCTTTTTATTGAAAGCTCCGATAAAAAATGATGTACTCGTTTTGGGAGATTTTAACAACTGGACATTAGATTCTCAATCTCAAATGAAAAAAGATGGAGAAGATTTTTGGCTTACAATCTCTGGATTAGACATCAACACAGAATATGCCTATCAATATTTAATTGATTACGATATTAAAGTTGCTGATCCATATTCTGAAAAAATATTAGACCCTTCAAATGACCAGTATATTTCAAATACCAACTACCCAAATTTAAAATCGTATCCTGTAAATTTAACTACAGGCTATGTGTCGACCTTTAAAATTAATCAGGAAAATTATGTTTGGGCCAATACCAACTTTACAAAACCTTCTCAAAGCAATTTAATTATTTATGAATTGCTTATTAGAGATTTTACGGAAAGCTCTTCTTTTAATGAAGCCATCACAAAATTAGATTATTTGGTTTCCTTAGGCGTAAACGCCATTGAATTAATGCCTGTAAATGAATTTGAAGGAAACGACAGCTGGGGTTATAATCCGGCTTTATATATGGCTTTAGACAAAGCCTACGGAACCAAAAACGATTTCAAAAAATTTGTGGATGCCTGTCACCAACGCGGTATTGCCGTACTTGCCGATATTGTTTTTAATCATTCCTATGGGCAATCTCCCCTGTTGCAAATGTACTGGGACGGCGCGACCAATAAACCTGCCGCAAACAATCCCTGGTACAATGTAAACCATAACTTAGTTGACAACACAAATGCACATTGGGGATACGATTTTGACCACGAATCATCTTATACAAAAGCCTTTTTCAAAGATGTTTTAAGTTATTGGATGAACGAATATAAAATTGACGGATTTCGATTTGATTTTACCAAAGGTTTTTCCAATACGCTTTATTACGGCGCAGACAATTGGGCAAGTGCTTATGACGCTTCACGAATTACCATCCTAAAAAATTATGCAGACCATGTTTGGAGCAACAATTTAACCAACAAACCTTATGTGATTTTTGAACATTTGTCTGACAATTCAGAAGAAAAAGAATTGGCGAATTACGGCATTATGCTTTGGGGAAATATGAACCACAGTTACAATCAAAATACGATAGGCTTCCCTACCGATACAAATATCAACTGGATTTCCTATAAAGAACGAGGCTGGAACCTGCCTAATGTTGTTGGTTATATGGAAAGTCATGATGAAGAGCGTTTGATGTACAAAAACATTCAATTCGGAAACAGCAATGCCACCTACAATGTTAAAAATTTAAGCACTGCTTTGTCTCGACAGGAACTTGCCGGAATGTTCTTTTTCACCATTCCCGGACCAAAAATGATCTGGCAATTTGGGGAATTGGGTTATGATTTTTCCATCAATACTTGTGAGGATGGAACCGTGAGCAACGATTGCCGATTGTCAAAAAAGCCGATTCGTTGGGAATATTTTGAAATTGCCAACAGAAAACAAATTTACAATACCTGGGCAACACTGGCCGCATTTAAAAAGAACCAGCCTGTTTTTAACACCACCGAATTTACTTTAAATGTTGGAACTTTAACAAAATCCATTTTGTTAGAACACACCACAATGGATGTTGCTTTGGCAGGAAATTTTGACATCACTTCAAAAACCATGACAGTCCAGTTTTCAAAAATTGGCACCTGGTATGAATATTTTACGGGTGAAGAAAAAACCGTCACCAACACCTCAACTGAGATAACCTTAAATCCGGGCGAATATAAAATGTATTCTACCGTAAAATTACTGGATCCAAGAGGCGGAACAACCTTAGACGACAGTGACGGCGACGGTGTTTCAGATACGTTAGATTTATGTCCGAATACTCCAATCGGCACCAATATAGACAGTAAAGGTTGTCCTATATTCTCTTTACCATCAAACAATTTTACAGTTGAAGTTACCAGCGAAACCTGTCCGGATAAAAATAATGGTAAAATTTCAATTTCAGCAACGGCAACGCATGACTACACTGCAATAATTAGCGGAATCCAAACCGATGGCATAACACCAATTACGATAACAGATAAAAATTTTACAAATAATTTACCTCTTGACAATTTAACTCCGGGAATCTACACTATTTGTATTTCAGTTTCAGGAGAAGAAGCATACAAGCAATGTTTTGAAGTAAAAGTGATTGCGGGAGAGGTAATCTTAGCCGAAGCAAATTTGACTTCTAACAAGGCCTCTATTGAAATAAAAAAAGGAACTGCTCCATATACTATTTATGTAAATGGAAAGGAAACATTTCAAACATATTTGCAGGTATTTAATGTAAATGTAAAGCACGGAGATTTGCTTGAGGTTAAAACAGCCAAATCTTGCGAAGGCGTATTTTCAAAAAATATTGAATCATTCAGTGAAATTATAGCCTATCCAAATCCAACCCAAGGTCCATTTGAAATTGCAATTCCAACTTCACAAACGGAGGTAGTTATTGAATTATATGCTATAAACTCACAATTGATTTCAATAAAAACATATCCTGTTTTTTATGGAAAAGCACAGTTAAATCTCGAAAATAAACCAACGGGATTGTACATCGCAAAAGTGCTTTTAGACCAACCTATTTCTATAAAAATTATTAAGCAATAACAACAATGAGAAATCTTTTATATATTACAGTAATAAGCATAAGTTTATGGTCGTGCGGAGGTGGCGGAGATACACCACCACCATTAATAAACAAGGCGCCAACAACGCCTGTATTAACCTCTCCAACCAATAATTTATTGTGCATAAACAATGTGGTAAATTTTCAATGGAACGCTTCTACTGATCCTGATGGAGATCCCATTACTTATCAAATACAGGTAGCAAAAGACAATTTATTTTCCCAAATCGCGCATACAGTAACTTCAACAAATGCCAGCAAATCAATTTCTTTGGAAAAAGGAAATGCCTTTTATTGGAGGGTAAAAGCAACGGATAATAAAAGTGCGGCAAGCGATTATTCGGCAACATTTAGTTTTTATACAGAAGGTGACGGAATTACGAATCATTTGCCGTTTTCACCGTTATTAATAAGTCCGACTTTAAATGAAGTTGTTCATGACGCTCCAAAAACAACCGCACTTTTATGGACGGCAAGTGATGTAGATAATGATGCGCTAACCTATGATGTTTATTTTGACACGAACAATCCTCCAACTGCCATTGATAATGGAAATAAAAACATTAGTTCAAATTCAACAAGTGTTACTTTAGCAGCATCTACTTCTTATTATTGGAAAGTGGTCGTGAAAGACGGTAAAGGCGGTCAAACTATTGGGCAGATTTGGAATTTCACTACGGATTAAAAATAATCTTTAGCCATGTTTTTTAGTATATAAAACCCCAATTATTTGGGGTTTTTATTTAAAATGCAATGAATTTATTAGTGCTTATACAAACAAAATTCGGGCGTAAAAAAAGAGGAAATCTTATTTTCGAACAAATTTATTTACAATTAAAGTATATTTTTCAGTCACTACTTCATCTGAAAAACTTATAAGCCTACCGGAAAAATAAAAAATTGATTTTGCGTATTTTTCAAAAAAGGTATTGTCAGGGTTCATATGAGTTGCATAACCATAGCCATTACCAGCATTTTTGAACAGTACAGCAACCAACAAATAATTCCCCTCACCGTCAAAAGAGTCAGTTGAAAATTCGACTAAAGCATCCTCAAGACCATCCTCATTATAATCAAAATTGTGAACACCGTTAATTTGTTCAATTTTGTAATAATATGGTTTCCCTTTTTTATTTTTAGTTTCTTGAACAGCATCTTTAATGAACTTAGAGAAACTTTCGTGGAGCTTTTTGTTTGATTTCAGCTTCCTTAAATTATCATAACTATTCTGACCTAATAACAGGAATGGTAAACTTAAAGCAAAAACAAGTATTAAAAATTTGAAATTACGCATTTTTTTAAAGATCTAAAATATTGCTATTCTATAAATATCATGAAATTATTTTAATAAGATCTAATTTAATAAAAAAATAACATCATTATAAAACACAATTTAACATTTAAATGTTTATTTAAAATTTATTATCGGCATGTTTAGACCAAATCCTTATCTAAAATAATACTAAACTACTTGCACTATTTAATTAGTTTTCTTGTTTAAAGCAATCATAAAACCGTCGAAAGTTTGATGATAATAACTAAAAAATTATTATATTTAAGTTAGGGTTGTATGCATATATAAGAAATACAGCTAAAACCTAACCTTTTCATATTGCAGAATAATTATTCGATATATTTTATCATTCAAAGATGAAATCAAATATAATTTTCAATATCATAAACGTATTATTTGGGGCAATTGTTGGTTATTTCGTATATCAACTTTCCGGTGAGAATAATTACACCATCGGTTTACTTAATATTGTTGTCGGTTTACTAACAGCTATTTTACTCCTCTAATAATTAATAATTTTTAAAATTTAATATTTATCATATTTTATATCTATTAATGCGTCATTAACTTAAAAATGAAAACACAATTATGAAAAAAATTAAGTATTTCTTAATTATGGTTGTTGCCGTTATGGTATCTGTTTCCTGCAGTAAAGATGATAATGATGTTGATGATGTTAATCCCTTGGTTGGAAGTTGGGGAATAATAGAATCTGAGCAAGGTCTTGAAATTAACATCACAGCTACGTTTAATTCAAATTTAACTGGTGCAATTCTTGCTATTGTAACTTTTGAAGGAGAGACGGTAACTGAAAATGAAAGTTTTACATGGAGTACAAGTGGAAATAAATTGACACTAGTAATAAATGGAGAGACTGAAATATCAACCTATTCTATTTCAGACAATAAACTAACAATTATTGATGTGGATGGCACTACAGTCTTAACTAGGCTGTAAAGTTTATTCATTAATTTACATTTTTAGGATTTAATTGTAATCCGTAAAAATTACAAACCTCATTAATTTATTTTAGTGGGGTTTTTGTTTACCTATTTAAAGATGCCTTTAAGCATAAAAAAATCCTACTATTTCTAGTAGGATTTACTTTGGTGGGCAATGAGGGACTATAGTTTTAAATTATTGCTTAATAACAGCATCTTTCATTGAATAAAGAGTTGCCAGCAATTCATTTCGTGAAACCCTATCAACTTTATTGGCATCAAGAACAAAAAGGATATCATCTATGCCTGATAAAAAGTCTGCTTCTGATATATTCAAACCTTTATGGGCACCTGTCATATCTCTCCCAGTATATTCAGTTCCCCCTCCAGTACCAGCACCTAAAAAATCTTTTACATGTTGTTTAAATTGTTCGAAATATTCTGAATTTTCTGTCAAAGGAAGAAAATAATGTTTAATATCCTCATTTTCGAGATGTCTGGCTACAATTTGGTCTACAGCTCCTGAAATACCTTCTGCTCCACCCAATTTTTCATAGATTGTTTTTTCTACAACAGTTACCTCATCCTGAGTTTCTGTTAATTCTTTTTTAACTTCAGTTTTGCACGATAGCAATGTAATTGCAAATACAAATAATAATAAATAGTTTGTTGTTTTCATAAAAATTTAGTTTGGTTAATAATGGAAAGTACAATAAATCAATTGATTAAAAAAACAAATGGCAAAAATACTCAAATTAAGTAGTGACAAAACTTATGAAATTCTTTACATATTAAACAAAAATCCCGATGAATTTCTTCATCAGGATTGTAAGTGATGTGGGCAATGATAGTTAAATATTATAGACATAAAAAACCCTCTCTACTTGAGGTTGGAGAGGGAAAATTGCTATGAAAAAGATGTAGGTTTAGAAACCTACGCTACAAATATAGAATAAATAGTTTTCAAGAATAGTTTAAAACAATAAATAAAATTTATACTAAAATAAATAACTTTTATATTACCAAAATCAAGTAGTCGGAAATTAAAGTGCTGAAGAACCGTTTTCTTAGAGAATTTTAGAGCATAAAAAAAGCCTCCATTTCTGGAAGCTTTTAACTTTGGTGGGCAATGAGGGGTTAACTAGATTCTTCTCTTTAAAAATTAACAAAATGAATTTTATTTTAAATTATTGAAATATAGTTATTTATGTATTTAATAATTATATTTATCTAATAATTCCTAAATTTATATTATTATGAAACTTATTTTCTCATCACTTTTTTTGGTGTTTTTTTCATTTCAAATGATACATAGTCAGGTAATTGATTCTGAAACTGATAAGTCTTCACAAGAATTATTTGATTTTTACACTTTAAAGCAAAAGAAGAACAAAACAACTGCTTGGGTTATGTTAGGTTTAGGAGTAGTAATTACAATGGCTGGATTAGTGGTAAATAGCGCAGATGAAGCTGCAACAGCAGTAACATTGGGACTTATTGATGTAGAAGCAGAACATGGTGGAGACTGGATGATTTATCTGGGGAGTGCCGCAACAATAGCAAGTGTACCTTTCTTTATATCAGCGGGTAAACACAAAAAAAAGGCAACATTGTATTTAAACAAGGCTGTCTCTTCCATAAAATCGCCAAAATTTAGCAACAAAAATTATACAACGGTATCCCTCACAATTCAATTTTAAAACAAAATCCCGATGAATTTCTTCATCAGGATTGTGAGATAAGTGGGCAATGAGGGGTTAACCTAGGTAACTACAGCTATTCCAAATATTAAAAAAATAATCATCAAGAAAAAGGTAACATAGAAATTAACATAATGATGTCCAACTTTACCATCGCTTTCAATTGATAATTTTTTATACAAAGGCAAATACTTAAATATCTTTCCTCTTACAAAAAAACCACTATTAAATAAACTAACTTCTTCTCCCTTACTTTGTAAATACTTAATAATTTTAATACTAACCAATAAGTTAAACCATATAAAAACCAAGGTAATAATACCAAAAATAATTGCCAATGAATTCATAATGAATTGTTTGAAACATAAACTTACAATATATTTAGTCTTTAGTCAAATGTTTAACAAAACTTTAGATATAGAATATTTTATACTTGAAAAATAGCCATAAAAAAAACCTACTAAAATAGCAGGTTTTATATCTTGGTGGGCAATGAGGGAGTTGTAAATATGATATTTATCATGTTTTGATATTTTTGTTTGTCGTCTCAGGAATAAACTCCACTTTTCTCTTATATTTTTTGGACATCTATAAAACCATTAAACAATTGGTTTTAAAAATATTAAGTTGTGTTTAAAACTACCCCAGCGCAATTGAAAATGAAATGGTACGCTATTTCACTGTGCATTTTTATTACAGCAGCTGCCTTTTTCACCCCGCCAATTGCCAAAGCAATTTCCATAATCCCACTATCTTTAGATAAATTTGGTTTGGTTGTTTTATTCGGTTTTGGTGCATTGCTACTCACCCAAATTTTCAAACGAATTGGCGCCACCATTTAATAAATAAGCCAAAATTATGAATTATTTTGAAACTATCATTTGATTGGAAATGTTGGATTTTCTCTTCAAAATTGGTTTTGATTTAGGCACTTGTGCTGGCTCCATCGCCAACCGCGCCATCAGGTAACATATGGTTGATTCTGCGCCTTGATTTAAGTTCACATTCGATTTTTCCAATCCGTCATGGCAGCCGCCTGTTATTGAATTATACATCATTTGATGTAAATGATTTTTTCCAAGAAACCAACTAAACGCCTTTTCTTTCAATACTTCATATCTTGAATCGTTACATGTTTTATAAAATAAATCTAAGGTTAATACCGCATAAGAAACATCTATAGGTTGTTCACCATATTGATTAGGCTCCACTCCTTTTTGACACCATCCTTTATTTGAAATAGTCCTAAATTGGTCATTAACAAACATTTTTGACAATAAAAAATCAAAGGATTCTATGGCTATTTTTTTATGGACTTGCTTTCCTGTAATTAAGTAGGAATACAACAAAGCTTCAGAAAGAATGCTATTGGCATAGGTCATATAATTTTCAAACCATTTCCAATCAACAGTTGAACTTTCATCATAATCAGTAATCAAATTTTTCACCAATTTTTCAATAACAAAAGCAATACGTCTATCCTTAGTGACTCCATAATATAAATACAACCCTTTCACTACAAAACCTATGGATCTTGGAGATAAAATATTTTTAACCCACGGTAAAGAATCCATAAAACAAAAAGTTGCCAAATCAATAATCTCTTTAGGTAAATATGCTTTCGATGAAATTACAGTACCTAGTGCCCAAATAGCCCTTGCATTTGAATCTTCTAAATTTATGTAGTTATTTTTAATGTGTTCGTGGTTATTTTCATCTATATAATTCACAAAAGTCCCCGATGAAGTTTGACAACGCTGAATAAAATTTAAATACTTAGTTAAATAGTATAGACTCTCTTGTTCTCCGTACAATTGATAGTGTAAACACATCGCAATTAAAGCTCTGGCATTATCATCTAAAGTATATCCTGAAGTACTATCAGGTTCTGAAATTTTACTGAATTGAATAATGCCTACATTTGTGGTCATTTTTTTGAGGTGATCCAATTTTATTGGCGGATAATTATAATGGATGGCGTTATTTTCGTCTATCAATTCCCAATAAGTATTTGCATGTTTAATGGCAACATTTTCCCACGAGGATTCCCTAGTTTTTTCATAGGCGGCGAATGCCATTGACTTGCGTAAATCACCATTTGAAAGCAATTGTTTTGTGGCATCAGCCAGTTGTTCATAATTTCCAATATCATAAAGTATCCCAGTATTGTTGGCAAGCAACTCTTTGGTATGCGGTATTGACGTTGCAATTATTGGGCAAGCGCAACTCAAAGCGTACACAAAAGTACCGCTCACTGCTTGGTTTGGATCTTTTGAAGTGAATAAATAAATATCTGTTGCCTTTAAATATTCCAAAAGTTCACTCGTTTCTAAATAACGGTCTATAAAACGAATATTATTATTTAAATTCAATTCTAACACCAACGACTCCAAATAATTACGGTATTCATCAATATTGTTTTTAATGGTGTTTGGGTGCGTTTTTCCAATGATTAAATACAATACATCTGGGGTATGCTTAATAATCTCAGGCATTGCCTTTATCGCAGTTTCAATACTTTTTCCTGGACTTAACAGTCCAAAAGTTGATAAAATACTACGGTTTTCCAAATTGAATTTTCGCTTTGCTTCTGAAGGGTTTTCATAATTTACTACATGTGTTCCATGTGGTGTATAATCAATTATTTCTTCACTAATCTGATACTGCTCAGTTAAAATATTTTTAGATTTTTTTGTCATCACAAAAATTATATTTGCATAGGATGCCAACATTTTCACGAAGGTTTTCAATCCCATATCAGGATTGGGGATAACGCTATGAAAAGTAAAAACAACAGGTTTATTGATGTTTTCCAAAAAATCTAACAAATAGTTTCCATATTCCCCGCCAAACAACCCAAATTCGTGCTGAATATGAACCAATTTAACTGAGGTATCATTGTTTATTCTGAGCGCTGTACTTTTATACTCTTCCTTAATTTTTGGGTTCAACGAAAAAGGAATGATTGATGAAATTATTGGTTTATCGGTTAAATTACAAACAACGCATTTTATAGTTTGATTAAACGAATTATTTATTGCCGTCATTAGGTCTTGGGTAAAAGTAGCAATTCCGCATTGTGTAGGCGGAAATGAGGAAACAAATACTACTTTTGATTTTGATACTGAATTTTTCATTACTACTTGTTTTTAAGTTTTTTCAGCAGGTCATTAATATTAACAGATGCCACTGCTACCCTGCTGTCCGCCGCTCCATAATAAATATAGAGATCTTCATTAAAAATTGCCGTTCCGGTAGGAAAAACCACATTATTAACATAGCCCTCTTTTTCCCAGGTTTCTGTTGGTGAAAATAACGGTTCTTTAAGTCGGCCAATTATTTTCTTGGGATTTTGAAGATCCAACAAAGCGGCACAGGCATAATAGATAAACCCTTTTGAAGTATGCTGTGCAGAATGATAAATCAACAACCAGCCAAATTCGGTTTCAATTGGAGGACAACCAGCGCCAATATGACTACCTTCATGCAGCCCTTTTGGCAACAAAACAATGTGTTTGTGTAAGTTAGATACATACTCTTTCCAAAATTCAATAGTGAGTTCTACAGGATCTTCAAAATAGAGTATTTGGATAGAGGGATAAAGCCTATGTAAAACCGCTAATTTGCCATTTATTTTTTTTGGAAAAAAAACCAAATTTTTATCCCATACATAAATTTTGCCCTTCATTAATTCTAGAAGCCTATAACGAGCAAAAAGGCTATAAAACATAATATGCGCATCACTAATTTTATCACAGTTCTTTTTAATAAGATCTGAATATTCCTCAAATGTAAATTTTGGAGTAATAATGCCTTTTCTTTCAAAATTCTTTAAATCTTTTGAAGTAGCATAGCTACCAAAGGCATTAATACCATCATAGGCCGTATATGACATGTAAAAAGTGTCTTCAATTTTTGTGATTCTTGAATCTTCAACACCCTGAAATTCGGAACTATTGCTTGAGTAAAATACTGGCTCCTTACTTCTTTCAACAACAGTTAAAGGTCCTGCTAATTTGCAATAGCCAATACTTGAAAAATTACCTGTTCTCACTGCGCGATAGAACATATGAACCGTATTTTCCTCCTGAAAAATCCCCGGATTAAAAACACCCTCATTTTCAAAACCATTATCCGTTTTTTCCAGAAGAATACCATGTTTTATAACAGCGACCATAACATTTATACATTTCTATATAAATATAAAGTTGAAGATTATTGCTGAAAACAACTATGAGCATCGTCAATTAAGTCTATTTTTAATACTGATTTAAATCAATTTAAGACTGATTAAATGAGTATTTGCGTTATAATCACTCAAAATTTAGCATCAAAAAAATACCAACAATTTGTATAGAAATCACAAAGAAAACAATTGAACTAGTATATGGAAAAAATGTAATATCCATAAAACAACGCCACAAAACATAAAATTCCGTTTTATATAGAAACGGGATTTTATGTTTTACGTAACCGAATCAATTAATCTTTAGTCAATTCTTTAAAAAAAAATTGTAAATATTATTGGCATTATGAATTAATATTTTACAAAATATGCTATAAAAACTTTAATAATTTGTAAATTAGTATAATCGTTTTAAAAAAAGGTGTAAACGTTTGTCAACATGCTTTAAAGTAATTTTCAAACATTTAAGGCGTGAGACCTAAACGAAATACATTTAGCAGATTTATCTAAAATTGATTATCATGAGTCCTGTTGTAATCAGAAAAAAAACTAAATTTTCTCCAGATTCTTCCAGAGTAATAGCACGTTTTCTATATTTAGGTGATGAAAGGTCGGCCGATATTATCCGTTTGGTATTGGCAATGTCAGAAAAAGAAGTAGATACCGCTAGGAGTCAACTGCTGAGAGGATATTCAAGGCGTCATAGAAGTATTTCAAAAATATTTGAAAGACATTGTGAAAAACTGGCTCTTATTTTAAAAAATATTGATGTTTATAAAGAAGACTTTAGCTTGGCTCAAAAAACACTAATAGGATCCTATTTTACAATGGAATATTCCATTGAATCAGCAGCTTTTTTTAACCCATCCATGGTAGAACATCCGGACCAGTCTGAAATAGGATTGGGTGAAAAAAGAGTAATACTTAGTTTTAGGGCTACTGGTGAAGGGCATGTCTCTTCCATTGTTTTTCGCGCAGGAATTCTTGATAAAAATAACAACCTAAACATAGAACCTGTTGGTAAAATGCTTGCCGAAGCAGATAAAATCATTTATAATATATACAACAAAAAAAGTTTTCAGGAGAAATTGAACAGAATGCAAGAACACTTAAATATTATTTCTCCTTCAATTACCGTTGATATTGCTGAAATGCATGACCATAGAAATATTATACCACCTGCTATCATAGGTATGCCAACTGAAAAACATTTTCATAGAAAAATTATTTCTTCCGCTTTTATCTTAGATAAATTAGAAGATAATTTCACCTATACCGAATTGACCAAGGATCTTGAACTTGCAATTAAGGACCCCGATATTACGGAAGAGCAATGTAAGATTATAAATCTTATGCTGCTGATGGCTTCAGAGAATTATGAGATTCGTTTTTCAATTGATTCTGCCATTTCCGAAAGGGTCATTTTTCCTATATCAGCAAGCGAGGAAGGAGGTATTGAAGATGCTCGATTTGTCAAATTTACCGATGATCATGGAGAAGTGACCTATTATGCAACTTATACTGCATACGATGGAATGAGAATTCTGCCTAAATTAATGAGCACAAAAGACTTTTATAATTTCAATATTTCGTCACTTAATGGCGAGGTTGCCCAAAACAAAGGAATGGCACTGTTTCCGAGAAAAATTAATGGAAAGTATGCTATGTTATGTCGGGTTGATGGAGTTAATAATTATGTTGCTTATTCAGATAATATCAATATCTGGCGTGAAGCTAAAATTATACAGAAGCCCAAATATCCAATGGAATTTGTGCAAATTGGCAATGCCGGATCCCCTATAGAAACAGAAGATGGCTGGTTAATTCTTACACACTCTGTTGGTCCTATGAGGGAATATTCTTTGGGCGCATCGTTGTATGAACTTGACAACCCAGAGATTGAAATAGGAAGGCTGAATAAACCATTAATGACGCCGGACGAATCAGAAAGAGAGGGTTATGTGCCTAATGTAATCTATTCCTGCGGTTCCATGGTTCATAATGAAGATTTGATTATCCCTTACGCCATGGCAGACCATTCATCAACTTATGCCACTGTTAATCTTCGGGAACTGCTGGATGTTTTAAAAACATCCAAGTAGCGATAGCAATATTAAATTACTATTGCAAAAATTTTAAGTGGATTTTCGAATATTGTCCACGGAATAACTGAATAGTGAAAAATTCAATTCCAAACAAACTTATTTAAATGTTCATTATAGGTACATTAATATATCAACTACTTTAATAAAAAGTAAACCTTACTATCAGTTTGAAATAATTTTTGATGAAAACGGACTAAAGTAAATAAAAAACGTATGCCAACAATGCACATAAAAAATTGCTCATTTCAACAATATAGAATGTTTCTAAAACATAAAAAATTAAATTTAAACATCGGAAAATTGCTGTTTCAAACTCGCAACTTTTCATATTCAAACCCGTTGTGTGCAATTCAAAAAAACTCAATTATTAACTATGAAAAAAATATTCCTATTATTTTACCTTTTCTGTATATCTTCCTTTGGACAAGAGAAACATAATTTTAATATTGAAAATAATCAACTAGAATGGCAAAAAGTTTTTGAAACTGACCTTCAGAAGTCTCAAATTGAAAAAATTATTAAAGAAAAAGGTGTTTTTAAAAATTTAATATTTGAAGAAAACTTAATATCTGGAGAAATTGAAAACTTTCCAGCCGATTATACTGGAGTTGGAAAAACTAGTTGGAATACATCTTTTTACGTTCAAAACACATCTATAACAGCTGCTTTTTTCATTGAAATTAAAGATGGTAGATACAGAGTATCTCTTAATGGAATCAATTTGAGAACTATTAACGAATTATCTGGGAACGGAATTAGTGTAATGTCTGCAAATTCAATTTAACCACTCTCTGATTTTGCAATTAAGAAATCTGATTTCCGAAAGAAATTTTTAAAATCGGATGCGGAAATTTACGAACATACTTTTTCGAATCTATTTGATTTTAATAAGTACGAAATTAAATCTAGCGATTGGTGAAAAATACAAACTGCACACAACAACTCATAAAATTTATGCTCACATTTAAACTAAATAACGAACAACAGAAAATAGATAAAAACTGTACCAGAAGGCCCTTTAACGAGCTTATTTGATATGTAAATAAGGAATTAACACAGCTTTTGATACTACTCTATAAAAAAGTTTGAGATAAAAAGTTGGCAACTTGACCTTTCTTATAATGACAATTTTTTATTATAGAAATTATTTTAAAAAAACCACCCCCATTTAGGAGGTGGAAATTGCTATGAAAAAGATTGTAGGAAAAATAACCTACAATTCAAATATAGTGAATTTATTTATTCAATTTAATATTTAATTTCACCATTTGCTCACTCACTTTCTTTTGAACTATTTTACCATAACTATCTTCTGTTATTGTTATACTACTATGTCCAAGAAGCTGTGATACAATTTCCATCGGCACATCATTAAAAAGCAATACAGTACTTGCAAATGTTTTCCTGGCTGTATGTGTGGTTAATCTTTTTTCTATTCCAAGTATTGGTGCAATTTCCTTTAAATAGGAATTATACCTTTGGTTGCTGCAAATTTTAAACACAAGCTCAGAATTTTCATCAAAATACTTATCAATCAACTCTTTTGCTTTTGGTAAAATTGGAACTGCAATATTCTTCTGTGTTTTCTCTCTTACTATTTCAATCCACAATTCACCATCAAAACCTTTAACAATATGTTGTTTTCTTAGGTTCTTGATTTCATTGTAGGCTAATCCTGTTTAACAACTAAACACAAACCAATCTTTAACCTGTTGTAATCTTTGTTGGTTGAATTGATGTTTTTCCAACGTTTTTAATTCTTCCGTGGTAAGAAATATTACTTGTGTTTTTGGCTTATTAGCTTTGTGCAAAAGAAATGGGTCTTTCAATAAGTATTCAGCACCTACTGACACTCTCAGAACCCTTCTAAGCCTCTGTAATGTTTTGTATACAGTATGAGGTAAAACATCTTTTCTGTCTTTAAATAGTACTCAAAATCATGTAGAAAAGTCAGTTTTAAATCTTTTAATAAGTAATCACTTTTGTTGTATTTAAACTTCAAATATGTTTTCATATGCTCCAAAGTTTGAAAATATTTCTGAACTGATACTTGCTTTACATCTATCCCTACAAGTTTTTGCATTCTATTCGTATGATATTCAAAAGCATCCTTTATTGTTTTTTCAGAAGTGGATTTCTTCCCTAAAAAACTATTGTAAATATCATCTACATTGAAATCGTCGTCCTTAAATTGAAGCAATAAAAAAGCCTGATTAAGTTTTTGACTTATCAGGCTTAGTTGTGAATTCACATATTTAGTATTATCTGGAGGATTTGCTTCTTGGTTATTACTATTCCAATATTTAGGAAGTATGAATTGACCTGTAGCAAATTGTTTCCTTTTTTGATTATATGTTAATCTGCATTGTATAGGAGCAGTTCCATTATTTCTTGATTTATTCTTTTTCAGAACAAACAAGATATTAAGTTTATGAATGTTCATAATTATTGATTTTTATAAATAAGTGATAATTTTAAAAAAACCCCTAATTTAAAAAGGACCCCTTTTTTGATGCCTTTTAAAAAAGGATATTGTAGAGTTCGGATATTTCTAAAAATTGAGAAATACAGTAAAACAATTGGTTTCACAAAATATAACGCATAAAAAAGCTTCCAAAAATGGAAGCTCTCTAATTTGTTGGACTGTATCAACTACAAATAAATTGAAAAAAAATTATTGATTTTCCTTTTTTAACTTTTTTCCTTTATCTAAATTTTCTTCTACATCCTTAACTGCATCTTCAGCATTTTTAATTTTTTCTTCTCTTTCTTTATATTCTTTCTCAAATATCTTGTTTTTATCCTTTTCTAGTTTATCCTTCGATTTTTTAATTTTTTCTTTTGCTTCTTTTACTTTTTCTTCTTCTTCGTAAATGGTTTTATCAAGTTTTTCAATTTTTTCTTTATGTTCTAATTTAGCTTGTTCTGCTCTATCTTGCCCATAATCTTTTCCTTCTAACTCTCCTTTATTTTTACCATAAGCATTACCTGTTTTTGTTTCATCTATATCATCTTCAACATCTTTTTGGCTTTTTCCCTCCTTTACAACTTCAGTTTTATCTTTTCCTTGATTGTCTTTACTCTTTCCCTGTTGCGCAGTTACACTTAATCCAATAAGGACTGATACTGCTGCTAAATAATATTTTAATTTCATGTTACGCATTTTAATTAATTATTCAATTTCTTTAAGAGTTTCATCTAACCTCTTATCTGCTGCTTCAATATCAATCAATATTGAATCAATTACTTTTACAATTGAATCCATTGATTGGATTTCATTTTCAACTTTAATTTCAACTTTTTCAGTTGTAGGTTGAAACTCTTCTTTAGTTTCCTTTTCTTTTTTTTCTCCACAAGAAATTAAGAAGGAAAATAAAATTGAAAGTAGTATTAATTTTCTCATATTTAGATATTTAAATTATTTACTAAGATACTAAAATATGCTTAACCCCTATTTATTTCCTTAAAATATTTTTTCAATGCAATTAAACCCTATAAAACCAAAGTTTTGTCTAGTCAAAAAAAAAACGATACAAGATTAATAAAAAATAAAAGTACAATTTTTAAGCTGTAGCCATTTTAGTTTATGATTTTTGATTTTTTAAAATAGTTATGAATTTAAAAGAACCCCTAATGTAAAATAGGTCCCTTTTATGATACCTTTTTAGAAGGTGAATTATGGAAAGTATAAATTTCTACAAAAACAAGAAACTTAGTATAATCAACAGTTTGTTAAATAATAAGCATAAAAAAAGCCTCCTAAATAGGAAGCTTTTAAACTTTGGTGGGCAATGAG
>NZ_JBFFKM010000008.1:0-69137 GCF_041555395.1 Lutibacter sp. | reverse complement strand
AGGCGGATGTGATCCACAGTTATCAAATGATGCTGGAGAACAAATGCCAGATGCATGTGGTGATGAAATTACAGTAACTTGGACTATCACCGATACATGTCTTGATCCTGCCATTACAGCATCTGCTACCTTTACGGTAACTGCTCCTGATCCATTAGTAATCAGCGATGTTCAAGACACTTTAATTCCTGGTTGTTATTATGGAACACAAGGTGATTTGGATGCCGCATTTGCTTTATGGCTAGAAGGATTTACTGTAATTGGCGGTTGTGATCCTCAAGGTGTTTTTGCTGAAACTTATACTGCACCAGACAGAGCCCAAGGCGGTTTTGTTGACGTAGTATTTAATGTAACTGACCTTTGTGAAAATGGCAGCGATACAGCAAAATTCACAGTAGAACCTTGTGTAAGAACATTATGTACCTACACTCAAGGTTTCTATGGAAATGAAGGTGGTTTAGGTTGTGATCCTGAATTAGAAGATCGCATAAATGCACAAACCATGATGGAAGCTGCATTAAGCAATGTTGGTGGAACTGTTTATTTTGGTGACTATAATAGTGGAAATGGAAATTACTTTGTAATTACTTCTAGTGATATTACAAATGGAAACATCTTCACTTGGTTACCTGGTGGTGGAACTCCAAAGGCCTTAGAAGGACATGTTACTTACACTAAAAAAATTAAAAATGTCTTTTTGGCACAAACCATTACTTTATTCTTCAATATGGAATTGAATTCCACTCTTGGAAATTGGGAATTGGAAAGTGAGTTCTACACATCAGCTTCTAAAGAATGTGGAAGTGATGAAGGTTACTACAAAACAGAAACATTTAAAATAAGTCAATCTGTAATTGATTATTTAAATGATAATGATAATGGTTATGGTGGTGCAACTGTCGCTACATTATATGCATTGGCCAATGATGTTTTAGGTGGAGTTGTTACTGATATGTCTGCAAGTACCGTAAATGGTGCAGTAGATGCAATCAACAGAGGATTTGATGAATGTAGAATACAACGCAGCGAACCTAATTCTGACGAAGATAGTTATCCAGATTCTATAGACAACTGTATTTCTATTGTAAATGAAGATCAATTAGATACTGATAATGATGGTATGGGTGATGTTTGTGATAGTGATGATGATAATGATGGAGTAGCAGATAATTCTGATTTAAATTCATTAGACCCAAGTATATGTAGAGATATGGATGCTGATGGTTGTGATGATTGTTCAATAGGAACCGATGGTTTTGGACCTTTAGCAGATTATGATACTTCTAATGATGGACCTGACTATAATAGTGATGGTATCTGTGATGTTACTGATCCAGAACCAGCACCTACAGCTACTGCATTATTACAAGTTGTGGTTGTTGAAGAACCAAGATCAGCTGACTTTAAAGCATATCCAGTACCATTTACCGATGTGCTTACTATTGAATACAAATATGAATATGACACCGATGTTAAAATTCAAGTATTTGATGCTAAAGGAATGTTAATTTCTGAAACCGTTGATTCTCAGTACGTAAAAGGAACTGTTGCTAATAAGCAGCTTGATTTGTCAAGAGTTTCAGATCAATCCTTGATTATTCGCTTATCAACAAATAGAGAAAAATTGTCTAAACAAGTTGTTGCGAAATCAGTAGATCAAAGATAATTTATAAACTAACCTAAAAGAAAAAGGTGGTAGATTTAAAAATCTACCGCCTTTTTTTGTTGCATTTGCCCCACCCTTAAATAGCGCTGCAATAATTGTAAGTACCATTTTCTCCAAACTCGATTAAAAGGTCTTCCGAAAAAAAATATAAATCGTTTATTTTATGCATCTTAATTAAAAAAATTAAGCAAAAAAGGACGAAAGATTTAAATCTTTCGCCCTTTTTATTTCAAATAATCATGTAACAATAATAGTCAAATTTTATATCCCGAATCTTCTTTTATTATTCCAGGTAATGCTCTTGGAATTTTTAAAATCGATGGTGTTTTGTCTTGCTTTTTGCTCTTGGTTTTTAACTTTTTTTACAATTTCCATAACGGATTAAATTAGTTGTTATTTACCCTGCAAAAATACAATATATTTCACATCTGTACAATTATTTTATTATATATTTCATATTATTTTAACATTCAGGAAGTCGTTAATTATATTTATAACAATTTTAAAGCAACATTTTAGTTATTACCGTAATTTAAGCTATAAATATTATCATTCCAACATTGTTAATATTTCAGTAAAACTAGCTCTGTTACTGTATGTTGGATCATACTGAACATAACTTATTTTATGGTTTTTATCAATTATATAAGTAGCTGGCACAGGGAGCACATTGTTATTAGTTTCATTATACGCTCTTATGTTATTTATAGTGGATTGAAAGTAGTTAGTAACATTTTGTTCATTTACTTCAAAAGCCACTTTAAAATCGTTCATTATTTTATTATTTACATCGTGAACTATTGAAAATGAAGTTTTTAATCTTTTGGTAGTTTCTTGTATTTTTTCAACCTTTTCAGGGGTTACAACAATTACATAAACTCCCTTTTCAGTTAATTTCTCTAAATTTTCCTGTAAACTAAGCAAATGCTTTCTACAATGAGGGCACCAATTGCCTCGATAAAATACGAGCAATATCTTTTTGTTTTTTAAAATTTCATCCGAGTCAATTGTAGTCTTAAATTGATCAACTCCAACTATGTTAGGCGAAATTTCACCAACTTTTAGATGCTCATTATTAATTTGTGAAATTGCCTTTCCCATAGTAAAGAATAGAAAAAGAGAAACTAAGGTAACTTTCATTTTTTTTTTGATTTTAAATTATTTATATACGTAGTCGAAATAATTTAAAACAATTACATAAAAATATTATTCTTTTGAAGAATCTAAGCTGAGTTTTCCGGAAAGAATATCAAAATACATTTTGAAGTCAGATTTTAAACTCCACAAGGGATATTTAAAAGTTGCGGGTTTGTTTTTTTCAAAAAAGAAATGCCCCACCCAGGCAAAACCATAACCGGCAATTGGAACCATTATCCATAATTTAGGCATGTTATGATATAAAGCCGTAAATGCCAGTGAAAGAACAATTGTCGTCCCAATAACATGCAGCAATCTGCAAATTTTATTGCTGTGTTGTTTTAAATAAAATGGGTAAAATTCTTCAAATGATTTTATAGGCTCTTCCATAAATACTAATTAAAACAGCAATTTACATTATTTATTTTATAAGCTGTATTTAAATCCTACCATCACATTTCCTTTTGGCATAGGCACCAAATTGGTTTCGGTGTATTCAGCATTAAAAATATTATTGGCAATTAATGAAAATTCCATATTATTTTTAAGTACCGCAAGTATTTTAGCGTCCACCACATGGTAATTTTGCCCGTTGGTTCTTTCTACATACCTGTATGAAATATGTTCACTAAAAATTGGACAAAATTTAGTGTCAATACCTGCAGTAAATTGATGTTTGATGCTGTTTATGGAATATTGGGTGAATTGCACTTGATTGTCTTTAATAACATCATCAATGAAGCTATAACCCAAATTAAATTCTTGTTGATATTCCCCTAATTTAAACTGATAATTCAAGTTTGTTTCCAAACCTTGCGCAACCACTTCACTAAAATTTCTGGCTTCCCATTTATCTGCTTCATTGTCTTTGGTCCAGTCAATTAAATTGTCCGATTTCCTGTTAAACAAAGCAACGTCCATTTGAAAATCAGGAATTGTAAATTTAATTCCCAGCTCCTCTGCCAAAGCCGATTCCGCTTCCAAATCAGCATTTCCCTTGGTTGTTGGCCCAACATAATACAAATCGGTATAAGTTGGCACCCGATAGGTATAACCAATATTTCCATACAATTTTACTTTTTCCGATATACGGTAACCAAGATCTAATCCTGGAAATGCTTTGGTGTCAAAATCCGAATAAGAACTAATGGCAACACCTGGCGTAATATCCAGGGTCTCATTCAATAATTCAAATCTATGCTCTATAAACCCGGTTATAGCCGTTCTTTGATGATCGCCTAAATTGTTACTCACCAAAAATATTCTTGAAATATCAAGTCCAACACCTGTTTTTCCCAAACCTGTATTAAAAACGACATTGGTTTCTGCGCCTATTTTATTTGAAATGTGCAAATTTCTATAGTAGGAAGGATTTTCGCGAATGAACAAATACATATCCTCATTTCTTCTCCAATAAATTCTTGGTTTAACAGTGGTTTCTCCAGCAACATAATTAGAAGAAAGTGCCACCAAACTAGTTTGGGTTTCTTCATATTGATCTTTATAAGCAGGGCTCGCATAAAAGCCGTTTGCACCAAATTTACGCTGTCCAAAAGAAGTGATTAAACTATAATTTTTAAAATTGGATTTTAAAAAAGCAGAAACGTTTTCAAAATCCGTATTAAATCTGTATCCATCCGATTCCTGATAACCAGCCGAAGCCAAAATAGCAACTTCTTTAAATTTGTGCGCCAAAGAAACCTCTCCTTTTTTATTGTTATAGGAACCATAATTTAAATTAATGGCTGTCCTATTTTCGGTTACAGATTTTGTGACAATATTTATGGCGCCTGTAAAGGCATTTTGTCCGTAAATACGTGCTGCAGGCCCCTTTATAATTTCAATTCTTTCTATGTTTTCCAAAGACAGAATAGCGTTCATTGTATGATGTCCCGTTTGCGCATCATCCATTTTTACGCCATCAATCAATAACAATGTCTGATCGAAATTTCCGCCTCTTATGTATAAGTCCGACTGCATTCCGTCAATTCCTCTTCTTCTGATATCAACTCCTGCAACATTTTGCAGCATATCGGACAGGTTTGTTGCTGCTGATTTGACAATATCATCGTTCGTTAAAATCGTTATGGTGCGTGAAGTTTTAGAAAAAGGCAAGGATATTCTGTTTGAAGAAACTTCAATTTCTTTTAATTTAATGGTATCCTTTTGAGCATTTACTGAAGTGCTTAAAATTGACAGGGCCAACAATAGGCTGTAATATATTTTCATTAAAATAGATTCATTGTTAGTAGTTGGCAAATCTATTAAAATGTAATTAAAAAGAAAGTGAAATAATAAAAAAAGGCCAAACTTTCGTTTGGCCTTTTTTTTTACTTTTTATGCTTCTCCCGTGGGCCCAAAATTTAATGGGATTGTTGGTTGGTCATAATCCTTTATGTCACCATGACTTTTCTCAAACCTATGAACATTATCTGCAAGCGCTTTTACCAAACGTTTTGCATGTTGCGGAGTTAAAATAATCCTTGATTTTACTTTAGCCTTTGGTTGCCCGGGCATTACACTTATAAAATCAACAACAAATTCTGAAACTGAATGATTGATAATTGCCAAATTAGAATAAATTCCTTCAGCAGTTTTATCGTCCATCTCAATATTTATTTTCCCTTCCTCATTAGGTTTTTGATCGCTCATAACTAAATTTTTGACATCATTTCATCCATTGGCCCAACAATAATATTATCATATTGTTTCATTCCTGTTCCTGCCGGAATACGTTTTCCAACAATAACATTTTCTTTTAAACCTTCCAAGTAATCAATTTTACCGCTAACTGCAGCTTCATTCAATACTTTTGTTGTTTCTTGGAATGATGCAGCAGAAATAAATGATTTCGTTTGTAATGATGCTCTTGTAATTCCTTGCAAAATTTGTTCAGCCGTTGCCGGGTTTGAATCTCTTGCTTCCACCAAATTTTTATCTTCTCTGCGCAATACGGAGTTTTCATCACGTAATTGGCGAGGAGTAATAATTTGTCCTTCTTTTAAAACATCTGAATCACCTGCATTTTCCACAACTTTCAATCCGTAAATTTCATCATTTACTTCAAAGAAGTCGTTTTTATGCACCAATTGATTTTCTAAGAATAAGGTATCTCCAGAATCAATAATTTTTACTTTACGCATCATTTGGCGAACAACCACTTCAAAATGTTTGTCGTTAATTTTCACCCCTTGCAAACGGTAAACCTCCTGAATTTCATTCACCAAATATTCCTGAACTTTTGACGGTCCTTGAATATTTAAGATGTCATCCGGTGCAGTTGCACCTTCAGAAAGTTGCATTCCTGCTTTTATATAATCGTTTTCCTGAACTAAAATTTGGTTTGAAAGCTTGATTAAATACCTTTTAACATCTCCCAATTTAGACTCAACAACTATTTCACGGTTACCTCGTTTAATTTTTCCGAAAGAAACAACACCGTCAATTTCCGAAACTACTGCTGGATTTGATGGATTACGCGCTTCAAATAATTCGGTTACACGTGGTAAACCTCCTGTAATATCACCTGCTTTACCAGATTTACGTGGAATTTTAACAATTATTTTACCTTCAGGTATTTTCTCACCATCTTCTACAATTAAATGGGCACCTAAAGGCAGGTTGTATGATCTTAGTACGTTGTCCTTTTTATCTTTTAGCAATAACGTTGGTATTGTTTTTTTGCTTTTAGATTCAATAATTACTTTTTCCTGAAAACCAGTTTGTTCATCTATTTCAACAAGGTAGTTAACTCCTTTCTCCACATTATCGAATTCAATTTTACCTGCAAATTCAGAAACGATAACACCGTTAAATGGATCCCATTTACAAATAACATCACCTCTTTTAATTTTTTCACCATCTTTTATAAAAATGGTAGATCCATAAGGAATGTTGTTTGTGCTTAAGGTTAATCCGGTTTTATCGTCAACAACTTTAATTTCAGATGTTCTTGAAATTACAATGTTAATTGCATTTCCTTCATTGTCTTTACCTTCAACGGTTTTTAAGTCATCTATTGAAGCTGTTCCTGAAAGTCTTGCAATTAAACTATTTTCTTCTGAAATATTTCCTGCAACCCCTCCAACGTGGAATGTTCTCAATGTTAACTGTGTACCTGGTTCCCCAATTGACTGTGCCGCAACAACGCCTACTGCTTCTCCAATTTGCACCATTTTTCTTGTTGATAAGCTATGCCCGTAACATTTAGCGCAAATACCTTTTTTGGATTCACAAGTTAAAGCAGAACGAACTTCAACGCCATCAAGAGATGAATTTTCGATACGTTTGGCAATTTCAGTAGAAATTTCTTCTCCTGATTTTATAAATAACTCGTCAGTGATAGGATCTGAAACGTCATGCAATGATACACGACCATCAAGTCTTTCACTTAATGATTCAACAATCTCATCATTCTTTTTAAGTGGTTCAACAAATAAACCTCTTAAAGTACCGCAATCTACTTCATTAATAATCACATCTTGCGAAACATCAACCAAACGACGTGTTAAGTAACCCGCATCGGCTGTTTTTAATGCCGTATCCGCCAAACCTTTACGTGCACCGTGTGTAGAAATAAAGTATTCAAGAATTGACAAACCTTCTTTAAAGTTTGACAAAATTGGATTTTCAATAATTTCTCCTCCACCTGATGAAGATTTTTTAGGTTTCGCCATTAATCCACGCATACCTGTTAACTGGCGAATTTGTTCTTTAGAACCCCTTGCACCAGAATCTAGCATCATAAACACAGAGTTAAATCCTTGTTGGTCTTCACGCAAACGTTTCATTGAAAGTTCAGTTAAACGGTTGTTTGTAGAACCCCAAATATCAATTACCTGATTGTAACGCTCTTTATTCGTTAGCATACCCATATTATAGTTTGCTCTAATAGCGTCAACCTGTTCATTTGCATTCGCAATCATTTGAACTTTTTCCGGCGGGATAATAATATCTCCCAAACTGAATGATAAGCCTCCACGGAATGCAAATTTGTATCCCATATCCTTCATATCATCAAGGAATTTTCCGGTTGTTGGCACATCTGTCATTTTCAGAACTTGCCCAATAATATCTCGTAAGTTTTTCTTATTTAATACTTCATTGACATAACCTGCTTTCTCAGGAACTACTTCATTAAATAAAACCCTTCCAACAGTTGTTTCAATTATTTGTGAAACCAATTCCCCTTCTGCATTAAAATCTTTTGTTCTAACTTTAATAACCGCATTAAGTTCAACTGCTTTTTCGTTGAATGCAATGGTTACTTCTTCAGGAGAATAAAAAGTCAATCCTTCTCCTTTTACTTTACGCTCAGGAGTTGATTTTCTTTCTTTGGTCATATAATACAATCCCAAAACCATGTCTTGAGAAGGCACTGTAATAGGGGCTCCGTTTGCCGGATTTAAAATATTATGTGATGCTAACATCAATAATTGACATTCTAAAATAGCTTCAGGGCCTAATGGTAAATGTACTGCCATTTGGTCACCATCAAAATCGGCATTAAATGCAGTACAAACCAGTGGGTGTAACTGAATTGCTTTTCCTTCAATTAATTTTGGTTGAAAAGCCTGAATACCCAAACGGTGTAATGTAGGAGCACGGTTCAGCAATACAGGATGTCCTTTTAAAACATTTTCTAAAATATCCCATACAACCGGTTCTCTTTTATCTATAATTTTCTTTGCAGATTTTACTGTTTTTACAATACCTCTTTCAATCAATTTTCTGATAACAAATGGCTTGTACAATTCAGCTGCCATATCTTTTGGCAATCCGCATTCGAATAATTTTAATTCTGGTCCAACAACAATTACAGAACGTGCAGAATAATCAACACGTTTCCCCAATAAGTTTTGACGGAAACGTCCTTGCTTACCTTTTAAGGAATCTGATAATGATTTTAACGGACGGTTTGATTCTGTTTTTACTGCTGAAGATTTACGCGTGTTGTCAAATAATGAATCCACAGATTCCTGTAACATACGTTTTTCATTACGTAAAATTACCTCAGGAGCTTTTATTTCAACCAATCTTTTTAAACGATTGTTTCTTATAATAACTCTTCGGTATAAATCATTTAAATCGGAAGTGGCAAAACGGCCACCATCCAACGGCACCAACGGACGTAATTCTGGTGGTGTCACAGGAATCACTTTCATGATCATCCATTCCGGACGATTCTCTCTGTTTTTGCCTGCATCTCTAAAAGCCTCAACTACGTTTAGTCTTTTTAATGCTTCTGTTTTACGTTGTTTAGATGTTTCTGTGTTTGCTTTATGACGAAGTTCATAAGACAATTCATCTAAATTGATACGGTTAAATAAATCAATTAAACACTCAGCACCCATTTTAGCGATGAACTTTTCTGGGTCATTGTCGTCTAAATATCTATTTTCAACAGGAAATGATTCAAGAATATCCAAGTATTCTTCTTCCGTTAAGAAATCCATTTTTTGCAATGGTTCTCCGGCAGCATTTGAAGCTCCGGCAGGTTGAATGACTACATAACGTTCGTAGTAAATAATCATGTCTAACTTTTTTGAAGGCAACCCTAAAAGGTAACCCATTTTGTTAGGCAATGATCTAAAATACCAGATATGAGCAACAGGAACAACCAAATTAATGTGTCCTACTCTATCTCTACGAACTTTTTTCTCAGTTACTTCAACGCCGCAACGGTCACAAACTATTCCTTTATAGCGAATTCTCTTGTACTTTCCGCAAGCACATTCAAAATCTTTTATTGGTCCAAAAATTCGCTCACAAAACAATCCATCTCTTTCAGGTTTGTGAGTTCGGTAATTGATAGTTTCCGGCTTTAAAACTTCTCCATTTGATTTCTCAAGAATCACTTCTGGAGACGCCAATCCAATAGAAATTTTATTGAATTTTTTTACAGTGTATTTATTATCGGTTTTTCTGGCCATAATATGTTAATAATGGATTCGAATTTAAAAATGTAAAAATATTATTGAATAGTCAGGAAACAATGGTGCCTCCTGACTATCATTTTTTGTTATTCCTCTAATCTAACGTCCAATCCAAGACCTCTTAGTTCGTGCATTAATACGTTAAATGATTCTGGCAATCCTGGTTCTGGCATATCATCACCTTTTACAATAGCCTCGTAAGTTTTGGCTCTACCCAAAACATCATCAGATTTTACTGTTAAGATTTCACGCAAGGTACTTGATGCTCCATAAGCTTCAAGTGCCCAAACCTCCATCTCACCAAAACGCTGACCTCCAAATTGTGCTTTACCACCCAATGGCTGTTGTGTAATTAATGAATATGGTCCAATTGAACGTGCGTGCATTTTGTCATCAATCATATGGCCTAATTTGATCATATAAATAACGCCTACTGTTGCAGGTTGGTCAAAACGTTCTCCTGTACCTCCATCATATAAGTACGTATGGCCATGTTTTGGAATTCCGGCATCTTCAATTAACTGATTAATCTGGTCAATTTTAGCGCCATCAAAAATTGGTGTTGCAAATTTCTTGTCAAGTTTCTGACCAGCCCATCCAAGAACCGTTTCATAGATTTGTCCAATATTCATACGTGAAGGCACACCAAGCGGGTTCAACACAATATCAACCGGAGTTCCATCTTCTAAGAACGGCATGTCTTCCTGACGAACGATACGGGCAACAATACCTTTATTACCATGACGTCCGGCCATTTTATCACCCACTTTTAACTTACGTTTTTTAGCGATGTAAATTTTGGCAAGTTTTAAAATTCCTGCAGGCAATTCATCACCCACTGAAACCGTAAATTTCTCACGACGTAAAGATCCTTGTAAATCATTTACTTTGATTTTGTAATTGTGAATCAATTCATTCACAAGCATATTAATATGGTCATCTGTAGTCCAAACTCCCCTAGTTAAATAAACAAAATCAGGAACTGCGTTTAGCATTTTTAACGTAAACTTTTTACCTTTTTGAAGAATTTCTTCTCCCAAATCGTTCATCACTCCCTGAGAAGTTTTTCCACTGATTAAGTTGAATAATTTTTCGGTTAAAACAGTACGTAAATCTTCTAATTTTGCAGTATACTTGTGCTCTAAATTGCTAATACTGATTTTATCTTTAGCTCTTTTAGACTTGTCTTTTACAGCACGCTCAAATAACTTTTTATCAATAACTACCCCACGCAATGATGGAGAAGCTTTTAATGAAGCATCTTTTACGTCGCCAGCTTTGTCACCAAAAATAGCTCTCAATAATTTCTCTTCAGGTGTTGGATCAGATTCTCCTTTAGGCGTAATTTTACCGATTAAAATATCTCCCGGTTTTACTTCTGCACCAATACGAATCATTCCATTTTCATCCAAATCTTTTGTAGCTTCTTCAGAAACATTTGGAATGTCGTTTGTCAATTCTTCAGCACCTAATTTTGTATCTCTAACATCCATTGAATATTCATCAATATGAATAGAAGTGAAAATATCTTCTTTCACCACTTTTTCAGAAATAACAATTGCATCCTCAAAGTTGTATCCTTTCCAAGGCATAAAAGCCACCTTCATATTTCTTCCCAAAGCCAATTCACCGTTTTGTGTGGCATAACCTTCACAAAGCACCTGGCCTTCTTCAACCCTGTCTCCTTTTTTAACAATAGGTTTTAGATTGATTGAAGTTCCTTGGTTTGTTTTTCTAAACTTGATTAGATTGTATGTTTTACTGTCGCTTTCGAAGCTAACCATGCGCTCTTCATCAGTTTTATCATATTTAATTTTAATGGTGTTGGCATCAACATATTCAACAGTACCTTCTCCTTCAGCATTGATTAAAATACGTGAATCTTTTGCAACTCTTCTCTCCAAACCTGTACCAACAATTGGTGCTTCAGGTCTGATTAAAGGAACCGCCTGACGCATCATATTCGATCCCATTAAGGCACGGTTTGCATCATCATGCTCCAAAAATGGAATTAAAGAAGCTGAGATTGAGGCAATTTGATTAGGAGCAACATCCATAAAGTTTACCGCTTTCGGCTCAACTACAGGATAATCTGCTTCTTCACGAACAATTATTTTGTCGTTCACAAAATTACCTTCATTATCTAAAGGAAGATTTGATTGAGCAAACTTCATTCCCTCTTCTTCTTCAGCACTTAAATAAGCTGGTTCATCATTAATATTAACCTGACCATTAGTTACCTTTCTGTAAGGAGTCTCAATAAATCCTAGATTATTCACTTTTGCAAAAACCGCCAAAGATGAAATTAACCCAATATTTGGTCCCTCTGGAGTTTCAATTGGACATAAACGGCCATAGTGTGTAAAGTGAACGTCACGAACCTCAAATCCTGCTCTTTCTCTGGATAAACCTCCAGGTCCTAGCGCTGATAATCTTCGTTTATGCGTAATCTCAGCCAATGGATTGGTCTGATCCATAAATTGAGACAATTGGTTTGTCCCAAAAAACGAATTGATTACAGATGACAACGTTTTTGCGTTTATCAAATCAATTGGCGTAAAAACCTCATTATCACGCACATTCATACGTTCGCGAATGGTTCTTGCCATACGAGAAAGGCCAACGCCAAACTGGCTAGCCAATTGCTCGCCAACAGTACGCACACGACGGTTTGATAAATGGTCAATATCATCAACTTCTGCTTTTGAATTGACTAATTTTATCAAGTTTTTGATAATGGTAATAATATCTTCTTTAGTTAAAACTTTTGCATCAATATCAACATTCAAGTTTAACTTTTTATTCATTCTGTAACGTCCAACTTCACCTAAATTGTAGCGTTGTTCTGAGAAGAATAATTTATCAATAATACCTTTTGCAGTTTCGAAATCAGGCGGTTCAGCGTTACGCAACTGTCTGTAAATATGTTCAACAGCTTCTTTTTCAGAGTTTGTTGGATCTTTTTGTAAGGTATTGTGAATAATGGCATAATCAGCCATTTCATTATCTTCTTTATGAAGCAGGATTGTTTTTGATCCTGACTCAATAATTTCTTCTATTTGGTCTTTTTCTAAAATGGTATCTCTGTCCAATACGATTTCATTTCTTTCTATAGAAACAACCTCGCCGGTATCTTCATCAACAAAATCTTCAAACCAGGTTTTTAAAACACGTGCGGCCAGTTTTCTGCCTATATATTTTTTAAGTCCGCTTTTAGAAACTTTAATTTCTTCTGCAAGATCAAAAATTTCCAAAATATCTTTATCTCTTTCATAACCAATAGCTCTGAACAAAGTGGTTACCGGCAATTTTTTCTTTCTATCAATATAAGCATACATTACTTGATTGATATCAGTTGCAAATTCTATCCAAGAACCTTTAAAAGGAATTACCCTTGCTGAATATAATTTTGTTCCATTTGCGTGGAATGACTGCCCAAAGAATACCCCTGGTGAACGATGCAATTGAGAAACCACAACCCTTTCAGCACCATTAATTACAAAGGTACCACTGTGTGTCATGTATGGAATTGTACCAAGATAAACATCTTGTACAATTGTTTCAAAATCTTCGTGCTCAGGATCAGTACAATAGAGTTTTAAACGCGCTTTTAAAGGCACGCAATAGGTTAAACCTCTTTCGATACATTCTTGAATTGAATATCTAGGCGGATCTACAAAGTAGTCCACGAACTCTAACACAAATTGGTTGCGAGTATCACTAATTGGGAAGTTGTCGAGGAAGGTTTTATATAATCCTTCGGTACTTCTTTCGTCAGCTTTGGTTTTTAGTTGAAAAAAATCTTGAAATGATTTTACTTGAATATCTAAAAAATCAGGATATTCCATTACCAATTTAGCTGATGCGAAGTTTATTCTTTCGGTGATTTTTTTTGTTGCCAATGGACAAAAACTTTAAGTTAATAAAAACTATGAAAATATAAGAACGAATATATACACAAAGCGGTTTAGGTCTGAGGCTTTCACCCAGACCTAAACCTTAAATTGTGTTAGCTAATGAAAGCTTATTTAAGCTCAACCTCAGCTCCAGCTTCTTCTAATGCAGCTTTTAAACCTTCTGCTTCATCTTTAGAAATACCTTCTTTAATTGGTGCTGGTGCGCTATCTACAATACCTTTAGCTTCTTTAAGGCCTAAACCGGTTAATTCCTTAACCAATTTAACGACTGCTAATTTAGAGTCTCCAGCTGCTTTTAAAATTACATCGAATTCAGTTTTTACTTCTGCTTCTTCTTCACCTCCACCTGCTGCAGGACCTGCTGCCGCAACTGCTGCTGCCGGTTCAATACCGTATTCATCTTTTAATATTTTAGCCAACTCATTTACTTCTTTAACTGTTAAGTTAACAAGTTTCTCTGCGAAATCTTTTAAATCTGCCATTTCTCTTTGTTTAAATTTTATTATTTAGTTTATTTAGTGCGCGTATTTATTTTTCTGATAATGTTGTAAGAATTCCAGATAATTTATTACCTCCTGATTGCAATGCTGAAATAACATTTTTAGCAGGCGATTGTAATAAAGTAATGATATCTCCAATAACTTGTTCTTTAGATTTTATGTTAACCAAAGACTCTAATTGATTGTCACCAATATAGATTGCTTCTTCAACATAAGCTCCTTTTAACAAAGGAATAAGTGATTTTTTTCTGAAATCTTTAATTAATTTAGCCGGAGCATTACTTGATTCGGATATCATTAAAGAAGTGTTTCCTTTTAATACCGATGGTAAATCTCCGAAATCTTTATCAGATTTGTCCATTGCTTTATTAAGCAATGTGTTTTTAACAACTGCCAGTTTTATATTTGCTTTAAAACAAGCTCTGCGTAAATTTGATGTTTGTAAAGCATTTAACCCTGATATATCTGCAAAATAGATAACCTTTCCGTCAGTTAATTTGGTTGTTAAAGCTTCTATTACTTGTGATTTTTCTTCTCTCGTCATAATTACTAAGTTTTAACTTTAATTAAACTGATTTTGTGTCAATATTAACTCCAGGGCTCATTGTACTTGAAATATAAATACTTTTAATATAAGTTCCTTTAGCCGTTGTAGGCTTAAGTTTTACCAAAGTATTGATGATTTCATGTGCATTGTCAGTAATTTGTTCGGCATCAAATGATGCTTTCCCAATACCTGCGTGTACAATACCAGTTTTATCAACTCTAAAGTCAATTTTACCAGCTTTAACTTCCTTTACTGCTTTTGCAACGTCCATTGTAACTGTACCTGTTTTAGGGTTTGGCATTAAACCTCTTGGCCCTAAAACACGACCTAAGGGACCTAATTTACCCATTACACTTGGCATAGTGATAATAACATCCACATCAGTCCAACCCTCTTTAATTTTTTGAAGGTATTCATCTAATCCAACATAATCAGCGCCAGCTTCTGTAGCTTCTGCTTCTTTATCTGGAGTTACCAATGCCAATACTTTAACATCTTTTCCGGTTCCGTGCGGTAATGTAACTACGCCTCTAACCATTTGATTCGCTTTACGAGGATCTACTCCCAATCTAACAGCTATATCAATAGATGCATCGAAATTTACACTTGTAATTTCTTTTACTAAAGCGGAAGCGTCTTTTAAAGAGTATGCAAGATTTTTATCAATCTTAGCATGTGCTTCTTTTTGCTTTTTAGTTAATTTTGCCATTTTAATAACTGTTTTATTTTTTTATAGGAGCTTCTCCACTTACATTAACACCCATTGAGCGTGCTGTACCAGCCATCATAATCATAGCTGATTCGATTGTAAATGCATTTAAATCTTGCATTTTATCTTCAGCAATAACTCTTAATTGATCCCAGCTTACTGTAGCTACCTTGTTACGGTTAGGTTCAGAAGAACCCTTTTTAACTTTAGCAGCTTCCATAATTTGCATTGCCGCTGGTGGAGTTTTAACAACAAACTCAAAAGACTTGTCTTTATAAACAGTAATTGCTACTGGTAAAATCTTTCCTTGTTTGTCTTGAGTTCTTGCATTAAATTGCTTACAGAACTCCATAATATTAACTCCGGCAGCACCCAAAGCAGGTCCAACTGGTGGTGATGGGTTTGCCGCACCTCCTCTAACCTGTAATTTTACTACTTTACTAATTTCTTTTGCCATCTTTAAATCTTAAATTATATATTATACAAAAATTGGAAGCTAATGCATAATATCTCTCATTATTTCTGTAACAATTATGAAATTTTTTCAACTTGCATGTAACTTAATTCTAATGGCGTTTTTCTGCCAAAAATCTTAACCATTACTTCAAGTTTTCTTTTTTCTTCATTTATTTTTTCAATAGTGCCGTCAAAACCATTAAATGGTCCATCAATTACTTTTACCGTTTCTCCAACAGTAAAAGGAATTGCAACATTATCATTTTGAACTGATAACTCATCAACTTTGCCCAGCATTCGGTTAATTTCAGATTTTCTCATAGGTACAGGATCTCCTCCTTTAACCTCTCCTAAAAATCCGATAACTCCAGGAATTGATTTAATGATATGCGGCAGTTCACCACTTAAGTTTGCTTCAATCATTACATACCCAGGAAAATAAACACGTTCTTTGTTTATTTTTTTTCCATTACGCACTTGAATAACTTTTTCTGAGGGTACAAGAACTCTATCAACATAATCGGTCATGCCTAAACGGGCAATCTCATTTTCGATATAAGTTTTCACCTTATTCTCTTGTCCTCCAATTGCTCTAACAACATACCATTTTTTAACAGAATCTGTCATACTAATTTTACCAATTAAAATAGTTTAAAATATTCAGTTAATACTGATTGAAAAACTTTATCTACAGCAAATACCGCCAATGCAAATAATATTGTAAATATAGCAACAACAACAGTCGATTTTTGAGCTTCTTCCCAAGAAATCCAGGAGACTTTATTGCGTAACTCTTCAAATGAGTCTCTTATGTAATTGATTAAATTCATTTTTTCAAATTTTGCACGGGTGGAGAGACTCGAACTCCCGACACCTGGTTTTGGAGACCAGTGCTCTACCAACTGAGCTACACCCGTAAATACAAGGTGCCCCTCTTATAAGAAGCACCTATAATTTATCTTGTATCAGGTGTATTTTATTAATCTAATAATTCTGTTACTTGACCTGCACCAACTGTTCTACCACCTTCACGGATTGCAAAACGTAAACCAACATTTAATGCGATTTTTTGATGTAATTCTACGTGAATCGTTAAGTTATCACCTGGCATAACCATCTCAACACCTTCAGGAAGCATAATTGTACCTGTTACATCCGTTGTACGAACGTAAAACTGTGGGCGATAGTTATTATGGAATGGTGTATGACGACCACCTTCTTCTTTTTTAAGAACGTAAACCTCAGCTTTAAATTTACCATGTGGTGTAACCGATTTTGGTTTGCAAATTACCATACCTCTTTTGATATCTTCTTTTGCAATACCTCTTAATAAGATACCAACGTTATCACCTGCTTCACCTCTATCTAATATTTTACGGAACATTTCAACTCCAGTAACTGTAGAAGTTAATTTTTCAGCTCCCATACCAATAATCTCAACTGCATCACCTGTATTTGCAACACCTGTTTCTATACGACCAGTTGCAACTGTACCACGACCAGTAATTGAAAATACATCTTCAACCGGCATAAGGAAAGGTTTGTCAATATCACGTGTTGGTAATTCAATCCAAGTATCAACGGCATCCATCAATTCAATAACTTTATCCATCCATTTTGGCTCTTTGTTTAAAGCACCTAAAGCAGATCCTTGAATAACTGGAGTGTTGTCACCATCATAGTCATAGAAAGACAATAAATCTCTGATTTCCATTTCTACAAGTTCCAATAACTCTTCGTCATCAACCATATCCACTTTATTCATGAATACAACCAATCTTGGAATACCAACCTGACGACCTAATAAGATATGCTCTCTAGTCTGAGGCATTGGTCCGTCTGTTGCAGCAACAACGATGATTGCGCCGTCCATTTGTGCAGCACCAGTTACCATGTTTTTAACGTAATCGGCGTGACCTGGACAGTCAACGTGAGCATAGTGACGATTCGCTGTTGAATATTCTACGTGTGCGGTATTGATAGTGATACCTCTTTCTTTCTCCTCTGGAGCATTATCAATTTGATCAAAGTTTTTTATTTCACAAAATCCTTTTTCTGCTAATACTACAGTAATAGCAGCTGTTAAAGTTGTTTTACCGTGATCAACGTGTCCAATTGTCCCGATGTTTAAATGTGGTTTTGAACGATCAAAGGTTGCTTTTGCCATGATTATTAAATTTTAATTTTTAAATCTTAGTTATATAATAGTGTTAATTTCAATTCTAATTTTGAGCCAATGATGGGATTTGAACCCATGACCTCTTCCTTACCAAGGAAACGCTCTACCCCTGAGCTACACCGGCCAAAAAAAAGAGCGAGAGACCGGGCTCGAACCGGCGACAGTCAGCTTGGAAGGCTGAAGCTCTACCAACTGAGCTACTCTCGCAATATTTTTTTTTCATTTCCCTAATGTTTTATATTACTATAAAACATTTGTGGTGAGAGAAGGATTCGAACCTTCGAAGCTTGCGCAGCAGATTTACAGTCTGCCCTCGTTGGCCACTTGAGTATCTCACCATTTTTCAAAGATCTGGCCGATAGAGATACTTCTTCGACTGCGCTCGGAATAAAATTTCCACTTTTACACCATCTAAATCACTTCCATTTGAAGTCATTTTTCATCTGAGCATTATTTCAAATTTTTGAGCCGATAGAGGGACTCGAACCCACGACCTGCTGATTACAAATCAGCTGCTCTAGCCAGCTGAGCTACATCGGCTTTTTACTCCATAAAAGAAGCCCGCTATTTCTAACGGACTGCAAATGTATTAAAGTTTTATTTTTTAAACAAAACTTTTATGATAATTTTTAATATTTTATTTTTCACGTACTTTTTCTTTCTCTTTGGTTAACTTTCTTTTAAGAGAATCTACCGCGACCATAGTGCCTTCCTCAAATGTTTTGCATTGTTTTTTAACTACAATATCATTCCCCGGAATATTAATTTTAATATCAACCAATTTATTCTCCTTTTCACTCGTTTGTTGCACCTTTAAAAACACTTCAGAATCTACAATTTTATCATAATACTTTTCCAAACTGGCTACTTTTTTCTCAACAAAATCAATAAGCTCCCTGTCTGCATTAAAATTCACAGATTGTACAATTACTTTCATAATAAATCAGTTTTTTTGGCTCCTTGGGTGGGCCTGGTTATATACTTCCTTTAATTTCCCCAAACTACTGTGGGTATAAATTTGTGTTGACGCTAAACTAGAATGTCCAAGTAATTCTTTTACTGCGTTTAAATCAGCACCTTCATTAAGCAGGTGTGTTGCAAAAGAATGCCTTATTACATGAGGGCTTTTTTTAACTTTTGATGACACCGCACTAAAATAATTATTTATTACACGATACACAAGTGTATCATATATTTTTTTACCGCTTTTTGTTAAAAATAAATAAGGCTCCTCGTTTTCAATTTCCCCCCTGAACTCATGATATTTTTTTAATGATTCCCGCACTGATTTTAATAACGGAATATAACGTTCCTTATTCCGCTTTCCTAATACTTTAACAGTTTCATTAACATCATCTATATCGGTAATTTTAATATTGATAAGTTCATTTCTCCGCATTCCGGTTGAATAAAACAATTCAACAATTAATTTATTTCGCACTGATTCAAAATCACCTTCTTTATCTACTGCATTTAGAACGCTAAAAATTTCTTTTTCTGAAAAAGGAACCTGAACTTGTTTCAATACTTTTAAAGCCTGATGCTTCACTAAAGGATTTACCTCTATTTGTTTTATTTTCTGAAGAAATTTATAAAATGATTTTAAAGAGGAGACTTTTCTGTTTATGGAACGATTGGAAATCTTTGAATTCACCAAACTAACAATCCAATTTCTGATTTGAGCATAATTAACAGTTGCGATGCTTTCATTGCCAAATTCCTGATCGCAAAATGCTTGAAATGAATTTAAATCGTTTTGATAAGCCGTTATGGTGTGTTTCGAATATTTTTTTTCTAAGGCTAGGTAATTTAAAAATGAGGTTATGGGCATAAAAAAACCGTTAGTACACAAATTTACGAATTGTTATTTGTATTTACTAACGGTTTATGGAAATGGTTAAAAAATTAACCTTGCTCTTCTGTAGTTCTTAAATTTTGAACGTACTTGGCTTTAATGTTTTTAGCACGATTTGTTACTGAAGGTTTTATGAATTGTTTACGTGCACGCAAATTTTTCATCGTTTTTGTACGATCAAATTTTCTTTTATAACGTTTTAACGCCCTATCAATATTTTCTCCGTCTTTTATTGGTATAATTAACATAGTATAGCACCTCCTTTCAAACTGTTCTCTTTTAAATTTTTGGAATGCAAATATACATCTATTTATATTATATACTATAAATATGACAAAATAATTGTAGCTAGAATTATTTCGCTGGTTTATATTCCTTTTTATCAATAATCATTTTTGCAATAATTTCTCTCAAAATCTCTGAAGTCCCTCCTCCGATTGGGCCAAGACGACTGTCTCTTAACAATCTTGCCATGGGATAATCTTCCATATAACCATAACCGCCTAAAAACTGCAGGCATTCATAAATTACATTGTCCGCTATTTTGGTTGAAACCAATTTAGACATGCTCGCTTCTTTTACAATATACTGACCTTCATTCAATCTTTTGGCTACGGAATAATTAAATTCTTTGCACATTTCAACTTCACTGGCCAAATCGGCAATTTTATGTCGCAATGCCTGAAATTGATCTATTGATTTACCGAAAGCATGGCGTTCAGACATATATTGCATCGCGTAATCCAAAGCATATTCTGATCTTGCGTGCGCATTGATTCCCATCACCAAGCGCTCCAAGGCAAAATGATTCATAATATATTGAAAACCTTTTCCTTCGTCACCCATTAAATTTTCAGCAGGAATCACCACGTTATCAAAAGCGATTTCAGCCGTATCTGAGGCTCTCCAGCCTAACTTATCTAATTTTGTTGCCGAAATTCCCGGTGTATTTCTATCCATTATAAAAATACTGATACCTTTGTTTCTGGCTGCCAGATTTGTTTTTGCAGTAACTATTAAATAATCTGAATAAACACCGTTGGTAATAAATGTTTTTGAGCCGTTAATTACATAAGTATCACCTTTTTTAACTGCTGTTGTTCTCATTGCAGCGACATCAGAGCCCCCAATTGGTTCCGAAATGCACAAACAACCTGTTTTTTCGCCTTCAATACTTGCTGTTAAATAGTTCTTTTTTATGGCTTCGCTTCCCTCTTTTTCCAAATGAGTCATCGCTAAATAAGCATGTGCCCACATCGCTGCCGCAAAACCTCCCGAATTCACTTTTTGAAGTTCTTCTAAAAATATAACGGTATAAAAAATATCCAGACCTAAACCACCATTTTCTTCAGAAACATTTAATCCGAAATATCCCATTTCTCCAAACTTCTTCCAAATAAAGCGTTCTACAGTCCCGGTTTTTTCCCATTTATCTATGTGAGGAACTACTTCCTTCTGCAAAAAATCCTGAAAACTTTTTCTGAATGCCTGGTGTTCTTCTGTAAAATACATACTATTCATAGGGGCTGTTAGCTTAAAATATTAGTTTTATTATTTAGCATCCAAATATAACGCTATTCTGTTAAATTTATCTAGAGGAAAACCATCAATTTTTTTCAGTTCTTGTATGGACTGTATTTCAGCAACCTGATTTTTATAATTGAAGATTTTTTTGGTAAGTTCATAATCTAAATAAACAATGGACAACACTTCTTTAAAAGTAGCAGTATTGATGTTGATCTTTTGAATTTTCGGCAGGTTTGTGACTTCAAAATACTGCAAAACTTTACCAGCAATTTCTTTATCCAGCGCCCAAACTTCATATACTTGATCATTTATTGAAAATCCCTGCAATTTTGTTCTATAGTCAATTATTCTTTTTGCCAATTTCTCTCCAATGCCGTTAATCATTTTCAAATCTTCTGCAGAAACTGAGTTGATATCTTTTTTCAGGATTGATTTTTCTATCGTGATTTTTGAATAGGGTTTTTCAATGATATTCTTTGAAGTTGTCCATTCAGGAAATTTAAAATAGGGACTTATTGCAGCCAATAAACTATCGTTTACACCTGTTGTTTCCTGAAATTGTTTTGTTGAATTGATATAATTTCCTTTTGCACGAAACGCGAGCAATTTATCAATTTCATCAAGGCCCATTCCAAGTTGATGCCCCTTAAAGTCTGTTATAAAATTGGGATTGAATGGATAAATTTTCGGAATGCGGTTTTCCAGTTCCACCCTCTTTAACGAATCCATTTCATGTTGAAAAGCAACAATTTCGTTTTGAGACACCGCATTGGTTTCATCCGAAGAAAAATCTACAAAAAAGAAAATACCTTGAAGAAAAACAATAAACAACAGTAAAAAGAAAATCCCATTTCTTTGGCTTGTATTGTACCTGAAATGGGATTTTAGTGTATTCATTTTAATTTTTATCTTATTTTTTTTGTGAGGCTTTGTGCTTTATAAAGTTCTCCCGCTTTCAGTTTGCGCCAATATTCGTTCAAATCTCCTTTTACTTCACCAGACATTAAATACAATCCTATAATGTTTGGAAATGCCATAGCAAGAATCATCATATCAGAAAAGTCTAAAACAGCGCCCAAACTCACTGATGCACCTACAACAACAAATACTAAGAAGAACATTTTATAAATCATTTCAGCTTTTTTGCTTTTTCCGAATAAATAAGTCCAAGCTCGCATTCCATAATAAGACCAAGAAATCATCGTAGAAAAAGCAAACAAAAAGATTGCGACAGTCAATACATAAGGGAACCACGAAATTACGGTACCAAAAGCATCGGAAGTTAATTGAGCTCCGCCCATTCCTGATACTTCATGTTTACCAGTGAAAATTAACACCAAAGCCGTTAAAGTACAAACTACAACTGTGTCAATAAAAGGTTCTAATAAAGATACAAATCCTTCAGAAGGCGGATTGTTCGTTTTTGCCACACTGTGCGCAATTGCTGCAGAACCAACCCCAGCTTCATTAGAAAAAGCGGCTCTTTGAAAACCTACAATCAATACACCTATAATACCACCTTTTAAGGCAGACGGATTAAATGCCCCGTCATATATCGCAGCAAATGCAGGACCTATATTTTCAATATTTATAATAATTACGGCCAAACAGGCAACAACATAAATTGATGCCATAATAGGAACGATTTTTTCAGTAACCTTAGCAATACTTTGAATACCACCAACAATAACAGCAGCAACAAGCAAAGAAATAACGGTTCCAAACCAAAATCCATAACCAACCAATTCTGGAATTTGCCCCGAAACAGCCTCAAATGCCTGATTGGCTTGAAACATATTACCGCCACCAAATGAAGCGCCAACACATAACACCGCAAACACACCGGCCAAAACTTTTCCTAAAACTTTTTTGTTTTGTTTTTCCAACCCATTGCGCAAATAATTCATAGGACCACCAAAAACCCTTCCGTCAGCAGCTATATCCCGATATTTCACACCTAAAGTACACTCCACAAATTTGGAAGACATCCCTAATAATCCGGCAAGAATAATCCAGAAAGTAGCACCTGCGCCACCTAAGGAAATCGCTACCGCGACCCCGGCAATATTTCCTAAACCAACAGTTCCTGAAACCGCAGTGGCAAGTGCCTGGAAATGGGTAACCTGGCCAGGAGCGTTTGGATCATCATATTTTCCACGAGCCAAATCAATGGCATGCCTAAATCCTTTTATATTTATAAATCCCATTCGAATTGTAAAGAACAAGGCGCCAATAGACAACCATATCACAATAAATGGAATATTCTTTTTTTGAATGTCTCCATTTGGATGGAGCAAAGCTATTTTTTCATCATAATAAACAGCTGCATAATTGTGTGCTCCTTCCTCAATAACATCTCCTTTATTGGAAGAATCGTATATAGAGCCGCCTTCTTTTGCCAGGTGTTTTAAAGTCCCGTCCACAAAAGCCATTCCTATGATTTCTGAATCACCTCTAGAAATAATTGCGATGGTGTCTCCCTCCTGAACTTTAGCGCCATCTTCAACCACCCATTTTTTAATCAAAAACGATCCTTTTATCCCCGGACTCCATCCAGGAATAGGAATAGTCTTTTTTTCAACATAGATATTTGGATCATAAATTCCAACTGCGGAAAATGGATCCCAAAATAACACCATAGCAATGGCGTTTACAACTGGGGTAAAAGTACCGTTAAACCGCTCGGAAATATTTTCCATAGGAACGGTATATTCTTTAGTGACCGTTTTTCCTGAAGCATCCGTTATCAGAACACTATAAGGCAAGCCTTCTACCAATCCGAAAGCTTTATTGGAAGCTAAAGGGGCGCTTTGATTGCTCCACTTGTAAGTATATGGAGGTGTACCGCCAAAAACATTAACGTCTATAATTCCGTCGTTAATTAATTTGGACGGATTTACAACATTTTCATTTACAGTAAAATCTTGGGAAAAAGCCACTGCAGAAAACAGCAGAAGGATTGGTATAATAAATTTTGAATTCATAGTTTATAAGTTGGTTAGAATATCTTGCTAAAAAGCCTCCAAGATGCTAAAAAATTTAGCTTGCCACAAATTTTTAGTGCGAAACTTATTTATTTTTTGTTAAGTACCTAATAATGAACGTTATAATATTTCTCTTAATTTTCTAATTTGATTGGGGCGGCCAAGCACAATTAGATTGGAATTTAATGTTAGTTCTGTTTCTGATTCCGGATTTACAATGTATTGATTAGTTGCAGTTTTAAAACCTATTATTGAACAGCCCGTTCTTCTGCGTAAATCCAAATCTCTTATGGTTTTGTTTAAAAATTCTGGCGGCAGGTCATTTACCGAAATTTCTTCTAAATTTGTCGAACCTTCATCAAGCATTGTTAACCTGTCAACAAATTCAACTAAATCGGGAGTTACTACCAATGATGCCATATGCATACCTCCTATTTTATCGGGCATTATAATGTTGTTTGCCCCTGCAATTTTTAATTTATTTATAGATGATTCATTTGAAGCCCTGCTTATAATAATCATGTTTTTATTCAACTGTCTTGCAGAAAGCACAACAAACAAATTATCGGCATCAGAAGACAAAGCTGTAATTAAACTCTTGGCATTATGCACTGCTGCTTTCTTTATTGACTCATCTTCTGTTGCATCGCCTTCAACATAAAGTATATTGTCGCGCTCCAGTTCTTCAATTAAAGCTTTGTCCTTTTCAATAACTACGCAAGGCATTTTAAAACTCTTTAACTTTATAACTGCCTGTTTACCATTACGGCCATAACCACAAACAATGGCGTGATTTTCTAGTTTTTGAATCTTTTTTCGCACCCTTTTTTCATTTAATTGTTGAAGAAATTTTTCGCTGATCAAATATTCAGATAAAACGGTAACTGAATATACATAAAACACGATACTTATAATTATTAAAAATATCGTAAAAATCTTTTCTGTCTCATTTAATTCGTGAAGTGTGCCATAGCCTACGGTTGACATGGTTATTACGGTCATATATAATGAATCTACAAAAGTTTCATTAGAAATAATCATAAAACCGGAAACTCCTATTAAAACAACAATAATTAACAGCGTAATTGAAATGTATAATTTTGTTTTAAATATCATAAGTTGTCATAGATCAAAAACAGATTTTCGTTTGGTGTAAACCATATCTTTCAGTCGCAATAAAAAAGCAAGTGTCAAGTATATTCCGAAGGAAAAACCCAAGGTAACAAATGAAATATAAATAAAAAATAAACGCACATTGGATACGTCAATTCCTAATTTATCGGCAAATCTTGAGGACACCGCAAATCCATGTTTTTCAAAAAAATGACGCAAAGAAACTATCCAACCCACAAACTATAAATTTTGATGCAATATACTAATTTTCAAAATAAAGATGTAACTGTATGCCAAAATTGTAGTGACATTTTTTTAACTTTGCAACTTTCCGGAAAACCAATGACAAAACAGATAGAATATATTGAAGTTTTGGGAGCGCGAGTCCATAATTTAAAAAATGTTGATGTTCGTATTCCCAGAGAAAAATTGGTTGTAATTACCGGTTTAAGCGGCAGCGGGAAATCGTCATTGGCGTTTGACACTATTTATGCTGAAGGCCAGCGCAGATATATTGAAACTTTTTCGGCGTATGCTAGGCAATTTTTAGGAGGTTTGGAACGACCTGATGTTGATAAAATTGACGGACTTTCTCCTGTTATTTCCATTGAACAAAAAACAACTAATAAAAGCCCGCGCTCCACAGTGGGAACCATCACGGAAATTTATGATTTTTTGCGCTTGCTTTATGCCCGGGCAGCAGATGCTTATTCGTATAACACCAATGAGAAAATGGTAAGTTATGCTGATGCGCAAATAAAAGAACTTATCTTAAAGGAATTTGACCAAAAAAAAATAGTGATTTTGGCACCCGTCGTTAAATCGAGAAAAGGGCATTACAGAGAACTTTTTGAACAAATTTCAAAACAGGGATTTGTGCGTGTCAGAGTTGACGGTGAACTTATGGAGATTACGAAAGGAATGCGCCTCGACCGTTACAAAACCCACGATATTGAAATTGTAATAGACCGGTTAACGGTAAATCAATCTTCTGAAAAAAGAGTGGAAGAAAGCATCACAACAGCCTTATATTCGGGCGACAATGTTGTGATGATTCTAGAGCACGAAACAAACAATCCGCGTTACTTCAGCAGCGATTTAATGTGTCCGACCACAGGAATCTCATACCCAAACCCTGAGCCAAATTCGTTCTCTTTCAATTCTCCAAAAGGCGCTTGTGAAACTTGTAACGGATTGGGAAAACTAGATAAAGTCAACATCAAAAAAATAATTCCAAACCCTTCGATTTCAATTAAAAATGGTGGCATCAAACCCATTGGGGAACAAAAAAACAGCTGGATTTTCAAACAGCTTCAGTTAATTGCCAACCGCTATAATTTTCAATTAAATGATCCTATATCAAAAATCCCAAGTGAAGCCTTAGAAATTATTTTATATGGAGGCAGCGAAAAATTTGATATTGTTTCAAAAACCGCAGGAATTACACGCAATTACGAAATTGATTTTGAAGGAATCATTCATTTTATTGAAAATCAACACAATACAAGTGATTCAGCTTCCATCAAACGTTGGGCAAAAGAATTTATGGACGAGATTAATTGTGAAACCTGCGATGGGAAACGACTTAAAAAAGAAGCATTATTCTTTAAGGTCAATGACAAAAACATCTCGGAACTGGCGCAACTCGACATTAACGAACTTTCTAATTGGTTTTCAAGTATTGAAGAAAAATTAACTGAAAAACAGGTAAAAATCGCTTCAGAAATACTAAAAGAAATTAGGACCAGAATTCAGTTTTTATTGAATGTTGGTTTGGATTATCTAGCCCTCGACAGAAGCTCAAAATCACTGTCTGGCGGTGAAGCACAACGAATTAGACTTGCAACACAAATTGGTTCTCAATTGGTTGGCGTGCTTTATATTTTGGATGAGCCGAGCATTGGCCTGCACCAACGTGATAATCAAAAATTGATTAACTCGCTGTTAAATTTAAGAGATATTGGAAACTCTGTAATTGTTGTGGAACACGATAAAGAAATGATTCAGAATGCCGATTTTGTGCTGGATATTGGTCCAGGCGCGGGCATTCATGGGGGAGAAATTGTAAGCGAAGGAACTTTTGAAGAATTAAAACAACATCATACCTTAACTGCCGATTATTTAAATGGTACAAAATCTATTGAGGTTCCTAAAAAAAGAAGAACAGGAAACGGACATAAAATCATATTAAAAGGTGCTTCAGGCAATAATTTAAAAAATATCACGGTTGAATTTCCCTTAGGAACATTTATTTGTGTTACAGGGGTTTCAGGCAGCGGAAAATCGACTTTAATTAACGAAACTTTATACCCTATTTTAAACGAACACATTTACAACGGAGTAAAAAAACCAATGCCTTACAAAAGTATTGCAGGTTTGGAGCATATAGACAAAGTAATTGCGATAAATCAATCGCCAATCGGAAGAACACCACGTTCAAATCCGGCCACTTACACCGGTGTTTTTAGCGAAATCAGAGATTTGTTTTCCAAAACAAGCGAGGCTTCAATAAGGGGTTACAAACCTGGCCGATTTTCATTTAACGTTAAAGATGGTAGATGCGAAACTTGTCAAGGCGGCGGTGTTCGCGTGATAGAAATGAACTTTTTGCCCGATGTTCAAGTGGAATGCGAAACTTGTCAGGGAAAACGCTTCAACAGAGAAACTCTGGAAATCAGATACAAAGGGAAATCAATTTCCGACGTATTAAATATGACCATTGAAGAAGCGACTTCCTTTTTTGAGCTCATTCCTAAAATTCATCGAAAACTAAAAACAATTCATGATGTTGGGTTGAGTTATATTAAACTAGGACAGCAATCTACAACACTCTCCGGAGGCGAAGCACAACGGATAAAATTAGCGTCTGAATTGGCAAAAAAAGACACAGGAAACACTTTTTATATTTTAGACGAACCTACCACCGGACTTCATTTTGAAGATATTCGCGTACTTATGGAAGTTTTGAATAAATTGACAAATAAAGGCAATACAATTCTCGTTATAGAACATAATTTAGATGTCGTAAAACTTGCAGATCATGTTATAGATATCGGAATGGAAGGCGGCAAAAAAGGAGGAAATTTAATTTGTTTCGGTACTCCTGAAGCAGTAAGTGAACATAAAAAAAGCTATACAGCCAAATTCTTAAAAAAAGAATTAAATTAGCCCGTATATTTTTACAGAAAATCCTTAATTTTAGAAATTAAAAAAGAAATTAGAACCTAATTATGACAAATGACGACAGACAAATAAGGGATAAATTCAAACAAAAAACCTGGAATGAAATTAAAACCAACGACTCCTGGGCCATATTTAAAATTATGGCAGAGTTTGTTGAGGGTTTTGAGCGCCTTGGTAAAATTGGACCTTGCGTAACTATTTTTGGATCAGCACGTGTAAAACCAGATCATAAATATTACATACTTGCCGAAAATATTGCTTATAAATTAACCACTCATGGTTATGGAGTTGTTACCGGAGGTGGTCCCGGAATTATGGAAGCCGGAAATAAAGGTGCGCAACGTGGCAAAGGCATCTCTGTTGGTTTAAATATTGAATTACCAATGGAGCAACATAACAATCCATATATTGATTCCGACAAAAGTTTAGATTTTGATTACTTTTTTGTTCGTAAAGTCATGTTTGTAAAATACTCACAGGGATTTGTGGTTATGCCCGGAGGTTTTGGAACCATGGATGAGCTTTTTGAGGCAATTACATTAATTCAAACAAAAAAAATTGGTAAATTTCCCATTATATTGGTTGGAACAAAATATTGGTCTGGACTTGTTGATTGGATTAAAAACACGCTGGTGAATGAAGGAAGCATTCACTTGGATGATCTTGATTTAATTTCTATTGTTGATACTGAAGATGAAGTTTTGGATGTAATTAATACCTTTTATAAAAAATACAGTTTAAGCCCTAATTTCTAAGAAGGCCCTTTGAAAAAATATATTTTTTTAACGCTTATATCTAGTATTATTTGTTTGAATAACACGTATTCCCAAACAAACAGCACCAGTATACTTGCCGTTTTAAATACGCAGACAAATGAACTTAAAATACAGCAGGAGATTGTTTTTCACAACAAGTCAGACAGTATTTTAAGTTCGGTTTATTTCCATAATTGGGCAAATGCCTATAAAGATAAAAATACCCCGTTAGCCAATCGTTTTATAGAAAACTACTCAAACTCATTTCATTTTACCTCGGAAAAAAACAGAGGAAACTCCAAAATTAATAGCGTTTATGTTAATTATGACCTTGTTATATGGGAAATTAATGATAAAAATCCGGATATCTTAAAAATTAACCTGAAAGAAGCCTTAATTCCAAAAGATTCCATAAAAATAATTGCAACGTATTCGGTAAAAATACCCAATGATAAGTTTACAGATTATGGAGCGAATAGAACCGGTTATAATTTACGTTACTGGTACTTAATTCCGGCTATTTTTAATGATAAATGGCAGATTTACAACAATCTGGATATGGATGATTTGTATGTTGATTTTACAAATTATTTAATAAACATAAGGGTTCCGAAAGATTTTGTGGTAAATAGCGATTTAATAATTTCTGTCGATTCTCTAACCAATTTCACCAGTTATAAATTAACTGGAAAAAAAAGACAGGATATTGCATTAAACATCACAAAAGAAAATGATTTCACGGAGTATAGATCTAGTCCTGTTGCCGTAGTAACCAATATGGATTCTAAAAAATTAGATCCTAATCTCAAAACCGAAATCATCAATAGAGAGCTCTCTTTTATTCAATCTTATTTGGGGGCATATCCGCACAAAAAACTTTTTATAAATAAAATTGAATATGAAAAAAACCCAGTATATGGGTTTAACCAATTGCCTTCCTACTTAAAACCCTTCAGTGATTCTTTTGAATTTGACATTCAACTGTTCAAAATTCTAAGCAGAAAATATATAGACAACGTTTTTTTGTTTAATCAAAGAGAAGATGCTTGGCTTGCCGATGGTTTACAAACCTATTTAACGATTAAATATGTTGAAAAATATTATCCCGAAGTTAAAGCCATTGGTGATATTTCAAAACTTTTTGGCATTAGAAGCTTTAATCTGTCCAAAATTAGTTTTAACGAGAAATACCCTTTTGTTTACCAATTTGCCGCCAGAAAAAATCTGGATCAACCATTAACGACCCGCGCCGATTCCCTGTCAAATTTCAATAGAAAAATTGTAAATAAATATAAGGCTGGCTTAGGAATTCAATATTTAGAAAATTATTTAGGAGAGGCCAAAATCTCAGAAGCTATTCTCAGTTTTTCAAAAAAATATACCGGAAAAAATACAAATAGCGATTTCTTTTTAAATTTAATTGATACACCTAAGGATATTGACTGGTTTAAAACAGCTTATTTGAATACCAGTAAAAAAATAGATTATACCATTAAAAAAATAGTCAAAAAAAATGATTCCCTTGAAGTCAGTATTTTAAATAAACGGGGATTTACGGCACCTATTCAACTGTATGGCATTAAAAATAAAGAAATCAGATTTAAAAAATGGATTGATGGCATAGATTCATTAACAACAATTACCATTCCTGCCAATGGTTTTGACAGGCTTTCATTAAATCATGAATTCCATGTGCCCGAATATAATTTAAGAAACAATTGGAAAAATATTGACAAAAAATTATTTAACAGACCGTTGCAGTTAAAGTTTATGAAGGATATAGAAGACCCTTATTACAATCAGTTTTTTTATACGCCTGAAGCCAGATACAATTTTTATGACGGTTTGATTTTAGGATTGAGCATTTCAAACAAAACATTATTAAAAAAGAGTTTTCTTTATAAAGTGACCCCTTCATATGGAACAAAAAGCAATTCGTTTTCCGGTAGTTTTTCGATGCTTTATGAATACCTGCCTGAAAACAAAAAAATTAATAAATTTTTGGCTGGAATTTCGGGTAGCAGTTTTCAGTATGCAAAAGAACTTTCTTACACCACTTTAACTCCGTTTGCCCTTCTCGAATTTAAACGAAAAAGCCTAAGAGATGTGAGTAGCAGTGCCATTTTAACATCTTTTACTTTGGTAGATAGGGAAAAGTCACCAACACAGGTACAACATATTGAAACCAACAAATACAATGTATTCAATTTAAGCTACGGATATTCAAAGCCCAATATTATAGAAGATATTAGATTTTCGGGTGGGCTTCAGGTTGCTGATAAATTCAGCAAACTTTCGGCAACGGCACATTACAGAATATTGACAGACACCAATAGACAATTTGATTTCAGAGTTTTTGCAGGAGCATTTTTGTCCAATAAAACCGAAACGGATTTCTTTAGTTTTGCCCTTGACAGGCCAAGGGATTATTTATTTCAGTATGAATATTTGGGAAGATCGGAAACTACAGGTATTCTAAGCCAGCAAGTAATCATAAATGAAGGTGGTTTTAAATCAAAACTTCCAGTAGCTTATGCAAATCAATGGCTTACAACCATAAACTCAAGCGTTGGATTATGGCGTTGGATTGAATTATATAATGATGTTGGTTTTGTGAAAAACAAAAAAGAAAAAGTTTATTTCGCCTACGAAAATGGGGTTAGACTAAACTTCATACAAGATATATTAGAAGTGTATTTTCCTTTTTATTCCAATTTAGGTTGGGAATTGTCACAACCCCATTACAGCACCAAAATTAGATTTGTATTGGTAATAAACCCTAAGAAAATCTATAATTTCGCGAAAAGAGGTTTCTATTGATTTTAAATTCAACTGAATAAAAATATAGGTTTAAAATTTCAAATTTTAACCTACTTCATTTTTTTTGATTATTTTTAAACTTATATTCATTTTTTAAATCCAATTTTAAATACCTTTTAAAATTGTAACTTTGCACCTACTAAAAAAAATCAAAAACATGCAGGTAAAATCTACATCCACAAACCAAGAACAATTATCTTTTAATCAGTTTAAAAAAGAAGTCCTGCACGATTACCAAATTGCGGTGACAAGTAGAGAGTGCAGTTACTTGGGCCGTAGAGAAGTTTTAACCGGAAAGGCAAAATTTGGTATTTTTGGAGATGGCAAAGAAGTGCCGCAATTGGCTATGGCGAAAGCTTTCAAAAAAGGTGATTTTAGATCGGGTTATTATCGTGATCAAACTTTTATGATGGCGATTGGTGAATTAACGCCACGACAATTTTTTGCAGGTTTGTATGCACATGCCGATATTAATGCTGAGCCAATGTCGGGCGGAAGACAAATGGGCGGTCATTTCGCAACCCATAGTTTGGATGAAAATGGCCATTTTAAAAACTTAACAGAACAATACAATTCAACCGGAGATATTTCACCAACAGCAGGCCAAATGCCCAGAATGCTTGGAATTGCACAGGCTTCAAAAATATTTCGAAACATTCCTGAATTAAAAAAGCCGAAATTTTCAAACAACGGAAATGAAGTTTCTTGGGGAACCATTGGAAACGCAAGCACTTCCGAAGGCTTGTTTTTTGAAACCATAAATGCAGCCGGCGTATTACAGGTTCCTATGATTATTAGTGTTTGGGATGATGATTATGGTATTTCGGTTCCTGCAAAATATCAAACCACCAAAGAAAGTATTTCTGAGATATTAAAAGGATTTCAACGGAATGAAACTGAAGATGGATTTGAAATTTTTGTGGTTAAAGGCTGGGATTATCCCCAGTTGATTTCGGTATACAATAAAGCGGCAAAAATAGCGCGTGAAGAACATGTTCCTGTACTAATTCACGTAAAAGATTTAACACAGCCGCAAGGCCATTCAACTTCCGGTTCGCACGAACGTTATAAATCTAAAGAGCGTTTAATTTGGGAAAAACAAAATGACTGTTTGGCCAAAATGCGTGATTGGATTATTGAATTCGAATTAAAAGACAGCAACAATAACTTGCTGCGTTTTATTGATGACGAAGAAGAATTAATAAAAATAGAAAAAGAGGCAAAAAAAGAGGTCAATCAAGCCAGGAGAGATGCTTGGAATGCTTTTTTAAACCCGGTTAGGGAAGAAAAAATTAAGGTAATTCAATTGCTCGTGAACCTTTCCGAAAAAAGCCATAACAAATCTTTTATCGTTAAATTAAAAAACGATTTGTCCGCCATAATTGACACTTCAAGAAAAGATCTTTTAGTTGCTGCGAGAAAATCCATTGTGTATGTAAGAGATGAAAAATCTGCTGAAAAAACACAACTTCAAAATTGGATTACCCATTATTTAAAAACAGAACAACAAAACTACAGTTCCTTTTTATACAGCCAAAGTGACAAAAAAGCAAGCCATGTAAAAGAAGTTTTACCAACTTATGATGCAAACGCAGAGCTGGTTGACGGAAGAATAATTATAAAAGACAATTTTGACATTCTGTTTTCAAAGTATAACGATTTATTCATTTTTGGTGAAGATGCAGGAAATATTGGCGATGTGAATCAGGGTCTTGTAGGTCTTCAGGAAAAATATGGGAAACTTCATGTTGCCGATACAGGAATTAGAGAAGCAACTATAATAGGCCAAGGAATTGGAATGGCGCTTAGAGGATTGCGACCAATTGCTGAAATTCAATATTTGGATTATTTATTATATGCTGTACAAATACTTAGCGATGATCTGGCAACGCTGCATTACAGGACCGTAGGCAAACAAAAAGCCCCGTTAATTGTTAGAACCCGTGGTCACCGTTTGGAAGGGATCTGGCATTCTGGATCACCTATGGGCGCTATTGTGCATTTATTAAGAGGAATGAATATTTTGGTTCCGAGAAATATGACAAAAGCTGCCGGATTTTACAATACTTTATTGGAGTGTGATGAGCCTGCTTTAATTGTTGAAAATTTAAACGGATACCGACTTAAGGAAAAATTCCCTAACAATTTAGGAGAATTTAAAACACCCATTGGCATTGTCGAAACCATTAGAACCGGTACTGATGTTACTGTAGTTTCTTATGGCTCAACATTAAAACTAGTAGAAGATGTGGTCAATAGTTTAAAACAGGTTGATATTGATATCGAAATAATTGATGTTCAAAGTCTGCTGCCTTTTGACAACAATAAAGATGTTGTTAAAAGTATCAAAAAAACAAACAGGTTAATTATTATTGATGAAGATGTTCCCGGAGGCGCTTCGGCCTATTTATTAAATGAAATTTTGGAAAAACAAAATGCCTATGCCTATTTAGACAGCAAACCGGTTACTTTAACTGCCAAACCACACAGAGCAGCTTATGGAACTGATGGCGATTATTTTTCAAAACCCAATGAAGAAGATATTTTTGAAGCAATTTATAGTATTATGAATGAGGCAAATCCAACAAAATATAAACCATTGTATTAATGTAACACAAATTACATTTTAAAATTTATCAATAAAAACACCCTCTTGGGTGTTTTTATTTTTAGCAAATCATTTAAAAGTATCGGAAAACTTTTCGTATTGATATTTATCATTCTTTTTACAATAAATAACCCATATCTTTGAGAATACTAAAATTACAGTAGAATAATCATATATAAATTTATTGATATGGCAAAAGTAAAAGGAGCTATAGTTGTTGATACGCAAACCTGCAAGGGCTGCGAAGTTTGTATTCCTGTTTGTCCGGAAGATGTGATTGGCATGTCAACAAACATAAACAGAAAAGGCTATCACTATGCTTATATGAAAAACCCTGAAGCTTGCACAGGCTGCACAAACTGTGGAATTGTATGTCCAGACAGAGCAATCTCCGTATACAGAGTAAAAGTTTCAGCATAACCATTAAAACATTTCAAAGAATGTCAGAATTAAAATTAATGAAAGGTAACGAAGCCTTGGCTGAAGCTGCAATTAGGGCTGGAGTTGATGGTTATTTCGGTTATCCTATAACACCACAAACAGAAATTATTGAATATTTAATGACCGAACGTCCCGAAAAAAGAACGGGGATGGTTGTTTTACAAGCTGAAAGCGAAATAGCAGCAATAAACATGGTTTACGGCGCTGCAAGTACCGGTAAAAAAGCAATGACTTCATCATCAAGTCCTGGGATTTCTCTTAAACTTGAAGGAATCTCCTATTTAGCAGGTGCAGAATTGCCTGCAGTAATTGTCAATGTTGTTCGCGGCGGACCAGGATTGGGAACTATTCAACCTTCTCAGGCCGACTATTTTCAATCGGTAAAAGGCGGCGGACATGGAGATTACAAACTCTATGTTTTAGCACCGGCATCGGTTCAGGAAATGTCGGATTTTGTAGAAGACGCCTTTGATATTGCTTTTAAATATCGCGCCCCTGTTTTAATTCTTTCCGATGGATTAATTGGCCAAATGATGGAAAAGGTAATTCTTAAACCACAAAAACAAAGAATGACCGATAAGGAGCTGATCGAAAAATATGGCGATTGGGCAGTAACCGGAAGAAAAGGAAGAGAACGTAATATTATTACGTCTCTCGATTTACAATCGGAAAAAATGGAAGCCAGAGTTCATAGGTTAATGAAAAAATATGAACAAATGGAAAAAGAGGATTTGCGTTTTGAAAAAATAAACTGTGATGACGCGGAATATTTAATTGTTGCATATGGGTCAAGTGCAAGAATTTCACAAAAAGCGGTAGAATTGGGAAGAGCAAAAGGAATAAAAGTGGGTCTATTACGACCAATAACCTTATTTCCTTATCCTAAACAAGCCCTATTTGAATTGGCCGATCAGGTAAAAGGAATTTTAAGCGTTGAATTAAATGCCGGTCAGATGGTAGAAGATGTAAGGCTTTCTGTTGAACATAAAGTACCTGTTGAACATTTTGGCAGAACCGGAGGAATTATTCACACTCCAGAAGAAATTTTAGAAGCTTTAGAACAAAAAATTATTAAACATGGAAGTATTAAACATCATAAAACCAGAGAATCAAGTATTCTGTAAATCAAAATTAATGACCGACAACGCCCTGTCTTATTGTCCGGGTTGTGGTCATGGCACTGCGCACAATTTAACTATGGAAGTCATTGATGAAATGGGAATTTCAGAAGAAACCATTGGTGTTGCACCAGTTGGCTGCTCTGTTTTGGCCTATGATTTTATGAATATAGATATGACACAAGCTGCCCATGGACGCGCACCAGCAGTAGCAACAGCTATTTCAAGACTTTGGCCTGAAAAATATGTGTTCACTTACCAGGGCGACGGTGATTTGGCCGCTATCGGAACTGCAGAAACCATTCACGCATGCAACAGAGGAGAAAATATTGTCATTATTTTTGTAAATAACGGTATTTATGGAATGACAGGCGGGCAAATGGCACCAACAACTTTAGCAGGAATGAAATCTTCCACATCACCTTATGGAAGAGACATTGAAACAATGGGTTCACCACTAAAAATAACAGAGTTAATCGCCAATCTTCCCGGTGTTTATTACGTAACCCGTCACGCTGTTCATACGCACAAACACGCGCGTAAAGCTAAAAAAGCGATTCAAAAAGCATTTGAAAACACTCGGCTGAACAAAGGAATTTCCTTTATTGAAATCGTGTCAAACTGCAACTCCGGTTGGAAAATGGGACCAAATGAATCAAATATTTGGATGGAAGAAAATATGTTCCCATACTTTCCGCTAGGTGATATAAAAGTAGATGGTATCTTAAAAAAATAAAAAATGACAGAAGAAATTATTATCGCAGGTTTTGGTGGACAAGGAGTGCTGTCAATGGGGAAAATATTAGCCTATTCTGGCATCATGCAAGATCAGGAAGTGAGCTGGATGCCTTCTTACGGACCGGAAATGCGCGGTGGAACTGCAAATGTTACCGTTATTTTAAGTGATGAAAAAATTAGTTCTCCATACTTAAAAATAGTGGATACCGCCATTATTTTGAATCAGCAGTCCATGGATAAATTTGAGGAATCCGTAAAACCTGGAGGCATTTTAATTTATGATCCCAATGGAATTACTGCACATCCCACAAGAACAGATATCAAAATTTTCCAAATTGAAGGCACAAAACTGGCTTCAGAAATGGGAAATAAGAAAATTTTTAATATGATTATTTTGGGTGGCTATCTAAAAGTAAAACCCATTGTAAAATTAGAAAATGTGATTGAAGGCCTAAAAAAATCAATCTCTGAACGTTACCATAACCTAATTCCGTTAAATTTGGAAGCCATCACCATGGGAATGAAAAATATTGTTCCTTATAAAGTTAAGGAGCACATGTTTCAAAATTAGTTTTTAATTGTTCTTTATTTCAAAATTCGGTTATTTTTTGTTTCTTTATACCACCAATAACCGAATTTTTTATGGCTTCAATTTTAGTGACCGGCGGAACCGGATTAATAGGAAAAAAAGTTTGCGAATTACTTAGAAACAAAGGCCATATAGTTGCCGTATTAAGCAGAAACCAAAACATAAAACCCAATACATATTATTGGAATCCAGATACGCGTTACATAGATGCAAAAGCCATTATTGAAGCAGATTATATTATTCATTTGGCAGGCGCAGGCATTGCTGATGAACGCTGGACTGCAGAAAGAAAGCGGGTTTTAATAAACAGCCGGGTTGAAACCGCCAATCTTATATTTGAAAAAGTGAAAGAATTAAATCCCAACTTAAAAGGATTTATTGCAGCTTCCGGAATTGGCTATTACGGTGCGACAACTTCAGAAAAAATTTATAATGAGAATCACGCTCCCGGAGAAGATTTCATCAGTGATATTTGTAAAGTTTGGGAAAAAGCTTCAACCCAATTTAATGCACTAAACATAAAAACCGTCATTTTTAGAACTGGCGTAGTATTTTCAAGTAATGGCGGTGCTTTAGAGAAATTAAGCAAGCCCATAAAATTTGGTGTTGGCGCTGCACTTGGAAACGGCAAACAATATATTCCCTGGATTCATGAAGATGACTTAAGCAATATGTACGTTGAAGCCATTGAAAATAATGAATTAAATGGAATTTATAATGCCGTGGCTCCAGAGCACATCACCAATAAATCACTCACCAAAAATATTGCAAAAAAACTTAAAAAACCATTATGGCTACCCAATATTCCAGCTTTCTTTTTAAAACTAATTTTGGGAGAAATGGCCTTAATAATATTGGAAGGGAGCCGTATTTCATCAGAAAAAATAGCGTCAACAGGATTTAAATTTAAGTTTCCAACCATAGAAACAGCCTTGAAAGATTTAATCAATTAACCAAATTGTCAATGATTTTTCTTACCGATAAAATTTCTTTGGTATGCTCAATACTTGGTCCGGCCACCCAAACTGTTTTATAAGTTACCTTTGTTGCGGCATTTTCGGTTGCTTTCATTCCTATTGAAAACCGAATCATTTTAACCCACTTTTTAAACTTTTTATTTTTATTTAATACCGTTTCAATCCATGTTTGCTTTGTCCCTGTTTTTTGTACATAAGGCGTGTTAATTACGGTACAAGGCGTTCCGGAAATTCGCTCGGTCATCACAATATCTTCGGCACCATAATCCACACAAGCTTGTTTATATTCTTGTGTTACCCCTGCCTCTAAAGAAGCAATAAAAGGACTTCCTACGGATACACCTTCGGCGCCATAACTTGTCATTTTGTCAATGTCAGCTTTGCAGCCTACGCCTCCGGCAGAAATTACAGGAATCTTGCAATTGGCAACCAATAACTTTATCAACGCTTCAGGAGACGAATTTCCCCTATGGCCACCTGCTTCATTATTTACAGCAATAATGGCATCAGCACCTAAACTTTCTACTTTTTGTGCAAAGTTTAAATCCGTTACATCACAAAAAACCTTAATATTATTTTTATGAGCCATTTTAATGGTTGCTTCCGGATTCCCAAGCGATGTTATAATAAAATCTGCACCTTCGTTGCAAATAACTTCTAACTGACCTTTATATTTTATGTTCGATTTGTTTACAATCAAATTAAAACCGAATGATCCACCTTCCGTTTTTGCTGCTTTCAGTTCCTTTATAGCTGATTTTAAATCGTTGAGTGTTCTGTAATTTAATGCAGGAATACAACCTGCAATGCCGCCTTTCATCCCTTCAACAACCATAGATGTATTGGAAACTAAAAACATGGGTGCTTGAATAATGGGGTGTTTTATGTTTAAAAGCTGCGTTAATTTAGTTGAATTCATAATTATAATTTGACCAAATATACTAAATATTATGCACGCATAACAATAACTATTTAAACAAAAAACGCTTCCAAAATTGGAAGCGTTTTTTTCTTTATTTCAACAAAGATTAATCTTCTTTTACTTCTTCAAAGTCAACATCTTCTACATGGTCTCCCTCACCTTTAGGTTGTCCATTTCCTGTATCACCTGCAGGAGCACCTTGTGTTTCTTGTTCGGCTTTGTACATTTCTTCGCTGGCAACTTTCCAAGCTTCATTAATTTTTTCCATTGCAGCATCAATTTGTGCAATATCTTTTGTTTCATGAGCTTTTTTCAATTCAGCAAGTGCAGCTTCGATTGGGCCTTTTTTATCATCCGACAATTTTTCTCCAAATTCTTTTAATTGTTTTTCAGTTTGGAAAATCATCGAATCTGCCGCATTGATTTTTTCAGCAGTTTCTTTTGCTTTTTTATCTAAATCAGCATTTGCTTCCGCATCGGCTTTCATTTTTTTGATTTCATCCTCAGTCAATCCAGAAGAAGCTTCAATTCTGATATCCTGTGTTTTTCCTGTGGCTTTATCGCCGGCAGTTACGTGAATAATACCATTGGCATCAATATCAAAAGTTACTTCAATTTGAGGTGTTCCTCTTTGTGCCGGCGGAATGCCATCCAAATGGAAACGTCCAATTGTTTTATTATCGGCTGCCATTGCGCGTTCACCCTGCAACACGTGAATTTCTACAGATGGCTGATTGTCTGCCGCTGTTGAAAATACTTGTGATTTTTTAGTTGGAATGGTCGTGTTTGCCTCAATTAATTTGGTCATCACATTTCCCATAGTTTCAATACCCAGTGAAAGCGGCGTAACGTCTAACAACAATACATCTTTCACATCACCAGATAATACACCTCCTTGAATAGCGGCACCAATAGCAACGACTTCATCAGGATTCACCCCTTTTGACGGTGATTTTCCGAAGAATTTTTCTACAGCTTCAACAACAGCAGGAATACGGGTTGATCCACCAACCAAAATAATTTCATTAATATCACCTACTTTTAAACCGGCACCTTTAAGCGCAGTTTTACAAGGTTCAATAGTTCTTTTGATTAAATCATCGATTAATTGTTCAAATTTAGCTTTGGTTAAACTGCGAACCAAATGTTTTGGACCACTTGCAGTGGCAGTTACATAAGGTAAATTAATTTCAGTTGTTGCAGATGATGACAATTCAATTTTGGCTTTTTCAGAAGCTTCTTTTAAACGTTGCAATGCCATTGGATCTTTACGTAAATCAATACCTTCTTCAGCATTAAACTCTGCTGCCAACCAATCTATAATTTTTTGGTCAACATCATCCCCACCTAAATGGGTATCTCCATCAGTTGACAATACTTCAAATACGCCATCTCCCAATTCTAATATGGAAACGTCATGCGTTCCTCCACCAAAGTCAAAAACAACAATTTTTTGATCGATTCCTTTTTTATCTAAACCATAAGCCAATGCCGCAGCAGTAGGCTCGTTGATAATACGGCTAACTTTCAATCCGGCAATTTCTCCAGCTTCTTTAGTGGCCTGACGTTGTGCGTCATTAAAATATGCAGGCACTGTTACAACTGCTTCCGTTACTTCTGTACCTAAATAATCTTCAGCAGTTTTCTTCATTTTTTGAAGAATCATTGCTGAAATTTCTTGAGGCGTATACAATCTTCCGTCGATATCTACACGAGGGGTGTCATTATCTCCTTTTACGACTTTATACGGTACGCGCTCTGCTTCCATTTTAGATTCAGAATATTTGTTCCCCATAAAACGTTTAATCGAATAAACTGTTTTTAAAGGATTTGTAACAGCCTGACGTTTAGCAGGATCACCCACTTTTCTTTCTCCTCCTTCAATAAATGCTACAATAGAAGGTGTTGTTCTTTTCCCTTCTGCATTAGGAATTACAACGGGTTCGTTTCCTTCCATTACGGCGACACACGAGTTGGTTGTTCCTAAATCTATTCCTATAATTTTACCCATAACGATATATATTTAATTTTATGATTTTATATTTTTAAACTCAGAATTACATTATTCAATGATTATGCCATTACAAAAATTATGTCAACTTGTCATAATTATCACAAATGACTTCCTTTATTTGTCACTGAACCCGCTTTGTGTAGCATAAATTTCATAAAAATGATAGGGATATATCGCAATATTATATATTTACATACTTTTTAATAAACGGTAAAAATGGAGTGTATTTCGATTTTTGATATGTTAAAGATAGGAATCGGTCCTTCAAGTTCACATACTTTGGGTCCATGGCGGGCTGCTGAAAGATGGATTAATCATCTTAAAAAAGAAAATAATTTCACCAAAGTTACGTCAATAAAGGTCGATTTATATGGTTCTCTTTCATTAACCGGCAAAGGCCATGCTTCTGATTTGGCCATACTTTTGGGCTTGTCAGGAAAGGACCCGGAACATATTCCTACTGAAGCAATTATTCCTGTAACAAAAACAATTCAAACCGATAAAAAAATAAATTTTGGAGGAACAAATTTAATTGCATTTGACGCAACTGCAGACATAATTTTTAACAGAGAGTTTTTGCCATTTCATGCAAACGGAATAAAATTTACTGCGTATGAAAAAAGTGTGGAAATTTCTTCAGATACCTATTACTCCATTGGTGGCGGATTTGTCGTGAGAGAAGAATTGATCCACGCCAAAGAAAACATTAAAATTCATAAAACCTTTCCCTATCCAATACAAATAGCCAAAGAATTGGCGCTTTATTGTAATCAGGAAAATTTAAAAATATCAGAAATTGTTTTGGAAAATGAAAGATCGTTAAAAAGCGATGAGGAAATTGACCATCAAATTAATAGAATTTGGAATACCATGCTTGAGTGCATGTATATTGGTTGCCATACATCCGGAACGCTTCCTGGCGGATTGAATGTAAGACGCCGAGCCTATGACATTCATCAAAAATTACATATTGATTTCACCTACAACTCTCCTGCTGAATGGTTACAATCCATAAGAAAAACTGAAATTAAGTTTAGGGAAATTTTAAAATGGGTAAGTTGTTTGGCCTTAAGCGTAAACGAAGTAAATGCATCGTTAGGAAGGGTTGTAACCGCGCCAACAAATGGAAGCGCAGGCGTGATTCCTGCTGTTTTAATGTATTATATGGTTATTGAAAATCACCAGGCGAATTTTGAACATGTGAAACAATTTTTATTGGTCGCCGGAGAAATTGGCAGCATCTTTAAAAAAGGCGCAACCATTTCAGCAGCTATGGGAGGCTGCCAAGCAGAAATTGGCGTATCATCGGCCATGGCGGCAGGTGCATTAACAGAATTGCTTGGCGGAAGCCCGGAACAAGTTTTAATGGCCAGTGAAATTGCGATGGAACATCATTTAGGACTAACCTGTGATCCCATTGGCGGCTTGGTGCAAATTCCTTGCATTGAACGCAATGCCATGGGCGCCATAAAAGCCATCCATGCAGCTGAGTTGGCATTGGAATCTGATGCTTTAAATGCCAAAGTACCGCTGGATAAAGTTATTGCAACTATGTGGGAAACAGCAAAAGACATGAATTCAAAATACAAAGAAACTTCAGAAGGCGGTTTGGCCGTAAGTGTTAATATTTCAGATTGTTAGCGAAAATTTATTTTTTATCAATATTATTTTTTAACTTTAAGTAGAGAATTCTATTTTTAATTTAAATAATTGTAATCATGAGTAAATTCGATGAAAAAATTGCACTTTATCAAAGTGAAATGAAGAAATTGGGTCTTAAATTTGATGCCGATTTATTGACAAAAGTAACTAAAGGCTTAGGGCCTTCAATTTACAAAGCTGATGCTGAAACTGTATCAGGTTCCGATAAAAAGGAACTTGAGACTTTAAAAAAGAACTTTTTGATGAAAAAATTAGGATTGACTGACAGTCCGAAATTAGACCATGCAGTTGAATCTGTAATTGAAAAGGTAGGAAAATCAAACAGAAATAAATACAGAGCTATTGTTTATTATGAATTGGTAAAAGAATTGGGCCAAGAGTCTAAGTACAATTAGTATTTATATATAAATAAGAAACCCGCAATTTGCGGGTTTCTTATTATCCTTTTTTTGATTATTCAATATTGAAGTATTTTAATGAATTGGATTAATCTTCCTCCCCGTCACTTTCCTCATCTGCGATATCTTCAATATCACTGTCATATACATCCTCAAAATTATCCTCATCAGCATCATAGTCCTCCATGGTTTCTTCCAGTTTCAGACTTATTTTAACAAGATATATCGTATCCTCAAAACTTACCTCCACTGCCCTAACCGTTTCACCTTTAGCGTTTTTAAAGGTAATGATGTCTTTATACCCATATCCGGTTGGAAATTTTTCAACCAATAAGTCTAATATCTCACTTGTTAATTTACTATAATCTACTATTACTCTTTTCATAAACTTCAATTACATATTTAATAAATAGGCAAAAATTAACGGCACAACAATAGTTGCGTCAGATTCTATTATAAATTTCGGTGTATTAATGTCTAATTTTCCCCAGGTTATTTTCTCATTTGGAACCGCGCCGGAATATGATCCATAACTTGTGGTAGAATCTGAAACCTGACAAAAATAACTCCAAAATGGCGTGTCGGTACGTTCTAAATCTTGGTATAACATTGGTACCACACAAATTGGGAAATCACCTGCAATTCCACCACCTATTTGGAAGAATCCAATACCGGTTTTAGAATTTTCAGTATACCAATCGGCTAAGAAAGTCATATATTCAATTCCAGATTTCATTGTACTTGCTTTAAGTTCCCCTTTTAACACGTAGGAAGCGAAAATATTTCCCATAGTACTGTCTTCCCAGCCCGGAACCACCATTGGCAAATTGGCTTCAGCAGCAGCAATCATCCAACTATTTTTTGGGTCAATTTCATAATATTGTTTCAACACTCCTGAAAGCACCAATTTGTACATAAATTCATGCGGGAAAAATCTTTCTCCTTTATCTTCGGCATCTTTCCAAATTTTGAAAATATGTTTTTGCAATCTTCTAAAAGCTTCTTCTTCAGGAATACAGGTATCAGTAACCCTGTTCAATCCACTTTCCATTAAATCCCACTCATCCTGAGGAGTTAAATCCCTATAATTTGGCACTCTTTTGTAATGGGAATGAGCCACCAAATTCATAACATCTTCTTCCAAATTCGCACCAGTACAGGAAATTATTTGAACTTTGTCCTGTCTGATCATTTCAGAAAATATTTTTCCTATTTCAGCGGTACTCATTGCTCCTGCCAAAGAAACCAACATTTTTGAGCCGGCAGCTAACTGATCTTCATAAGCTTTAGCTGCATCAACCAGTGCTGCGGAATTAAAGTGCAAGTAATACTTTTCAATAAATTGTGAAATTTCTCCTTTATTAGTCATAATCCTCGTCTTCAAATTTTGTTGATTTATTATTTGGTTCTTTAAAACCAGATTCATTTTCGTAATCGTCTAATTCCAAGTTATTAAACTTATAACTCAACATTTTATAATACAATTTTGCGGCAAGAAAATCTGATGATTTGTCTTTTTCATTCGGACACAATTCAGCGATATCAAATCCGACCACATTCTTTTGTTTGAATATTTTTTTCAAAAAATCCAATGTTTCGTACCAAAGTAATCCTCCTGGTTCAGGCGTACCCGTTGCAGGCAAGATTGAAGGGTCAAAGGCATCCAAATCAAAAGTTATAAATACATTTTTAGTCATTAAGTCAATGGCATTTTCCATCCAATAATCATCTATGGCCATTTCATGAGCAAAAAACACTTTATCTTCATCCATTACCGTTTTTTCAATTGCATCCATACTTCTAATACCCACTTGAATTAAATTGGTATTTTGACTTGCTTCGTATGCCGTACAGGCATGATTGCAGGCTGATCCGTTATATTCCTTTCTTAAATCGGCATGAGCGTCAATTTGAACCACCGTTAAATCATTGAAACATTCATTAAAAGCTCTTATAGTTCCAATAGAAATAGCGTGTTCACCACCTATAATGGTAACAAATTTATTTTTTCTGATAAAAGTTTTGGTAACTGCATGAACCGCAGCAACCATTTTTTCAGGAGAAGAATTCTCAGTAACGGCATCAGCCAAATGAATTCCATTTTTATAAACTTCAGAATCGGTTTCAATATCGTAAAGTTCCATATTGTCTGAAGCATTTAAAAATGCTTCAGGCCCTTTATCGGCTCCTTTTTGCCAAGTACTTGTTCCATCATACGGAACAGGAATCAAAACTATTTTTGAAGTTTCAATTTTGGCATATTGTTCAGATATCCCTGCGTAAGTTCTTTTATTCATAACCTAATATTTTTAAAAAATCGCTTGCTGTTTGTTTTTCTTTAAACACTTTAAATTCTAGTTTTCCTTCGTTATTTTTTGATATAATAATATGTTTCGGCTGTGGAATTAAACAATGCTGTAAACCTCCGTAACCTCCTATTGATTCCTGATATGCGCCTGTATTAAAAAAACCTAAATACAGTGGTTTTTCTTCTTTATAAATCGGTAAATAAATGGCATTTATATGCTGTTCCGAATTGTAATAATCATCACTGTCACAAGTTAAACCTCCTAACAACACCCGTTCATAAACATCGTTCCAGCGGTTTAAAGGCAATAAAATAAATCGCTTATTTATCGCCCAACTGTCTGGCAATGTGGTTATAAACGAAGAGTTTATCATATTCCATCTTTCTCTGTCGTTTTGCTTTTTTTGGTATAAAACCTTGTAAATAGCTCCTCCACTCTCTCCTACCGTATAACTACCAAATTCAGTAAATAAATGTGGCACTTGTACCTCTGCATCATCACAGGCTTCCTTTATTTGACTGATAATTTCACCAATCATATATTCATAATCGTAATTAAAAGCCAAGGAATTTTTTATTGGAAATCCACCACCAATGTTTAAGCTGTCCAAACTTGGACAAATTCTTTTCAAATTGATGTAGACCTTTAAACATTTGCTTAATTCATTCCAATAATAGGCATTGTCTTTAATACCCGTATTGATAAAGAAATGCAGCATTTTTAGGTTCACCTTATGATTGTCTTTTACTTCACGCCTATAAAAATCAACAATATTTTTATATCCAATTCCCAATCGAGAGGTGTAAAATTCAAACTTTGGTTCTTCTTCAGAAGCAATTCTGATACCTATGTTTATTTTCTTTTTGGTTCCTTCAGTAAGTAACCCTATTTCTTCATAATTATCAATAATTGGAATACAATTTTTATGACCGTTATTGATTAACCTTTGAATATTTGTAATGTAATCATCTCTCTTGAAGCCATTACATAAAATAAAAGTTTTATCCGTTATTTTACCGTCTTTTTTTAAATTCTCAACAATATCAATATCAACTGCAGAAGACGTTTCAATATGAATATCATTTTTTAATGCTTCATCCAGCACATGTTTAAAATGAGAGCTTTTAGTGCAATAACAATAATGATATTTAGCTTTATATTTATGCGTCTTCATGGATTTATGAAACCATTCTTTCGCTTGTTGAATATTCTCGCTAATTTTTGGTAAGTAGGTGAATTTTAAGGGTGTTCCAAATTCTTCAACCAACTGCATCGTGTCAATATCATGAAAATGTAAGTTTTTATCGGAGTCAACCTCAAATTCTTCTTGGGGAAAATCGAATGTTTGGCTTATTAAATCGATGTATTTTGTGTTCATTTAGTATTTTAATTTTACAATTAATAGGGTAGTCATTTTTCGACTAATATTAAGTTCAAAAAAGGTTTGTTATATTTATACTCTTAATACTAAATAATTTTTTTTAAACCTAACAACTTTCAATGGGCTGAACAACATTAAAATGTGTTTAAAAGAAGTCATTAAAATGCTTAATTCTTCGTTATATTTTTCAATAATTTTGTGTTTTAAAGACTTGAAAACATTAGCGTTAGATGATAAAAAACTAATTTTCTTTATGGCCTTTAAAAACGTTGGCGCAAACTTATATAAAAAATCAATACAAATTAAAAAAAATCTAAATTTATCGCGTAAAAACCAACTCATTTTCTGAGGATAAGTTTGCGTCAAAAGCATAGCGATCATAATTAAAATTTTTCAAACCCTCTATAGTTTCAATATGGTGATCAATGATGAAACGAACCATTAAACCCCTCGCTTTTTTGGCAAAAAAAGCAATTATTTTTAATTTTCCATCCTTAAAATCTTTAAAAACGGGCGTAATTATTGGAACTTTCAATAACGCTGGTTTTACAACTTTAAAATACTCTTGGCTAGCTAAGTTAACAAATAATTCATTTTCAGCAAGTTCCATATTTAATTTCTCAGTAATCGTATCACCCCAAAACTGGTATAAATTCTCCTTTTTATCAATCTTTAATTTAGTCCCCATCTCCAAACGATAAGGCTGCATCAAATCTAAGGGTTTTAGCAAACCATATTGTCCTGACAAGATTCTTAATTTATTTTGGAGTTGATCCAATTTATCAAGCGGCAAGGAATAAGCATCCAGGCCCAAATAAACATCTCCTTTAAAAGCAAATATTGCCTGGCGTGAATTTTTTAGCGTAAAAGGCAATTCCCATTCCTGACTTCGTTGCCAATTTAATTCACCTAAATTTGGGGAAATACTCATTAATTCAGAAAGTTGTTTTGGTGATTTCTTTTTTAAAACAGTATTTATTTTTGCGGATTCTTCTAAGAAAATTCCTTGGGTAAATTGCTTTGTGGAAATTGGAGTCTCATAATCCAATGATTTAGCTGGTGATATAACGATTTTCATTAATTATTTTTTATCTTTTTTTAGTTGAAATTCATCCAACCATACAATTTTATAATTGAATTTTAAAAACAATTGATTAAAATTAAAAATTAATTAATAAATATTCGCGTTTTTCAAAATTATTATTGAAATAATCTGCATTTTGCAATCTTGTAACTAAGATTAGGATTCGTATTTATTCAAATTCTTCGTTGTTAAATCAGCTCATCTATAAATTGCTGTATTTTTTTGTAGAGCAATCCAACGTGATAACCATCCATTAATGCGTGGTGAACTTCCACCGAAAAAGGGATTTTTTGAATTTCATTTTCTGTAAATAATTTACCGAAAACCAATTTTGGAATTCCTTGCAAGCCTTCATTTCCCTTTCTTGCATGCTTAAATCCGGTAAAAGAAACCCAGGGAATTGTTGAGCAATGAATAATGCCCAGATTATTATCCTGAACATTAAATACGATTCCATTTTTATGATTTTCGAGCACTATTTTACCCTTAATATCAAATTCAGACATCGTTTTCTGAAACTCGAAATCGCAAAATGAAAAAGTTAGGTCATCATTTAAAACAGTGGCGCCAATATTTACGTTATCAAATAAGTAAATTTTATCGTTTTTAAATCGCAATTTAAATTCGGTAATATCATTTGCTGATTTTAAAGCAACATATAAACAAGCCAACGAAAACGACAAATGATGTTGTTTGCAATACTTGTAAAGATTAGCGACTTCTAAATTGGCAGTAATATTAAAAAAAGGATCTGCATACGTTTTAAAAAATTGGTATTGCGCTTTTCTGTTCCAGTTTTCAACATCAAATTCTTTCATTTCAATCTTTTTGATTTATGGTATAGCTTCTCCATTTCTCTAAACACAATTGCATGTCTTGAGGCATTTCAGAATTGAACTGCATAAATTCTTTCGTAATTGGATGCTGAAAACCCAGCGTTTTTGCATGAAGCGCCTGTCTTGGCAATACTTTAAAGCAATTTTCTACAAATTGTTTGTATTTGGTAAACGTTGTTCCTTTCAAGATAATATTTCCCCCATAACGTTCATCGTTAAAAAGTGTGTGTCCAATATGTTTCACATGTGCTCTAATTTGATGCGTTCTGCCAGTTTCCAATTTACATTGAATTAAGGTAACATAACTAAAACGCTCCAATACTTTATAATGTGTAATTGCAGGTTTTCCAAATTCACCGGTAGGAAAAACATCCATTTGTAAGCGATTTTTTAAACTTCTTCCTATATGTCCTTCAATAACCCCTTCTTCTTCGGCTATATTCCCCCAAACTAAAGCATAATATAAACGTTCTGTTGTTCTGTCAAAAAATTGTTTAGACAAATGAGCCATCGCAAATTCGGTTTTTGCCACCACCAACAAACCGCTGGTATCTTTATCAATTCTATGAACCAAGCCCGGACGTTCGTTAGAATTCGTAGGTAAATTTTCAATATGAAAAATCAATCCGTTCACCAAAGTGCCGCTGTAATTTCCATGTCCTGGATGCACAACCATTCCTGCAGGTTTATTTACCACCATAACCTCATCATCTTCAAATAAAATATCCAAAGGAATGTCTTCGGCAACCAATAAGTTTTCGTGAGGCGGATGGGCTAAAACAACACGAACAACATCTTTTGCCTTTACTTTGTAGTTTGATTTTACAGGAATGTCATTCACTAATATATTTCCTGCTTTTGCTGCCTGCTGAATTTTATTTCGAGTAGAGTATTCTATAAAATTCATTAAATATTTATCCACCCGCAATGGCTCCTGACCTTCGCTGGCAACATATCTGTAATGTTCGTAAAATTCTTCTTTTCCTAATTCGTCTATGTCTTCTATTTTCATTCTATATTCTCTTGTTCAGAATTATCTATTTGCTGATCGCCACCATCTCCATCTCCTAATTTTAGGATAAGCTCTGAATCTTGTGGAATTTTATCACCCGTTTTTAATTCCTTTCCATTATATATTAGACCTCTCACGACATCTTTCGCAATATCATTAACATAAATTTCCTCTGCGCTTATTCTGAAACCTATGGCTGTTAATTGTGAAGTAGCCTGTCTTTTTGTTTTGCCGTAAAAATCGGGTATTTCAACGTCTTTATATCCTGAGGGATTCAATGTTAAATATATTTTCCTGTTTTCTTTCACAAAATCTCCAGCTTCCGGACTTTGCTCAATGACTGATTTCTTCGGATAATTCGCATTATAACTGGCAGAGTCTATAACCTCCCAGTTCAAATCCAGCTCATCCAGCGTATTTTCAACTTTGGTTAAACTCATTTTCTCCAAGTTGGGAACTTCAATTTTTTGATTGTGATTGGTGGATATATTTAACCACATCACCATCACAAAAACCAATGCAAATAATACTGCAAAAGCAATTAGCAACTGCTTAACAAATACTTTAGATTTTATAAATTGAATTAAACTCATATTCCCGTTTTTTTTGATATTGTGCAAAGATACTTTTTTATTGTTTAATTGTTTAATGGACTTATTACCTAATTAATCAATTTTCTTTTCAACTTTCAACTTTCAAACTTTCAACTTTAAGCTTTTAATATGTAAGTTTGTATTTCAACTTAGTAAACATAAAATGAAACGAGCATAACAAATTTTGATACACAAAGGAATGATTATTGGCGAACAGCAGCTGTTACTGCTAAAAAATAAAATTTAAACAGATGAAAAAAAATATTGCCATAATTATGGGCGGATACTCCTCGGAAGTTGAAATCTCTTTAAAAAGTGGCCAAGTTGTCTATCAAAATATCTCAAAAGAAAAATACAACACCTACAAAGTTCATATTCTTAAAGATAAATGGGTGCTTGTTGACGATCTTGAAAATGAATTTCCCATAAACAAACACGATTTTTCTACTAAAATTAATGGCGAAAAAATTAATTTCGACTGTGTTTTTAACGCCATTCACGGGCATCCAGGCGAAGACGGAACTATTTTGGCATATTTTGAATTGATTGGGCTTAAACACACATCAGCGCCATTTTACCAAATGGCCTTAGCCTTTAACAAAAGAGATTGTCTAAGTGTGGTGAAACAATACGGCATAAAAACTGCAAAATCTTACTTCCTTAATAAAGGTGATAATATTAAAGTGGAAGAAATAATTGCCAAAGTGGGTTTGCCTTGTTTTGTAAAACCCAACAATGCAGGTTCCAGTTTTGGAATTTCCAAAGCAAAAACAACTTCGGAAATGATTCCTGCAATAGAAAAAGCTTTTAAAGAAGACTCCCAGATTTTAATAGAAGAATTTTTAGACGGACCTGAAATAACCATTGGCGTTATAGAGTACAAAGGAAAAATTAAAGTGCTGCCCATGACAGAAATTGTATCAGAAAACGAGTTTTTTGATTACGACGCAAAGTATTTGGGAAAATCCCAGGAAATTACGCCTGCCAGAATCTCCCCTGAAATTCATAAAAAATTGGAGAAAACAGCTTCTCATGTCTATCAAATTCTAAACATGAGTGGGTTTTCACGTTCCGAATATATTTTGGTAAATGGCGAGCCTTATTTCCTGGAATTGAATACGGTACCTGGGTTAACATCTGCTAGTTTAATTCCCCAACAAGCGGAAGCTGCGGGCATTACTTTAGAGGAAATTTTTCACAACGCCATTGAAATGGCTTTAAACAAAAACTCATGAAACGAGCATTACAAATTTTGACACATAAAGGAATTATTATTGGCGAACAGCATCTGTTGCCGCTAAAAAATAAAATTTAAACAGATGAAAAAAGCAATTTTTCCAGGATCCTTTGATCCAATTACATTAGGTCACGTTGATATTATTAACAGGGCTTTGCCCCTATTTAGTGAAATTATAATTGCTGTTGGCGTAAATACCGATAAAACCTACCTGTTTTCTCTTGAAGACCGCATCAATTTTATCAAAAAACATTATGCCAATGAACCTAAAATAAAGGTTGAAACGTATTCTGGCTTAACCATCGATTTCTGTAAAAAATTAAACATACATTTTATTCTAAGAGGCTTGCGAAATCCGGCTGATTTTGAATTTGAAAAAGCAATTGCCCAAACCAACAGAAAATTATCAACTGTTGAAACGGTTTTTTTATTAACCTCGGCCGACACTTCCTTTATAAGCTCAAGCATTGTGCGCGATGTTTTAAAAAATGGCGGAGATATTTCTTGCTTGGTTCCGGAGAGTGTTTCAAAAAAATTATGAGAATGGACTTTAAAAAATTACTTTTTTTAGGGTTATTCACGTTATTTTCTTGTACAATTTCAGCGCAAAAAACACTGAAAGATTTTACGACTACATTTGAAAAATCAAAGGGCGCAGAAACTTCCACTTACCAAGAAACCATCACCTTTTACAAAGAATTGGCCGCTGCTTATCCCGAAATTTCTATGTTGGAATTTGGCGAAACAGACAGCGGATTCCCCTTGTATCTGCTTGTTTTTAATACTTCAAAAGAATTCGACTTTAATAATATTCACCTCCGTAAAAAAAATATTATTTTAATCAACAACGCCATTCATCCAGGAGAATCTGATGGTGTTGATGCTTCTATGATGTTGTTGAGAGATCTGGTTCAGGATAAAAACAGGATTCCGCGATTAAAAAATATGATAATCGCTATTATCCCAATTTACAATATTGGCGGTGCTTTAAACAGAAGCAGTCACTCACGTGCAAACCAAAACGGTCCGAAGGAATATGGATTTCGAGGAAATGCCCAAAATTTTGATTTAAATCGGGATTTTATCAAAGCCGACACAAAAAACGCCAAAGCATTTGCAAAAATTTTTCATTTGATCAAACCTGATATTTTTATTGACACCCATGTAAGCAATGGCGCCGATTATCAATACGGAATTACGCATTTATTTACCCAACACAATAATTTAGGAAATGACTTAGGTGATTTTATTGAAAATGAAATGAGACCCAATATAGAAGCTTCATTGCTAAAAAAAGATATTATCATTACACCTTATGTGAATGTTTGGAGAACAACGCCTGAAACCGGTTTCAGCCAGTTTTTCGACAGTCCGAGATATTCGACAGGTTACACCACTTTATTCAACACCCTGGGAATGATGGTGGAAACCCATATGTTAAAACCCTACAAGCAACGTGTTGAAGAAACCTACAGTTTATTAGAATCTGTGATTGATTTTACCATTGAAAAAGGTGCAGAAATTAAAGAACTTCGCAACAATGCTGTTGCAAATATTTTAGCAAAAAAAACCTATCCCATTTCTTTTGAACTTGATAAAAACAACTATTCAACACTGCAATTCGAGGGCTACGACGGAAGTTATATTGACAGTAAAGTAACCAATGGCAAACGTTTGTTTTATGACAGAACAAAACCCTACATAAAACCTGTAAAATATTTCAATAATTATATCCCTTCAAATGAAATTCAAATTCCGAAAGGCTATATTTTAAAACAAGGATGGTGGAAAGTTGTGGAACGGTTAGAAGATAACAATATTGAATATATTTCTTTTAAAAAGGACACAATGTTAACTGTTGAAGAACAACATATTAAAGATTTCAAAACAAATACAAAACCTTTTGAAGGACATTATCCACATTTTAATACCACCGTTTCAGCTGAAACCAAAAATGTGTTATTTAATAAGGGAGATATTTATATTCCTGTCCAACAAAATGGTGTTCGTTATATTATAGAAACCTTAGAAGCTGAAGCAACGGATTCCTTCTTTAACTGGAATTTTTTCGATACCGTATTAGCGCAAAAAGAACACTTTTCATCCTATGTTTTTGAAGATATTGCAGAAAAGTTGTTACAAGAAAATCCGACTTTAAGAAGTCTACTGAATCAAAAAATGAAAGCAGATAAAGATTTTGCAGAAAACCCAGAAGCACAGTTGGATTTTGTGTACAAAAATTCTCCTTATTATGAAGATGCACATTTAAAACTACCCATTTATAAAGTGTTTTAAATGCTGTTTTTATTAATTAGCAACTCCCAATAACCAACATCTATCCATTTTTTAAACTTGTAGCCCACTTCTTTAAATTGCGCTATTTTTTCAAATCCGAATTTCTCATGTAAAGCGACACTCGCTTCATTAGGAAGTGATATTCCTCCAATTACCGCATGAAAACCCAAATCTCTTATCTGCATTAACAATTCTTTGTAAAGCAGAGATCCTATTCCCTTTTTTCTTGCCTCCTTTTTCAGATAAACAGTGCTTTCTATTGTGTATTTATAAGCTGATCGGGGTTTCCATACACTTGCATAAGCATAACCTATAATTTCCTTACCTTTTTCATAAACAAGCCAAGGAAATTTTGAATGGGCAGCTTGAATTCTTTCGCCCATTTCTTCATTACTTACAGGTATTTCTTCAAAAGTTACGCAAGAATTAAGAATATAATAATTGTATATTTCAGCGATTTCCTGTGCATCTTCCAATTTTACTGTTCTAATCATTTGCAGTAAATAACAGCTATTAATTGATATTTGTTAGTCAGAAAAACATTTTTCTTCTGACTAAATGCTAAATACTACTCAGGCCACTCAATGGTGTCATCATCAATAAAAAAAGGCGTCCATTGAATTTCGTCCAAAACACCGTCATTTATCCAAAAATTAATTGATTTATCTTCAGCTTCAATCACTTTTTGATCTTCGTCGTCATCCTCGGAACAATCCTCAAGGTTCCATTCTCCTAAATTCATTTCATCCAAATGTGCAATGAGCTTTTCCTCAGTCAGCCCAATTAAATTTTTCCCTTCCAATTCATAAAAATCATCATTCACAGAAATCATAATTAATTTCCAGTCTTCCTCTTCATCAAAACTGAGCGATATCAATAAATCGTCATATTGCCAGGATTCCGTCAAATCTTTTTCAGAATCCGAATGAGAATATTTATCAATAAATGAAGGTTTACCAAGCATTGCTTTCACTTCATCTCTTGTCATTCCAAACTTAAGAGAACCCAATCCGTAACCTGGCTTTATTTCTTTTAGTACTTTTTTCATTATTTTCAGATTTAGATTATCACAACAAATATAATAGTTTATTGCCTATAATTTATGGATAAAAAATAATAAAATCATTCCATTTTTAACAGCGGCAATTCATTCAAAAATGAGTATTTTGCACATCTCAAAAAAACCTATAAATGAAAGTATGTATTGCCGAAAAACCAAGTGTTGCGCGTGAAATTGCTGCCGTTTTAGGCGCAAACACCAAACACGACGGTTATTTTGAAGGAAATGGGTATGCGGTTACCTTCACCTTCGGACATTTATGTACTTTGTTTGAACCCAACGATTACAAACCGCATTGGAAAAGCTGGGATTTGAACAATTTACCCATGCTTCCGGAAAAGTTTGAAACCAAGGTTAATGACAATCAAGGAATTAAAAAACAATTCAACATTGTTAAAAGTCTGTTTGATAAAGCCAGTTTAATTATCAATTGCGGTGATGCCGGGCAAGAAGGAGAATTAATTCAACGCTGGGTAATTCAGCAGGCAAATTACAAAGGAGAAGTAAAACGCTTATGGATTTCCTCATTAACCACGGAAGCCATCAAAGAAGGATTTCAAAATCTAAAACCTTCAGAAAACTACGACAATTTATATTATGCCGGCTATTCAAGAGCGATTGGCGATTGGTTGCTTGGAATGAATGCCACAAGATTATACACCCTAAAACACGGCGGAAACAAACAAGTTTTATCTGTTGGAAGAGTGCAAACGCCAACTTTGGCCATGGTGGTGAACCGATTTAAGGAAATAGAAAATTTTGTTCCGCAACATTATTGGGAACTGCAAACACTTTACAGGGAAACACTTTTTAATTGTGAAGAAGGGCGCTTTCAGAAAAAGGAAGACGGGGAATTGCTTGCAAATAAAGTAAAAGAAAGCGATTTTGAAATTGTTTCCATCACAAAGAAAAAAGGAAAAGAAAAAGCACCTAAACTATTTGATTTAACTGGATTACAGGTTTATTGTAACAATAAATTCGATTTTTCAGCCGATGAAACGCTGAAAATTGTTCAAAAATTATATGAACAAAAAGTAGTGACGTATCCAAGAGTCGACACCACATTTTTACCTGATGATGTGTATCCGAAGGTACCCGGAATATTAAAAAACTTAATTGCTTACCAAGCTTTAACTTCACCTTTATTAGGAAAAAAAATAAAAAAATCGCCTTTGGTTTTTAATACCAAAAAGGTAACCGATCATCATGCCATTATTCCAACTGGCGTTCAAATTAATTTGCCCTACAGCCAACAACAGGTTTACGATATTATCACGAGGCGATTTATTGCAGTGTTTTATGATGATTGTACCGTCTCAAACACAGCTGTTATTGGCGTTGCGGCTAAGGTCACTTTTAAAACAACCGGAAAGGAAATCCTGGAAAAAGGATGGCGCATTGTTTTTGAATCTGCCAATGTTCAAGAAAAAAGGGAAGCAGATATCCTGCCAAATTTCACTAAAGGAGAAAAAGGTCCGCACGAACCTTCATTTTTAGAGAAAACAACAAAGCCGCCTAACTTATTCTCTGAAGCCACATTGCTTAGGGCCATGGAAACTGCCGGTAAACAAATTGACGACGATGAATTGCGAGAATTAATGAAAGAAAATGGCATTGGACGCCCTTCAACCAGAGCAAATATTATTGAAACGCTGTTTAAACGAAAATATATTATTCGCAATAAAAAACAGTTGTTGCCAACTCAAACAGGAATTCAACTGATTGATATCATCCAAAGTGAACAGTTAAAATCGGCCGAATTAACTGGCCAATGGGAGAAAAAATTGAAGGAAATTGAAAAAGGAACCTTCAATGCGGGAACTTTCATTAAAAATATGAAAAAAATGGTAGACAATTTAGTGTACGAAGTTCGTTCCGAAAAAATAACGGCGAATATTTACCACGCCGAAACTGCCAAACCTGCCGTTAAAAAAAATAACATGACTTCCACCGGAATTTCTTCTGAAAAATGTCCGAAATGTAAAAAAGGAAAAATTCTAAAAGGGAAATCCGCTTATGGTTGCAGTGAATATAATAACGGCTGTGATTTTAGGCTGCCTTTCAGTTTTCTAGACAAAAAAATATCGGAAAAGCAATATATTCGCTTATTGCAAAAACAGTGCACCGTCAATTTAAAAGGTTTTAAAACAGAAACGGGCGAAACTGAGGGTTTAATTCGATTTGACGAACAATTTAATTTGGTTTTGGAAGAAAAGAATACTTCGACTACGCTCAGTAACCAAAATGTTCCTGATAAAATTAGTTGTCCCAAATGTCAAAAAGGCACCATCTTAAAAGGAAAAACAGCTTACGGTTGCAGCGACTATAAAGACGGTTGCGATTTCCTTTTTAGTTTTGAGGACATCAGAAAAAAAGCTGCCGGACAAACGCTTTCCGCAGCATTGGTTTATGCTATTTTAAATGGAAAATCCTAACGAAAATAAACGGCATCAGCATTTTATTATTTATAAACCTTATGGTTATTTAAGTCAGTTTGCGAATAATGACATCAGCAAGCATAAGAAAAAATTATTGGGCGAATTTTACGTATTTCCTGAAAAAATAATGGCTATTGGCCGGTTAGATGAAAAGTCGGAAGGTTTATTATTGCTTACCACCGATGGAAATATGAGTGAATTGGTTAGAAGCAGCAAGATAGAAAAAGAATATTTTGCAGAAGTTGACGGCGACATTACTGATGAAGCCCTTGAAAAGCTAAAAATTGGTGTTGAAATTGGATTTGGCGGAATCAAATATACCACAAAACCTTGCCAGGTTTTTAAATTAAACGAGATTCCAAATTTGCCCGAAAGAGCTAAAAAAATAAGAGATGAAAGGCACGGGCCAACAAATTGGATTTCTATCACTTTAAGAGAAGGGAAATTTAGGCAAGTTCGAAAAATGACTGCCGCTGTGGGTTTTCCAACCCTAAGATTGGTAAGAGTTCGCGTTGGGACAATTCACATAAACGATATGAAAGCTGGTGACGTGAAAGAAATTTTGGATTTTGAATTTTAGATTTTAGATTATTGGCATATTGGCTAATTCCCTTTTCTACTTTCAAACTTTTGACTTTTTTGGTCTATTTGATCTTCTCTATTTTCTTTTTGACTTTAATAAAAATTTCATAACTTGTTATTCTTAAACGAAAACCAAATTTCACGATGATTACACTTCAAATTAACGGAGAAAAACACAACATTGATGTTGCTCCTGAAATGCCTTTGCTTTGGGCAATTAGAGATATCGTTGGACTTACAGGAACAAAATATGGCTGCGGAATTGGCGTATGTGGTTCATGTAAAGTATTACTGGATAATTCCCCTGTGCAGTCTTGTATGATTCCCGTATCGGCCGCAGAAGGCAAAAATGTAGTGACTATAGAAGGTGTCTCAGAAAATTTGAAGTTGCTGCAAGATTCTTGGGCAGCGCTAAATGTTCCTCAATGCGGATTTTGCCAACCAGGTCAACTTATTGCGGCGACTGCATTGCTCGACAAAAATAATGACCCAACCGATGAAGAAATTAACGAAGCCATGATCGGAAATATTTGCCGTTGCGGCACTTACCAACGCATAAAAAGTGCCATTCACCGAACTGTTGAACTTAAAAAACAAGGATAGCCATGAATCCAATTAGAAATATAAGTCGTAGAACTTTCGTAAAAAGTATTGGTTTGGCATCAGGAGGATTGATTTTAGCCTGCAATACTTCCATCTTTTCAGATAAAGAAAAAGGGAAAAATAAAGATTTAGTCAATTTCAACCCAAATTTATTTATTCAGTTAAATGATGACGGAAGCTTAATTTTAATCGCTTCGCGTTCAGAAATGGGGAATGGCGTCAGAACTTCTTTAACATCGGTTATTGCAGATGAAATGGATGCAGACTGGACTAAAGTTACTGTACAACAGGCAGTTGGTGACGTAAAATATGGTGATCAAAATACCGATGGCTCAAGAAGTGTTCGATATTTATATGAACCGATGAGAAAAATGGGCGCTATGGCAAGAGCTATGTTAATCACAGCTGCAGCGCAAAAATGGCAAGTTCCTGAATCTGAATGTTCGACCGAAAACCATTTTGTAATACACTCAAGCGGCAAAAAAATTACCTATGGTGATTTGGTTGAAATAGCTAAAACATTGGAAGTTCCAACTGAGATAACTTATAAAAATCCAAAGGATTTCAAATATATCGGTAAAAAATTAAGAAGTGTTGATGTAGAAGAATATGCAAACGGAAGTGCTGTTTTTGGATTGGATAAGCGGTTGCCAAATATGAAATTTGCGGCAATACAACGTTGCCCTGTAACCTTCGGAACCGTAAAATCTTTTGATAAAACCGACGCTTTAAAAATTCCTGGAGTTATTGATATTATTGAAATTCCAAGAATTGAAAAACCTTTTGGAACGCTAGGTGGTATAGCTGTCATTGCCTCAAATACCTGGGCGGCCTTTAAAGGAAAAGAAGCCTTAAAAATTGAATGGAATTATGGCGATAATGTGACATACGATTCAGCAAACTATATGGCACAAATTACTGAAAATGTTCACAAACAGGGGAAAGTCGGAAAAGATGTGGGCAATGTTAACAAGGCTTTTAAAAATGCTGCAAAAATTGTTGAAAGCACGTTTCAATTGCCTCATTTAGCACATGCACCAATGGAAGTTCCAAATGCTGTGGCTTGGGTTCAAGGTGATTCCTGCGAAGTTTGGGCGCCAACACAAGATCCGCAATCTGCCAGAAAAGAAGTCAGTGATTATTTAGAAACTCCCGAGGATAAAGTTACCATCAATGTGACTTTTTTAGGCGGTGGATTTGGACGGAAATCCAAACCCGATTATGTGGTTGAAGCTGTTGTGATTTCAAAAGCAATCAACGCGCCTGTTCAAGTTGTTTGGACCAGAGAAGATGATATCAATCATGGTTATTACCATACCGTAAGTTCACAATACCTGAAAGCGTCGCTCGACAGCGCCGGCAATGTCAGTGGCTGGTTGCATCGATTTGCGCTTCCTTCAATTGCTTCCACATTTTCACCCGGTGTGGATTATCCGGCCGGATTTGAAATTGCAAGCGCTGCCAATGTTCCGTTTGACATAAAAAACATGAAAGTTGAAGTGGGACAATCTCCTGCACACGTCAGAATTGGATGGCTGCGTTCAGTCATTAATATTCCTCACGGATTTTCACAAAATGTGTTTGCAGATGAATTGGCGATTGCAGCTGGAAAAGATCCGCTGGAATTTAGGTTGAATCTAATTGGAAACGATCGCATTGAAGAAACAGAAAATGAAATAAAATACAATACTGCACGACTTAAAAATGTGTTAAAAATAGCCGCAAAAAATGCGGAATGGGGAAAACAACTTCCCGAAGGTCACGCTTACGGATTATCGGTTCATTACAGTTTTTATTCCTATGTGGCTTCTGTTGTTGAAGTTTCTTTGATTGACAATAAGTTGAAAGTCCACAATGTTTATACCGTTATTGATTGCGGAACCGTCGTAAATCGCGATACCGTTAAAGCGCAAATGGAAGGCGCTGCAATTTTTGGAATGTCATTGGCATATTACGGAAAAATTACCGCTAAAAATGGCGCTATTGAACAAAGTAATTTTCACGATTATAAAATGATACGAATAAATGAAATTCCGACTGTTCATGTGGAAATCGTGGAAAGCAGCGAAAATCCAACCGGGGTTGGTGAACCTGGTGTTCCTGTGATTGCTCCGGCTATTGTAAATGCAATTTATAAATTAACCGGAAAAAGATATTACAATTTGCCGTTATCGGATTACGGTCTGGTTTGATTTTAGTAGAAAGTTGCTAGGATAAAATTTGGAAATTTGAAAATTAGTCAATGAAATAATTGAAAAATTCAACAATTACACAATTCAACGATTCAACAAATAAGCGATTCAACAAATAAACAACTCAACAATTTTAATGAACAATTGGATTGAATTATTACATGAGTTTAAAAGAAAAAAACAGCCTGTAGCATTAGTTACCGTTACAAAAATTTTAGGATCTGCGCCCTGTAAAGTAGCTTCAAAAATGATTGTCACCAAGCAAAAAGAAATCTTTGGAACCATTGGCGGCGGCAAATTGGAATTTAAAGTGATTGATGAAGCTGTTGTTTCCATTTATGAAAATAAAATAATAGAATTATCCTATACTTTAGGCCCGGAATTTGAGCAATGCTGCGGTGGAAAAGTGGAATTAATTATTGAACCTATGAATCAATCTCCCGAATTATATCTTTTTGGCGCCGGACATATTGGTATTGAATTGTGCAATGTTTTAAAAAACACGCCCTTTAATATTACTTTGTTAGATGTTCGCGAAAACTGGAAAAGCACTATTGAAATCGACAAATCCATTACGTTTAGCGACATTGATTTTAATTTTTACAAACAATTTATAAACTGGGGTCCAAATTGTTACATAGCCATCATGACACACGACCATAAATTGGATTTTGAAATAACCGCGTTGGCCCTGCATTCCGAAACAAAATACATAGGACTTATTGGCAGTAAAACGAAAAAAAACAAATTCAATAATCTGCTAAAAAAAGAACTGAATTTTGAACTTGGAATTTCTCCCGTTCACTGTCCGATTGGTCTGGACATCGGCGGCTTCACGCCTAAAGAAATTGCCATCAGCATTGCTTCGGAATTATTGAAAAAATACTATGGAAAATGACCCTGTTTTTGTTTTGCTCGCTGGCGGAAAATCGGAACGAATGGGTGTGGATAAAGGTTTGCTTAAATACAAACTCACTTTTTGGATTTTAGAGCAATTAAACCGCATTTCAACTACAAAAATAAAAAAGGTTTATCTCGGTTTGGGCTACAATTACGAGCACTATTTTGATGCAATTCCTTGGTTAAAGGACGCATTGACAAATAATATTGATTATCAAGGATTAAAAGTAAAAACCATTGTAAATCCGACTCCTGAATTGGGTTCATTTTCTACACTTCAAACAGTATTGAAAAATATAAAATTCAATGGTGATGTGCTTGTAATACCAATAGATGTTCCACTTTTAAATTCAGAAGAACTAAACAACATCCTTTCAGTAAAAAATAACATTGTAATTCCGAATTTTGAAGGCAAAAATGGGCATCCCATAAAAATGGCTGCAAATTTTTGGCAAAAACTAATTTCGTTGGATGTTTCTAAGGAAAATTCTCGTCTCGATTTACAAATCAAAAAATTAAATTCAGAAGAAATTACAATTATAAAAGTAAATGATGCTTCAACCGTGAAAAACTTAAATGCCAAAACAGCGTGGATTTCTTATTTAAATGAAGAGAAAAATTAATTCCCTATTCGGAGGTTAGGGGGCCAATTAAAAAAGCAACTTAATATTTTCGTAAGTATTTTCTAATGCTTTATCGATTTCTGCCTCATTTTTAAAAACCACCTGTTCAATTCCTTCTTTAATTTGGGGCGTTAATTTACCTGAATAATCAGTACTCATTAAAAACCAATAGGTGGTTTTTAAAATGGTGTTTCCTTTCTCTTTATAAATATGATAGGTAGTTCCTAAAGGTTTTAAGATTTGAAGATTTGTAATGCCGCATTCTTCTTCTACTTCCCGAATAGCGCATTCTGAAATAGATTCTCCCTTTTCCAATTTTCCTTTAGGCAAATCCCATTTATTAAAACGGTAAATAAAAAGCACTTCACTATTGGAATTTAAAACCTTTCCTCCTGCCGCTTTTTGACTTATAAAATAAGATTTAAACTGCTGCCAACTTGCTGATAAATTTTCACATAACAAGAAGATACCTTCTAACCTATTCTGAAAAATTTGAGCAACAATTTCATCAACTTGGATGCTTTCAAAATTGACCGCGTTAAAATTTGTTGTATTTTTCTTATTATCTGTTAAAATTATTGGACAGTCATTCACAAAAACTTTATACATTTGCGTTATGATTTTAAACAAAGATACTGCAAAAAAAACAGCTGCGCTTTTGCTGCAGATAAAAGCAATTAAATTACAGCCAAACGAGCCATTTACCTGGGCTTCAGGATGGAAATCACCTATATACTGCGACAACAGAACCGCACTTTCTTTTCCAGAAATACGGACTTACATAAAAGAAAATTTAGTTAAAATTATTGAACAAGAATACGGAAAACCAGATGTTATTGCAGGAGTTGCGACCGGCGCCATCGCCATAGGAATTTTAGTGGCCCAGCAATTAAACGTCCCTTTCGTTTATGTAAGACCTGAACCTAAAAGCCATGGTAGAAAAAACCAGGTTGAGGGGTATTTGGAAAAAAATAAAAATATAGTAGTTATTGAAGATTTAATCAGTACGGGAAAAAGCAGTTTGAATGCCGTTAAAGCATTACAGGAAGAAGGGGCAAACGTAAAAGGAATGGTGGCCATTTTCTCATATGGCTTTGATATTGCACGAGAAAATTTTAAAGAGGCCAACGTTAAATTACATACTTTAAGCAATTACGATTATTTGTTGGAGCAATCTCTCGACAATAATTATATCACAGAAAAAGAATTAGAAACGCTTAAACAATGGAGAGAAGATCCGAGTGATTGGAAACAATAAATTATAAATTATGAACTTAGAAAGTAAAAAATCAGCAGTAAAGAAATCTCAAAAAGAATTATTTGAATTTTTAACCAACCTGAGAAATTTTGAACAATTGATGCCTAAAAATATTGACAAATTTGAAGTTGACGGAGATTCCTTTCTTTTCAGCTTAAAAGGAATGCCTGAAATTAGGCTTGTCATTAAAGAAAAAAATGAATTTGATAAAGTTATATTAAGTGCAGCAAGCAGTAAATTAAATTTTTCATTAACAACCTTGATTCAACCTATTTCAGAAAACACATGTGACTTGCAATTGCTGTTTGCAGGAGATTTTAATCCAATGATGGCGATGATGGTAAAAGGTCCGTTGCAAAAATTTATTGATACGTTGGCTGAAAATTCAGAGAAATTATAAATATTAAATTCAATTTTAAGAACCTGCAAATTTAATTTCCTTGAAATTAAATTTGCAGGTTTTTTCATTTTCCAATTCAACAACTAATTTCCCGTCTTCAAAAACATCGATGACTTTTCCTAAAAAAACAGTTCCGTTTTTATCTTCAAACATTGATGGCTTTTCAAACCTGTAAAGTGATTTTAAATATAATTTTTTTAATGGTTGAAATTCCTTTCTATCTATATAACCCATGAAGTTTTCAATTGAAATTACAATCGATTCTAATAATGAATCGGTATCAAAGTAATTTCCTGTAACCTTTTTTAAGGAGGTAACATTTCCAATAATTAAAGGGAATTTTTCCTGGTTCACATTAAGTCCAATGCCAATTACAGATTGCTTAATAGTATTGCCACTAACAATATTTTCGATTAAAATTCCAGCAAGTTTGTCTTTCTCTGCCAAAATGTCGTTTGGCCATTTAATAAATAATGGTGTTGCAATATGTGTTCGAATAGCTGTGAATAATCCTAAGGAAACTGCCATACTCAAATAAAATTGATGCTCAATCTCTAACGAAGAAAGTCTAATCAATAGGCTAAATGTCAGGTTTTTACATTTTTCAGAGTGCCATCTTGCACCCATTTGTCCCCTGCCGGCAGATTGATATTTTGCAGACACCACCGTATAACTTTCCACCTCATTTTCAACAGCAAGCTTCTTCAAGTAATAATTTGTAGATTCAATGGCATCAAGTTTGATAATATTCATTTAGTATAGATTATTTTAGCAAAGTTACTTTAAGCACATTATGTTATAAAAAAATAATAACTTTGCACAAAACTAAAAAAAATTTAATGGCAAAAAAAAATAATAACGCAGACGACTTAATTGTAGCAATTTTGAAAGCGATAGATGATGTAAAAGGGGTAAACGTTCAAATTTTAGATTTGAGGGAAATTGATAATACAGTTTGTGATTATTTTATTACTTGTACAGGAACTTCAAATACCCATGTAAATGCTATTTCCGGCATTATACAAAAACAAGTAAGCAAATCAGCAAAAGAAAAACCTTGGCACGTTGAAGGCGAAGGTATCGCAGAGTGGATTTTACTGGATTACGTAAACATTGTAGTTCATGTTTTTCAGAAACATATTCGTGAATATTATGATATTGAACGTTTATGGGGTGATGCAAAAATCACAAAAATAGCTTGAACAAATTAATTTTTTACAAATAATTGAAAAAATATAAATGACTCAGAATACTAAAAATACGCCCAATAATAAAGGCCTAAAACCACCTAAATTTAATTTTTATTGGGTTTATGGAGGCATTTTCGTTCTATTTCTTATTTATCAATTTTTTACTGCAGGAGATTTATCCTCTAAAAATTTGAGCCAAAATGAATTTAAAACAATCCTTGTAGACAATGATATTTCCAGGATAGACATTGTAAACAAAAATGTGGCCAATATTTATATTAAAAAAGAGGCTCAAGACAAGGAAAAGCATAAGAAAAATAAAACTTCATTATATGCCGGTGATTCTCCAATGTATTCTTACTCCTTTGGTGATTTACAGAATTTTGAAAAAGAATTGAGCGAGGAAAAAGAAGCAAAACAACTTGATTTTGATGTAAAAAACATTGAAAGAACCAATTTTTTTGAACAAATATTGATGTACTTGCCTTTCATATTTTTAATTGGTTTGTGGATCTATTTTATGAGAAGAATGTCGGGAGGCGGTTCCGGAGGAGGTGCCGGACAAATTTTTAGCATTGGAAAATCTAAAGCAAAATTATTTGACCAAGATCAAAAAGTAAAAACTTCTTTTAAAGATGTGGCCGGATTAGAAGGTGCAAAAGAGGAAATTCAAGAAATAGTAGACTTCTTAAAAAGTCCTGATAAATATACTTCACTTGGTGGAAAAATTCCGAAAGGAGCCTTATTAGTTGGCCCTCCAGGTACAGGTAAAACCTTATTGGCTAAAGCCGTTGCAGGTGAAGCGGGCGTTCCGTTTTTCTCCCTATCAGGTTCAGATTTCGTTGAAATGTTTGTAGGAGTCGGAGCTTCCCGAGTGAGAGATTTATTTAAGCAAGCACAGCAAAAAGCGCCATCCATCATTTTTATTGATGAAATTGATGCTGTTGGAAGATCCCGTGGAAAAAACAATGTTACGGGAGGAAACGACGAAAGAGAAAATACTTTAAACCAATTATTGACCGAAATGGATGGTTTTGGAACCGATACCAACGTGATTGTAATTGCGGCGACCAATCGCGCAGATGTATTAGATAAAGCATTACTAAGAGCCGGACGATTTGACCGTCAAATTTATGTAGACTTGCCAAATTTAACAGAGCGCGAAGCTATTTTTAAAGTTCATATTAAGCCTTTGAAACTTCACAAAGATGTTGATATCAAATTTTTGTCACAACAAACACCTGGATTTTCAGGAGCTGATATTGCAAATTTATGTAATGAAGCGGCTTTAATTGCTGCCAGAAAAAGCAAAAAAGCGGTTCATCATCAAGATTTTCTTGATGCAGTTGATAGAATTGTTGGCGGACTTGAAAAGAAAAATAAGCTTATTTCACCAAGAGAAAAGAAAACAATCGCTTTTCATGAAGCTGGCCACGCAACTGCCAGTTGGATGTTAGAGCACGCCGCACCACTTGTGAAAGTGACTATCGTGCCGAGAGGACAATCTTTGGGAGCTGCCTGGTATTTGCCCGAAGAACGTCAAATTGTACAAACCGAACAGATGTTGGATGAAATGTGCGCAACACTTGCTGGTAGGGCTGCAGAAAAATTAATGTTCGACAGAATTTCTACGGGCGCCTTAAACGACCTTGAAAAAGTGACCAGACAAGCAAGGGCAATGGTTTCTATTTATGGTTTGAACGATAAAATTGGGAATATAACCTATTACGATTCCTCCGGACAATCCGATTACAATTTTACCAAACCTTACAGTGAAGATACCGCTCAAATTATTGATAAAGAAATTTCAAAATTAATTGAAGAACAGTATCAAAGAGCTATTCAAATATTGAGTGAAAACAAAGATAAGTTAACTACTTTGGCTGAACTGTTATTGGAAAAAGAAGTTATCTTCAAAAAAGATTTAGAAATTATTTTTGGGAAAAGAGCTTTTGAAAATGAGTATGCGGAATTGGTAACTGAAGTCGTGGATAAAGAAAAAGAAGTTACAGATGAAACAAAAAATGAAAATTCATTAGAAACAGAAGAGTAAATTGTAAACTTTTTTATAATTTTGGATTTATTCAATATAAATAATGAGCTTTTTCAAAAAATTATTTAATACCCCAAAACAAAAAGAAACTTTGGAGGATTCTTCAGAGTTTAAAGACTTGCCAATTGATCAGATTTTTGTAAAAAAATTCATCAAAAATAAAGGCAAGTTTTTGTATTGTACCTCTTTAGAAGAAGTGACTGTGAATTTATCCAAAATAATTCAGGAAAATTCTTGGAAAACTATAAGTTGTAACGATTACGATTTGCTTAAACTTTTGAAAGGAATTAAAGTTGAAACTGCAGAAAAAATTAATATAACATTGCCTTTTTTTTTAAGTTGTGAACACCTCATTGCAGAAAATGGCAGTATTTTATTTTCTTCAAATCAACTTAAAGAGCATAAAATTGCTGAATTATCTGAAAATTTTATTGTTTATGCTACCACCAGCCAACTCGTAAATACAAAAGGGGAAAGTTTAACGGGAATTAAATCACGCTATAAGGGGAATATCCCCAGCAATATTAGTGCAATTAACAATTTCAATATTGATGCCATTGAAGAAGACTTTATGAGTTATGGCAATACTAATTCAAAAAACTTATATTTGCTTTTATTTGAAGATCTATAATCTATGAAACTAATTTATAAGCGTACTTTATCAGGTCTTGTTTTTGTGAGTGTTTTAATATTTTGCATTCTATTCAGTAAAATAACATTTATTTTAATTTTTTTTATTTCCATGCTGTTTTGTTTGTATGAGTTTAAAAAAATGATTCAGTTAAAAAGTATTTTTCCCTATATTATTGGAACGCTTTTATTTATTTTCGGAAATATTCTTAATGTAGATGATGTGCCGGCTAGAATTATATTTGAGTATGTGGGCGTGGGATTATTTTTAACTATTTTCATCACTTTCGCTTCTATTTTATTTGCAAAAAAGGAAGAAGTTGTCAGTCATTTAGGCAAAATTTTTCTTACTGTCATTTATATCGTGGTGCCCTTTACCTTAATAGTGCAAATACCATTTTTAAATGGTTCATTTAATTATGTAAACACCACAATTTTAGGGGTGTTTATTTTAATTTGGACGAATGATACTTTTGCCTTTTTAGTAGGAAAAAACACAGGAAAACATAAATTATTGGAACGAATTTCACCAAATAAAACGATAGAAGGTTTTATTGGCGGAATGGTTTTTACTTTTTTAGTGAGTTTTATTTTAGCCAGTCAATTTACATCACTTTACCTTAAACAATGGCTTGTAATTGCAGGAATTGTAAGTGTCTTTGGCGTATTGGGAGACTTAATAGAATCTATGTTTAAAAGACAAGCCGGGGT
>NZ_JBFFKM010000007.1:0-71433 GCF_041555395.1 Lutibacter sp. | reverse complement strand
GTTTACACTTTTGAAAGCGAAAATGAAGCAGGATGTACAAATACAGCCACGTTGAATTTGACCATCAACAGCAGTACCACTTCAGAAGAAACTGCAACAGCGTGTGACAGTTACACTTGGAACGGAACTGAATATACAACTAGCGGCGTTTACACTTTTGAAAGCGAAAATGGAGCAGGATGCATCAATACAGCAACGTTGAATTTGACCATCAATGCAAAACCAGAAGCAACCATCACAGGCAATGTTGAATTGACTTGTGCAACTACAGAGATTACCTTAGATGCAAGTGGAACGTCAGTTCAAGGCACACCAAGTTATGTATGGAACACAGGAGCAACTACACCAACAATTGTTGTTACAGCGCCAGGTGAGTATTCAGTAATAGTAACAGGAAGTGACAATGGATGTTCAGCAACGGCAACAACGACAGTGACACAAAATACCACGCCACTGGTTGTAATAATAAGCGGTAATGAAGAATTGACTTGTAATGTGACAAGCATTACTTTAGATGCCGGCGGAACAACGGTTCAGGGAACAGCAACTTATTTATGGAACACAGGAGAAACAACGTCTTCCATAGAAGTTGACGAGACTGGAGACTATACCGTTGCGGTAACGGACAGTTACAGTGGATGCTCAGGAGCATTGACCATTTCGGTAACGGAGAATTATACGCCAGCTGAAATTTCAGGAGGTTCATCATCACTTTGTATAGAAGATGTAAATCTGGATTTAACCACCTTATTAGGCAGCGACTTCGTTTCAGGAGGAACCTGGACAGATGATTTAAACAGCGAAGGCTTAACAGGAAACACTTTTAATCCTTCAATAGTGAACTTGGGAGATTACCAGTTTACTTACACAGAACCAGGAGACTGTGGTAGAATTATTACGGTATCTGTAAATGTTAATGATGACTGTGTGGTATTGGCGTGTTCAACAGAAGATATGATAATTTCAAAAGTTGTGACTCCAAACAATGACGGCTTCAATGACAATTTTGAAATCATCGGATTGGAAGACTGTGATTTTACCTTTGGCGTAAAAATATTCAACCGTTGGGGTAAAATTGTTTATCAATCAGACAATTATTTGAATAACTGGAATGGCAAAAATGACGGTTCCGGAATACAAATAGGATCTAATAATGACTTACCGACAGGAACGTACTATTATATAGTCACCGTTTCAGGAGGAACAGGATTTAAACCAATAACAGGATACATTTATTTAGGTACTCATTAATTAAAATAGAACTATGAAACGTATAATTATAATAATAGTATTGCTGATCACAGGTTTTGAATATTCAAACGCCCAGCAATTGCCGCAGTTCACCCAATATATGTACAACACAATTGCTGTAAACCCCGCTTATGCAGGGAGCAGAAATGCATTAAGCATAGTTGCGTTAAACAGAAACCAGTGGGCAGGATTTGATGGAGGACCAGAAACCCAGACGTTGTCAATTCATTCTCCTTTGAGAAATGAAAAAGTAGGGTTGGGATTGTCTTTAATAAATGACAAATCAGGTTATGAGAACTTTACCTATGTATATGGAGATTTTTCTTATACCATTCAGGCGAGTGAAGAAGTTAAAGTGAGCTTTGGTTTAAAAGCAGGGATGACCTATTACAAATTGGCCGATGAGTTGTACAATGCAACAGAAGTCAATCAGGATCCTTATTTTAACGAAAGATTAAACAGATGGAATGCAAATTTTGGCGCCGGGGTTTTATTTCACAGCAATAGATGGTATGTAGGGCTTTCAACGCCAAAAATCATCAATCACGATTTAAATAACGAGACAGAGTTTAAAGCATTGGAAAGAGTTCATTATTATGCCATAGGAGGCTATGTTTTTGACTTAAGCGAAAGCCTGAAATTTAAACCGTCCTTTATGTTTAAACACACCGATGGAGTGCCCCTTTCAACAGATTTAACGGCAAACTTTTTGTTTAACGAGAAGTTTTGGTTGGGAGGTTCTTACAGGATTAACGGACAACAGGAAGCCATTGGCGCCTTAGTGGACTTTCAGGTTACTGACCAGTTTAGGGTTGGCTACACCTATGAAATTCCAACAGGGGAAATTCGACCATATACTTCAGGATCACATGAGATATTGTTGATGTATGAGTTTAAGTTTATGAAAAACAAACAAAAATCGCCTAGATATTTCTAACCGAACAAAGATGAATATTATGAAAAATATAAAACTTTTATGTATAGCTTTTGTTTTGATAAGCGCATCCACATTTGGTCAGACAGCAAAACAAAAGAGAGCCGAAAGACAGTTTAACAACTTTTCGTTTGTAAAGTCAATAGACACCTATGAAAAGCTGATTGACACAAGTTTTAATAAGTATTACGCAATGCGACAATTGGGAGATGCTTACATTATGTTGCGCCAGCCCGAAAAAGCTTTGCCAATTTATGAGAAGGTGGTTCAACAGCCAAACGTACCATCTGAATATTATTTTTACTATGCGCAAACCTTAAGGGCCAACGGAGAGTATGAAGCGTCAAAAGAGTGGATGAAGAAATATAGAGATGCCGGCAATAAAGAAGATTCGAGGGTTAAGAGATTCTTCAAAAACGAAGATTTGGCAAGCGGAATTTTTAATGCGAGAGAGAAAAACTTCCTAAAGAAAGTGGATTTCAATAGCAAATTAAATGATTTTGGCGCCGTAGAATTAAACGACCAAATTGTATTCACTTCCTCAAGTGATGAAGGCGTTTCAGTAAAAAGGCTTTATGCCTGGGACGGACAGCCACTATTGGATATGTACCAAGTTCCAACGGAAGGTGCCTCATTGGCAACAACTAAAAAGCTGGAAGGCGACGTGAATACCATTCAGCATGATGGTCCGGCAACCTTTAGTGCCGATGGCACCAAAATGTATTTCTCAAGAAATAATTTTTATGAGAACAAGAAAATCACCAATGACAAAGGCATAATGCTAATGGGTATATTTAGCGCTGAACTTATTGATGGAAAATGGACAAACGTAAAACCTTCAAACCTTAACAATGCCAATTATATAGTATACCACCCATCATTAAGCCAGGATGGCAAAAAATTATATTTTTCATCTGACATGCCTGGAGGTATAGGAGGTACAGATATATATGTTAGTGATGTCAATCCTGACGGTTCATTGGGTACGCCTGCAAATTTAGGAGATATTGTAAACACGGAAGGAAATGAATCATTTCCATTCATCCATTCTGAAGAAGGAACCTTATATTTCTCTTCTGATGATCATGTAGGTGCAGGTCTTTTGGACATATTTGCAGCCGTAAAAGGTGAAAATGACAATATTGTGAACGTGATTAATTTGGGCGAACCAATCAACAGTGAAAAAGACGATTTCGCCTATTATTTGTCACCAGACGGACTTAGTGGCTATATTTCTTCCAACAGAAAAGGTGGCATGGGAGGCGATGATATTTATGCTTTTACCAGAATACCACCGTTGACATTGAAAGGACGTATTTTCGACGCCGTCAACGGAGAGCCTGTTGCAGGCGCAAAAGTGGTTTTGGCACGCAAAAATGGTGAAGAAATTGCCTATTTCATAACGGAAGCAGATGGTGCTTACGAACATTTGATAGACAGGGACAGCGAATTTGTATTGAAAGGATCCAAAGCAAAATTCCAGGACGTGCAAAAGGATTTCAGTTCTTTTGGTCTGGAAAAAGAAAGAGAACTTATTGTTGATTTAAACATTCCAATGGCACCTATAGAAGATGTTGTTATCTTGGCCGATTTGAACACCATCTATTTTGATCTGGACAAATCTAATATTAGACCGGATGCAGCGTTAGAGTTAGACAAGGTTGTGAATTTAATGAACAAATATCCGGGAATGGTAATCAGACTGGAATCACATACCGACAGCAGGGCAGATGACAATTATAATATTAGACTGTCCAACAGTAGGGCGAAATCAACCTATGATTATATCATTTCAAAAGGGATAGATTCGCAAAGAATACCGAAGTATGAAGGATTTGGAGAAAGCCAATTGATCAATAAATGTTCAAATGGTGTACCATGTACTGAAGAACAGCATCAGTTAAACAGAAGAACAGAGTTCATTATTCTGCAAATGAAATAAACAAAATAGCAGTCGTAACATTAATATACTCTTGATTATACTACCGTTGTGGGGACGACAATTTCTCAAGATATGATGTGCGGCTGCTTCTTTTATTGATTATTAAAATAAAAAACAGCGCATTTAAAAAAAAATGCGCTGTTTGTATTTATAGGTTACCCGATTTAAGTTATTTCAGCAGTCCGGCTCTTTTTAATAAGGCTGTATTATTTGGTTTTTTGCCTCTAAAATTGACGTACAATTTCATAGGTTTATCTGTACCTCCTTTTGATAGCACATTGTCTTTAAATTTTTGTGCAGTAGGTTTGTCAAAAATTCCATTTTCTATAAATAAAGCAAAAGCATCGGCATCCAATACTTCAGCCCATTTGTAGGAATAATATCCTGACGAATATCCGCCCTGAAAAATATGTGAAAAAGAAGTGCTCATACAGTTTTCTTTGATATCAGGAAATAATTGGGTGTTTTTAAAAGATAAGGTCTCAAACTCCTTCACATTTTTTATTTCTGAAGGATCTTTTGAATGATAATTCATGTCTAAAATTCCTAAACTCAGCTGACGTAAAGTCTGCATTCCTTCTAAAAAATTAGATGCTTTTTTAATTTTATCAACCAATTCCATTGGAATTGGCTCATTTGTTTCAAAGTGTTTTGCAAACAGGTTCAAGGCTTCTTTTTCGTAACACCAATTTTCTAACAATTGGCTTGGAAGCTCAACAAAATCCCAATAAACGTTTGTACCCGATAAACTTGGATAGTTTGTGTTAGCCAACATTCCGTGCAATGCATGCCCAAATTCATGAAACAATGTGGTCACTTCATTAAAAGTCAATAAGGAAGGTTTCGTTTCCGTAGGTTTGGTAAAATTGCAAACTATTGAAATGTGCGGTCTTGAGTTTTCACCATCTTCCATCCACTGGCCTTTAAATGAAGTCATCCAGGCGCCATCACGCTTTCCTTTTCTAGGGAAAAAATCGGCATACAATATTGCAATATAATTGCCAGAAGTATCAGTTACTTTAAAGGTTTTAACATCTGCATGGTATTTGTCAACAGTATAAATTTCTTCAAAAACCAAGTCGTATAATTTGTTGGCTACCTCAAATACCCCTTCAATAACATTTTGCAATTTGAAATAGGGTTTTAACTGTTCTTCCTCCAAATCAAAAAGTGCTGTTTTTAATTTTTCCGAATAATAGGCGCTATCCCATTTTTGTAGTTTTTTAATACCGTCTCTTTTTGCAAAATCCGACAGTTTTTTAAATTCTTCTTCAGCGGCAGGTTTCGCTTTTGTCAGCAGGTCTTCTAAAAAATCAATTACGATTTTGGGATTTTCGGCCATTCGTTCTTCCAATACAAAGTGTGAATGTGTTTTGTAGCCTAATAAATTCGCCCTTTTATTGCGGAGTTTTACAATATTTAATAAAATTTGCTGGTTGTCATTTTTATTGTTTTTGAACGCTTTCTCTCCAAAAGCGATAGCCATTTTTTTTCTGAGAGTTCTGTTGTCAGCGTACATCATAAATGGAATATAGCTCGGGTAATCCAGTGTAAAAATATAGCCTTCCTTATCTTTTTCTTTCGCTGTCAATTGGGCAGCTTCAAGGGTGTTTTCGGGCAATCCTTTCAAATCATTTTTATCAGTTAAATGAAGTTCAAAAGCATTTGTTTCGGCCAAGACGTGCTCACCAAACGTTAATTTTAATTTGGAAAGTTCTGAATCAGTTTTCCGAAGTTCCGTTTTATCGTCCTCATTTAAATTTGCGCCGTTTCGCACAAAACTTTTATAGGAATTGGTTAATAAAGTATCCTGTTCTGTCGTTAAATTAAGTGCATCTTTGCCCTCATAAATTTGCTTAACCCTTTTAAACAATAGTTCATTTAATCTGACATCATTTGAAAATTCAGAAAGCATTGGAGAAATCTCTTGGGCAATTTTTTGAATTTCATCATTGGTTTCGGCAGAATTTAAATTAAAAAAGACACTTGACATTCTATCCAGTTTTTTGCCCCCAAATTCTAACGCTAAAAGGGTATTTTCAAAAGTAGGAGCTGCAATGTTGTTTGCGATGGCATCAATTTCATCTTTCGCCAGCTTAATTCCTTCAATAAATGCAGGTTTAAAATGATGGTTTTTTATTTTTGAAAATGGCGCCGTTGAAAATGGCGTTTTAAATTCATCTAATAATGGATTGCTCATATTAAATTGTGTAATTGTTAAAATGTTGAATTGTTCGCCTAAAATTAACCTTTAAAGCTTTTTATTTTTAAGGTCTTCGGAAGCTTGATTAACTTTAGCTTTTAAACCTTCTTTGAAAAGAAGAATTTTATTCAGTATATTTTTGTCTGAACTGCCAATAATTTGTGCAGCCAAAATACCCGCATTTTCAGCACCGTCTAAAGCTACAGTTGCCACAGGAACACCGCTTGGCATTTGAAGAATTGAAAGTACAGAATCCCAACCATCAATAGAATTTCTTGATTTGATAGGGACACCAATAACGGGTAACGGACTCATAGAAGCGACCATTCCTGGTAAATGCGCGGCGCCGCCGGCACCGGCAATGATGACCGAAATACCCCGAGTATGTGCATTTTTTGCGTAGTCAAAAAGTTTTTCCGGAGTTCGGTGGGCAGATACAATATCCACTTCAGTTTCAATATCAAAACTTTGTAAAATAGTGATAGCTTGTTGCATAATTGGAAGGTCTGAACTGCTTCCCATAATAATTCCTACTTTGCCCATTTTATTGAATATTAAAAAATTAAAAGATTGAAAATTGAAAATTGAAAACTAAAAAGTAGGCATCATTATAAAAACCAAATATTTTGCTACATTCTGTTTACAATTGTTCATCATTAATTGTTAATTACTAATTACCCTAATTATATTTTTAACTTCTTCTGCTATTTTACGGGCTTCAGTTAAATTATTGTTTACAATGGTCACGTGACCCATTTTTCTAAAAGGTCGGGTTTGTTTTTTACCGTAAATATGGGGTGTTACACCCTTCATTTTAAGAATTTCTTCTATATTTTCATAAATAACATCGCCGGAAAAACCTTCTTCACCAACCAAATTTACCATAATTCCCGCAACTTTACTATCGGTATTTCCCAAAGGGAGATTTAAAATGCTGCGCAAATGTTGTTCAAACTGACTCGTGTATGATGCTTCAATGCTGTAATGCCCGCTATTGTGTGTTCTGGGCGCGACTTCATTTACTAAAATTTCATCATTTTCAGTTTGAAACATTTCAACTGCTAATAAGCCAACATGTTCAAAAGCCTTTGCTGTTTTTAAAGCTATGTTTTTTGCTTTTTCAGCGACTTCATCAGAAATTCTGGCCGGACAAATGACATACTCAACCTGGTTTGCTTCAGGATGAAACTCCATTTCAACAACAGGGTACGTTTTTATTTCTCCGTTTTTATTTCTTGCTACAATGACTGCCAATTCATTTTTAAAGGGAATTAATTCTTCAACAATGCACTCATTTTCAGGTAATAAATCAATATCATTTTGATTTTTAACCATTTTAACGCCGGTTCCGTCGTACCCAAATTGGGCTGATTTCCATACAAATGGAAATGTTAAGGACTCACTTTTCAAGGCATTTAAAGATGAAAATATTTTGTGTTTTGATGTTGGGATATTATTTCTTACAAAAAAATCTTTTTGTTTTCCTTTGTGTTGAATAATTTGTAAAACGCTTGGCTGTGGAAAAATTTCTAAGCCTTCTTTTTCTAATTTTATAAGTGCCTCAATATTTACGTGTTCAATTTCAATAGTTAATAAGTCTACTTTTTTTCCAAAATTGTAAACCGTATCAAAATCCATCAGACTGCCTTGATGAAATTCATTGCAAATTTGTGCACAAGGGGCTTCGCTTGAGGAATCTAAAATGGAGGTGTAAATATCGAATTTTTGAGTTTCGGCCAGCAACATTCTACCTAACTGTCCGCCACCCAACACGCCTAATCTGAAATTTGATGAGAAATAATTTTTCACTTTTATAAGTTTGCTACAAAAATACCAATCTGTTTTTAATAAAGATTTAAAAATTGATAATTTTTAAAGTTGAGGTATTTAAAACAATCACTTTATATTCTCTTGCAAAATGTATATTTCCTCTGGTTTGCGGGGAGCCGTCTATGATGCTGTATTCGCTATTGTCGCAGGAACACTTCAATCTTAAACTTCCGTCAAAATTCATAGGAGCCGCACAATCATTATTGGGACAAGCCCTGTCAAATGCTTTGTACGGAGGGTTTCCAATGCCTGTATTTTGAATTACAATGCCTTTTATCCCTCCATTTGTATAGGCCCATCCGCTTGGCGTTTGTAAATTAATATATTGAGGTAAATTTAAATTGATGGTTTCATCAACAAAAACATCCGGCAAAACATCATTAGTGTCATTCTTTTCACAGGAAAAAAATACGGCAAGTACTAACAATAAAAATAGCTTATGCATAGTTATAACATCAAGTTTGTTGGTAAACGATTGCAATTTACAAATATTTTGTACATTTGTGTTAAATCTCATTCTGGGTTTCCGGTTTTGAGATTTTTGTATTTATTAAAAAGTAAGTTATGAGTAATATTTCGTATTATACCGAAGAAGGGTTGAGAAAATTAAAGGATGAGTTGGAGTTTTTGGAGCGTGTTGAGCGTACAAGAATAAGCAATGATATTGCGGAAGCAAGGGATAAAGGTGACTTAAGTGAAAATGCTGAATACCACGCCGCGAAAGAAGAACAATCCATGTTGGAATTAAAAATCGCCAAATTGAAAGAAGTACTTTCTAGTGCAAGAATAGTTGATGAATCTTTATTGGATACTTCAAAAGTATTGATTCATTCAACTGTCAAATTAAAAAATACAGCATCTAAAGTGGAATTTAAATATACTTTGGTGGCTGATTCTGAAACGAATCTTAAAGAGGGGAAACTGTCGGTAAATTCACCGATAGGGAAAGGATTGTTGGGTAAAAAAGTTGGAGATATTACTGAAATTCAAGTGCCTAGCGGTGTGATGGAATTTGAGATTTTGGAAATTACCAGAGGATAAATTTTTTATAAATAAACAATTAAGTAATTAGTTAATGAGCAAATTAGCTGATTAAAGAAAAGAGATAAGAGACAAAAGTTAATAGAAATAAACAGTTCAGAATTATACAGCTACACAATTAATCGATTAAACAAATAAATAAGGGTTTATTAATTTTGAGTAAAAATATAACCATGAGCACATTATTCACAAAAATAATTAATGGTGAAATTCCATCTTATAAAGTTGCCGAAAACAACAACTTTTATGCTTTTTTAGATGTAAACCCTAATGCAAAAGGTCATACGTTGGTGGTGCCAAAAAAAGAAGCCAACAAGCTTTTTGAACTGGATGAAGAAACCTACAATGGCTTAATGAGTTTTTCGAGAAAAATTGCCATTGCATTGGAAAAAACAATTCCATGCAAACGTATTGGGATGGCTGTTATCGGTCTGGAAGTTCCACATGTTCATGTGCATTTAATTCCTTTAGAAGCAATGCAGGATATTCAGTTTATGCATAAAGTAAAATTGCTTCCTGCGGAATTTGAAGCAATAGCCAAAGCGATTTCCGCCAATTTATAAAATTATTTTTTCAGTGTAATCGAAAAAGTTGTTCCTTTTCCTATTTCTGATTTTAAAACGGTAATTTTACCATTGTGATAATCTTCAATAATTCTTTTGGCGAGTGACAATCCCAAGCCCCATCCACGTTTTTTAGTGGTAAACCCAGGAGTGAAAATTTCGTGCTGTAAATGTTTTGGAATTCCTTTGCCGGTGTCGGTAATGGTGATGGTCACATTTTTTTCGTTTTCTGTGATTGCCAGCGCTATTTTTCCTTTTCCTTCCATCGCATCAATGGCGTTTTTTACCAAATTTTCAATAACCCAGCTAAACAACTGAAGATTTATTTTGGCATAAATTTCTTTTTTTGAGGAGTCAAATTTAAAAATAACCTGTTTTGAACTTCTTAATTTAAGATAGTCAAACGAAGCGCTGGTTGCGGCAACAACGTTTTGTTCTTTCAATTCAGGAATAGAACCAATTTTTGAAAATCGTTCCGCAATAGTGTTTAACCTGTGTACATCGTTTTCAATTTCTTTTATGGTATTTTCGTTGGTATTTTCCAATCGTAAAATTTCAATCCAACCCAATAACGAAGATAAAGGTGTGCCAATTTGATGGGCGGTTTCTTTAGCCATTCCGGTCCATAGTTTATTTTGTTCTGCCACTTTATTGGATTTAAAAAACAAATAAATAACGCTGGCAAATAAAAATAAAATAAGAATTAAAGCAATGGGATAATACTTTAGTTTGGTCAATAAATCCGAATCACGGTAAAAGATATATTGCTTTAGGCTTTCTCCCTTATAACTGACATTTATAGGTTTGTTTTGGCTTTTCATAATAAAAAGCTGTTTTGCCAAATAACCTTTCTTTTTTACTTTAACAGAATCTAAATTTGCCCATTCGGTGATACTGTCTTTTTCATTCGTAATAATCATTGGAATATTGTGGTTGTTGCCAATAATTTTAGCTTCAAGCGAAATATCCGTATTTAAATTGGCGCTGCTGAAGCGTTCATAGGCTTTTGCCAAAATTTCCATTTTGGCGCGTTCTTCGTGTTTAAATTTTTGAAAAAAATCATAAGTATTCCAAAGAATTAGAGCAACAATGATAAATGAAGACAAGATTACTGTCCAACGGATTATCTGAGTATTCTTTTGTGAAGTCATAATCAAATATAAAGTATAAGTTACTATAACTTAAAAATATATTCTATATTATTTTATCGTTGAAATATTTATATTTGTTAAAAATGAAACAAGCATTACAAATCTTGACATATAAAGGAATGATTAATGGCGAACAGCATCTGTTCCCGCTAAAAAATAAAATTTAAACGGATGAAATAATGATAAGTATAGAACCGAAAGACATCTCAACAGTAAAGTTGCAGGAATATTTACAAAGTGCCATAGCGCCGCGTCCAATTGCTTTTGCAAGCACGCTTGATGCACATGGAACCCCAAATTTATCACCTTTTAGTTTTTTTAATGTTTTTAGCGCAAATCCACCCATTTTAATATTTTCACCTGCGCGAAGGGTGAGGGGAAATACCACAAAACACACTTTGGAAAATGCGAAAGTAACCAAAGAAGTGGTTATTAATGTCGTAAATTATGAGATTGTTCATCAAATGTCGTTGGCGAGCAGTGAGTATCCGGAAGGTGTGAATGAGTTTTTAAAGGCGGGTTTTACCATGCTTTCTTCTGAAAAAGTAAAACCGTTCAGGGTAGGTGAATCACCCATCCAATTTGAATGCAAGGTTCAAGAAATAGTAGAACTTGGCAATGAAGGCGGAGCTGGAAATTTAATCATTTGTGAAGTGGTGAAATTGCACATCAAAAAAGAATATTTAGATAATGACGGCGTTATTGATCAATACAAATTGGATTTAGTGGCAAGAGCTGGTGGCAGCCTGTATTCCCGTGCGCGAGAAGGTTTTTTTGAAATACCCAAACCATTGTTAACGCTGGGAATTGGGGTCGACGCCATTCCTTCCGAAATAAGGAATAGCGGAATATTAACAGGAAACGATTTAGGCATGTTAGCCAATGTGGAAGTGATTCCATCTGAAGCAGATGTTGATAAGTTTGCAAAAGAACATTTGGAATATGTTGGAATTAATACGGTGAAAAAACATACATTTGCGAAAGCGCTTTTAGAAAAAAACGAAGTGTTAAGTGCTTGGAAAGTACTTTTAATGAAACGAGCATAACAAATTTTGATATACAAAAGAATGATTAATGGCGAACAGCATCTTTTACCGTTAAAAAAATAGAATTTAAACAGATGAAATAATTTTAAATATGGAAATTACAGGAAAAATTAAAAAAATTGATGAACCTAAAACCTTCGGTGCAAGCGGTTTCAGAAAAAGAGAAATGGTAATAACAACAAATGAACAATATCCACAACCTTTGATGGTTGAGTTTGTGCAAGATAAATGTGATTTATTAAATAATTACCAAGTTGGCCAAGACGTTAAAATATCCATCAATTTAAGAGGAAGAGAATGGATCAATCCTCAGGGAGAAGCTGTTTATTTTAACTCAATTCAAGGATGGAGAATAGAAGCGGCGCAAATTGAAGGGGCTACAGGAGCAAACCCAATTGCACCGGCAGGAAAGTTCGAAACTACTTCAGATGTAGATGATAGTGAACCGGATGATTTACCGTTCTAAGTAAATTTTTACAATACTTTAAAAAGAGAAAAACATCAGTTTTTCTCTTTTTTTGTTTGTTTATATTTGTAGAAAAATAATTAAATAATGTATTTACTTTCAAAAGATTTGGTATTTCCTCCGGTAAATTTGGCGAATAAAGATGGCTTGTTGGCTATTGGAGGAGATTTGTCGGCTGAAAGATTGTTGCTTGCCTATAAAAGCGGAATTTTTCCTTGGTACAATCAGGGAGAACCCATTATTTGGTATAGCCCAAATCCGAGAATGGTTTTATTTCCGAAAAATTTGAAAATTTCAAAGAGCATGAAGCAAATCATTCGGAAAAATGAGTTTAGTGTAACGTTTAATGAAAATTTTTCCGAAGTAATTTCAAACTGCAAAAACAGTTATAGAGAAGGGCAAGGCGGAACTTGGATAACCGACGAAATGCAGCAAGCTTATATTAATTTGCATCAATTGGGTGTGGCAAAATCGGTTGAAGTGTGGAAAGAAGATGAGTTGGTTGGCGGTTTGTACGGTATTGATTTGGGGCATGTTTTTTGCGGAGAAAGCATGTTCAGTGAGGTAAGCAATGGCTCAAAATTAGCATTTATTTATTTGGTGCAGAAATTGGAAAAAGAAAATTATAAATTGATAGATTGTCAGGTTTATAACGAGCATTTGGCAAGTTTAGGGGCAGAAGAAATTTCGAGAGCTGAATTTTTAACCTATCTTAAAAAGTAAAAAGGACCTATTCATAAAGTTCACTATCTTTGAATATTAATAAAAACAGCAAAAATGGAGATTAAAAACGCACAGCTTATTGTTGACAATTGGATAAAAGAACATGGAGTCCGTTATTTTAATGAACTGACCAATATGGCTCAATTGACTGAGGAAGTTGGTGAAGTAGCGCGAATAATTGCAAGGCGTTATGGCGAACAAAGTGAAAAGGAAAGCGATAAAGGAAAAGATTTGGGAGAAGAATTGGCCGATGTGGTTTTTGTGGTTTTGTGTTTGGCAAATCAGACTGGGATTGATTTACAGGCTGCATTCGATAAGAAAATGGAGGTAAAAACAAAACGGGATCACGACCGCCATCATCATAATAAAAAATTAAAATAAATGAATAATTATAAAAACCACTCGTTTTTTAAATTAACCCTAAGGTTTGCATTCGTATTTTTTGTAGTGATTACCATCGTGAAAATAATAATTTCAATGTTTAAAAATAGTGGGATTTCAGGGATGATTTCTGAATATTTTTCTGCAGAAACATGGCTGCCATTTGTAACCGTTCAGTTGACCATGTCAATTATTTACGGATTGCTTATGTCAGGTTATTATATGTTTATAAAAAAATAAAGAGGCTTAAAGCCTCTTTATTTTTAATTTAAATTGATTAGTTCTATATCACTCTCCTTAACTTTTTTGTTCAGATTTTTAACATCATTTTCAAAAATAGCATAAATTTTAGCCAGTTCCTCATCAATTAAAAGTGTGATTTCTTTTTTAAATTCAACAGACTGGTCAGTGGGTTTAAAGTCTCCAATGGAGCTCAGCGAATTTAAATGTGCCAATTTATTATTTAACTTGATTGGAAAGTTTAGTGGGTCTTGCGAGCTTTTACTTTTTGTTTGATATAAATTGTTTTCGAGTGTGGTCAATTCCTTCATGATTTTATCTGTCAAGTCAAGAATTTCTTTGTTTTTTTCTTTGTCAGAAATTGATTTTTTCAATTTTTCTAATTGTTCTTTAACTGTTGTAATGTTCTTCAATGTTTTATGAATTTCAGTTAATTTTTCCTGAATTTCAATGATAAAATCAAACTGTGCCTGCAAATCTTCCCTGGTTGCGTTGCTTCTTGGGTCTTTTAACAAAGTGAAATTTTGTTCAGAAATTGATTTTCCGTTTTTGCTTAATTTTACTTTGTATGCTCCCGGCAATGCTTTTGGTCCTTTTAGCGATGCCCACCATAAAATCATGCCTTTTATTTTTTCGGCATCAGGATATTGCATCTCCCAATTAAATTGATTTGAACCCTTTTCAACTTTTAATTTTTCTTCATTTTGGTCTTCATTAGGGTTGGTTGAAAATGTTTTTATATGTTTTCCTGAATTTTCATAAATAGAAAGGTTGATGGTATCTTTCTCTTCCATATTTTTCACAAAATAATTAATGACAACACCGCCCGGGTGGTTTTGTCCGGCCGTTTTGGATTTTCTGTCGCTGCCGCCCATCCTGTAACTGTCCATGGGTTTGAAAATAAAAGCTTCTTTTGCGATGATCGATTCATTTATTTGATGCAAAGGAGTGATATCATCAATGACCCAAAATGAACGACCTTGTGTTGCTGCAATTAAATTATTATTTTTAGTGGCTAAATCCGTGATTGGGACAATGGGTAAATTCAACTGAAAAGAATCCCAATGATTTCCATCATCAAAACTTATATACATTCCGTTTTCAGTTCCGGCATAAAGCAATCCTTTTCTTTTTGGATCTGCCCGTAGCGCTCTGGTAAAATGTTCAGAAGCGATTCCTGTTGTTATTAATTTCCAATTTTTGCCATAGTCTTCCGTTTTATAAATATAAGGTGCGTAATCTCCCAATTTATAACGCGTGCCAACAATGTAGGCCCCACCTAATGTAAAAGGATCAACTTCAATGCAATTGAACATCATCCATTCAGGCATTTTTTTAGGAGTCACATTTGTCCAATTTTTTCCGCCGTCACGGGTAATATGAACCAAACCATCATCAGAGCCGGTCCAGATCAGGTCTTTTTCAAAAGGAGATTCGACCGCGGCAAAAATAGTTCCGTAATATTCCACTCCTGTATTATCTTTGGTAATAGGACCTCCAGAAGCTCCTAAAGTTTTTGGATCGTTTCTTGTCAAATCGGGGCTGATAATCTCAAAAGACTGGCCTTCATTAGTTGTTGTATGAAGATGATTTGAAGCGACATATAACTTCTTTTTATTATGTGGCGAAAAGAAAATAGGATAATTCCATTGAAAACGATATTTCATATCTTCAGCACCATGTCCCATAGGATCATCCGGCCAAACGTTTATAGCTCTGGTTTCATTGGTCTTGTGATTAACTCTTGTTAGCAAGCCGCCATAACTTCCTCCATAAACGATATCGTTATTTAAGGGGTCTACTGCAATATGGGCACTTTCTCCGCCGGCCGTACTTTCCCAATCACTTTCTCCAATTGTTCCGTTATCCGTTCTGTGAGAAATTCTAATGGTCGAATTATCTTGTTGAGCGCCATAAATTCTGTATGGAAAATGGTCGTCGGTTACAACTCTGTAAAATTGTGCAGTAGGCTGATTCAGGTAAGTGCTCCAATTTTCGCCGGCATCAAAACTTATTTGTGCACCACCGTCATCACCAATTATCATGTGTTGATTGTTTTCCGGAGAAATCCATAAATCGTGGTGATCGCCATGCGGAGCATCAAATGATTTAAAAGTTTTACCGCCATCTTTTGATTGATGGTAATTTACATTCAAAACATAAACAGTATTTTCATCTTGAGTATCAGCATAAATACGGGTGTAATACCAAGCACGTTGTCGTAATTCACGGTCATTGTTAATCAATTTCCAGGTTTTCCCCGCATCGACAGATTTATAAAGACCACCGTCATTATTTTCAATTAAAGCCCATACAATATCTGAATTCACGCTGGAAACGGCAACACCGCTAATTCCCCAAATTCCTTTTGGCAAACCTTCATTTGCTGAAATATTGACCCAGGTTTCTCCTTCATCAGTACTTTTCCATAAGGCAGAACCCTCTCCTCCGCTTGATAAACTGTAGGGAGTTCTTCTTACATTCCAGGTTGAAGCGTACAGAATTCGTGAATTATTGGGGTCCATAATTAAATCTACTGCCCCGGCGTCAGCATTTGCAAACAATACTTTTATCCATGTTTTGCCTCCATCTTTAGATTTATAGACCCCTCTATCGTCAGTAGATTTATACAAATCCCCTAAAACGGCCGCAAATACAATATCCGGATTTTTAGAATGAATTCTTACTCTTGGTATATGGCGTGAATTTTTTAAGCCAACGAATTCCCAATTCTTACCGGCATCAACCGATTTCCACATTCCGTCGCCAGAGGAAACGTTGCCTCGTACGGTAACTTCGCCATTACCAACATATATTACGTTGTTATCTGATTCACTTACGGCGATAGCACCAACAGAGCCTCCAAAAAAACCATCAGAAATAGAACCCCAGGTGTTTCCGGCATCAGTGGTTTTCCATACACCGCCTCCTGTAGCTCCAAAATAGTAGAGATTTGCCTTGTTTGGAACACCAGTAACAGCAGCACTTCTTCCGCCTCTGAATGGACCAATATTTCGCCATTGAATTGCATTGTAAAATTCTTCACTAAATTTGGATACTATTTTTTGTGCGTTAACTTTGTGAGCTGAAAGAAAAAACAAAAAGCCAAAAAATAAAATGTATTTTTTCATAATGTTTGGTTGAAATAATTGAAAAGTAAATCTATTAAAAATAATTTTATTTTAAGCTACTAATTATAATAAGGATGGAATCATTGAAAATCAATAAAATCAATAAAGCTGTTAACGGGAATATCCAAATTACCGGATCAAAAAGTGAAACAAACAGGTTGTTAATTTTACAGCAGTTTTATCCGAATTTAACGATTGAAAATATTTCAAATTCCGATGATTCCGTTTTGATGCAAAAGGCGTTGAAAAGCACCACTGCCGAAATAAATATTGGGCATGCAGGCACGGCAATGCGTTTTTTAACAGCTTATTTTTCGGTGAAAGAAGGCACTGAAATTGTGTTGACCGGTTCGCACAGAATGAAAGACAGGCCTGTAAAAATATTGGTTGAAGCCTTAACTTCATTAGGCGCTAATATTCAATATTTAGAAAAGGATGGTTTTCCGCCGTTAAAAATTTCTGGAAAAAAGTTAGCGAAGGATTTTGTTGAAATTGAGGGAAATGTGAGCAGTCAATACATTTCTGCATTGTTATTAATTGCGCCTACGTTAAAAAACGGACTGAAATTAAAATTTAAAGGAGAAGTAACTTCTGTTCCCTACATAAAAATGACGTTGCGATTGTTGGCTGAATTGGGTATTGACTATGTTTGGGAGGACAATTTAATTACTGTTCAACCGAAGCCAGCCATTATATCAAAAACGATTGTGGTTGAATCCGATTGGAGTTCGGCGTCTTATTACTACAGTTTATGCGCGCTAAGCCCAAATGCTGAAATAACCCTTTCATCTTATAAAAAAAATAGTTTACAAGGCGATTCTGTTTTAGCGACTGTTTATAAAAAGTTAGGTGTTGAAACTATTTTTAAAGATAATGCTATAATATTATCAAATCAACAACCATTAACTAACAACCAACAACTAACTTTAGACCTCGTAAACGCTCCTGATATTGCGCAAACTATTGCCGTTACCTGTTTCGGTTTAGGGGTTGAGTGTTATTTAACCGGACTTCATACGTTGAAAATTAAGGAAACCGATAGGTTGATTGCATTAAAAAATGAATTGGAAAAATTGGGAGGTGATGTAATTATTACAAATGAATCGTTGCTTTTAAAACCTTCAACCAAAATAAATGAAAATATAAGTATTGCAACTTATGACGATCATAGAATGGCCATGGCTTTTGCGCCATTGGCTGTAAAAGTCGCGATTGAAATTGAAGATGCCGGTGTAGTTTCAAAATCTTATCCTGCTTTTTGGGAAGATTTTGAACATATTTGCCTTTAATTGGCTGCAAAACAAACTTTTATTTTAAAAACACTTGACAACGCCTATGCGGATGTTGTATCTTTGCCCTCGTTCTATTAAAAAATAGATGAAACGAGCATAACAGATTTTGATACGAGAAGGAATGATTAATGGCGAACAGCAGCTGTTACCGCTAAAATAAAATTTAAACAGATGAAACAAGCAGAATAAAAGGCTCCCTATAAGAGCACATAATTAATGGCTTGTTCCTCGCAACCAATAAATAAAAAGAAAAACAAACAAATGAAATTATCAAAATTTAAGTTCGAATTACCAGAAGATTTATTGGCAGAATATCCTGCAGAACATAGGGATGAATCGAGGTTAATGGTTTTGGATAGGAAAAAGAAAACCATTGAACACCATAGTTTTAAAGAAATAATCAATTATTTTGATGAAGGAGATTTAATGATTTTAAACAATACCAAAGTTTTTCCTGCTCGTATGTACGGAGAAAAGGAAAAAACCGGGGCGCGAATTGAAGTTTTTTTATTGAGAGAATTGAACGCTGAAAGCAGGTTGTGGGACGTGTTGGTTGATCCGGCGCGTAAAATAAGAATAGGAAACAAATTATTTTTCGGAGATGATGAAAGTTTGGTTGCTGAAGTTATTGATAACACTACTTCAAGAGGAAGAACATTGCGCTTTTTATATGATGGAACCTATGAAGAATTCAGAAAAAAATTGGAGGAATTAGGAGAAACACCATTGCCAAAATATATTAAAAGAGCCGTTGAAAAGGAAGATGAAGAGCGTTACCAAACAATTTATGCAAAGCATGAAGGCGCAATTGCCGCTCCAACTGCGGGATTGCATTTTTCCAAACACTTGTTGAAGCGTTTGGAAATTAAAGGAATTGACTTTGCCGAAATTACTTTGCATGTGGGCTTAGGAACTTTTAATCCTGTGGAAGTTGAGGATTTATCTAAACATAAAATGGATTCTGAAAGGTTAATTATTATGCAGGAGGCTGTAGATGTAGTGAACAGAGCTATTAATCAAAAAAGAAGGGTATGTGCTGTAGGCACAACGGTAATGCGTGGTGTTGAAAGTGCGGTTTCATCTAACAATCACTTAAATTCTTTTAACGGTTGGACCAATAAATTTATTTTTCCTCCTTACGATTTTAGCATTGCCAATTGCATGATCACAAATTTTCATACGCCAAAATCTACCTTAATGATGATGGCTGCCGCTTTTGCGGGTTACGACTTTTTAATGGAGGCCTATGAAGTAGCCGTTAAAGAAAAATATAAATTTTATTCGTACGGCGATGCGATGTTAATTATATAATTAAAAAAAAACTATTTTTTAATAATTAAATTCCCGCCCTTTGCGGGAATCTTTTTATAAAGGTGATTCAAAATGATTAAAAAAAAGGACATACGTGCTTTAACTAAAACCCAATTGCGCGAATTTTTTGTGGAGAAAGGGGACAAGGAATTTAGGGGGAATCAGGTTTATGAATGGCTATGGGTTAAAAGTGCCCATTCTTTTGAAGACATGACTAATATTTCAAAGGAAACACGTCAAATGCTGGAAGAAAATTTTGTGATCAACCATATTGAAGTTGATACGATGCAACGTAGTTCAGACGGAACAGTGAAAAATGCGGTTCGGCTGCACGATGGTTTAATTGTGGAATCGGTTTTAATTCCTACGGAATCAAGAACTACAGCTTGTGTATCAAGTCAGGTTGGGTGCAGTTTAGACTGCAGTTTTTGTGCCACCGCACAATTAAAAAAAATGCGAAACTTAAATCCCGATGAAATTTATGATCAGGTGGCTGCAATAAATAAGGAGAGCTTATTGTATTATAATCACAAATTGTCAAATATTGTTTTTATGGGTATGGGTGAACCATTAATGAATTATAACAATGTTTTAAAGGCTATTGATAAAATTACATCTGCCGAAGGGTTGGGAATTTCGCCCAAACGCATCACGGTCTCTACTTCCGGAATTCCAAAAATGATCAAAAAATTGGCGGATGATGAAGTTAAATTTAATTTAGCAGTTTCTTTGCATTCAGCAATTGATGAAGTTCGAAATCAAATAATGCCTTTCACCAAAGATTTTCCTTTACAGGATCTAAAAGAAGCCTTGGAATATTGGTATGCCAAAACAAACAACAGGGTTTCTTATGAATATGTTGTTTGGAATGGAATTAACGACACCAAAGAAGCGATAATGGCTTTAGTTAAATTCTGTAAATATGTGCCTTGTAAAGTAAATTTAATTGAATATAACCCAATAGGAGACCCAAATTTTCAACAGGCAAAGCCACAGGTCATTTCCGATTACATCAGTATTCTTGAAATGAACGACATTATTGTAAATGTTCGAAGAAGCAGGGGGAAAGACATTGATGCTGCCTGCGGGCAGTTGGCAAATAAAAAAAGCTAGCGTAACGCTAGCTTTTTTTATACTCTTTTTTAAGAGTGTTGCTTTATGTGAGGTTAAACTTATTAGTTTCTTTTCAGTTTTTTCTTAACTTCAACTTCGTGGTAAGCTTCTATTAAATCACTCATTTCAATTTCATTAAAGTTTTTAATTTGAATTCCGCAATCGTAACCTTTTGCTACTTCTTTAGCGTCATCTTTAAAACGTTTTAATGAACTTAGTTCCCCTGAATGAATCACTACGCCGTCTCTAATAATTCTAATTTTAGAATTTCTGAAAATTTTACCGCTTATTACCATACATCCGGCAATAGTTCCAATTTTAGAAATTTTATAAACTTCCCTAACTTCAGCATTACCAGTAACTTCTTCTTTTACTTCAGGAGATAACATCCCTTCCATAGCATCGCTTAAATCGTTAATGGCATCATAGATAATAGAATATGTTCTGATGTCAATTTCTTCATTATCGGCTAAAGTTCGAGCATTTCCTGATGGTCTTACGTTGAATCCGATAATAATGGCATCAGATGCAGAAGCCAGTAATACGTCAGATTCTGTAATGGCCCCAACACCTTTATGAATGATATTTACCTGAATTTCTGCAGTTGAAAGTTTTTGCAATGAATCTGCTAATGCTTCTACTGAACCGTCAACATCACCTTTTAAGATAATGTTTAATTCTTTAAAGTCACCTAATGCAATACGTCTGCCAATTTCATCTAGCGTAATATGTCGTTGTGTTCTAACAGATTGTTCACGTTGTAATTGTGAACGTTTGGTTGCAATTTGTTTTGCTTCTTTTTCATCTTCAAAGATGTAAAATTTATCTCCTGCTTGTGGAGCTCCGTCTAAGCCAAGTACAGAAACCGGTGTTGAAGGTCCTGCTGTTTTCATGTTATTTCCACGTTCATCAAACATAGCTTTAATTTTACCGCTATGTTTTCCGGCAAGCATATAGTCACCAATTTTTAATGTTCCGTCTTGAACCAATATGGTAGAAACATATCCACGACCTTTATCTAACAAGGCTTCTACTACACTTCCAACAGCTCTTTTATTTGGATTTGCTTTTAAATCTAACATTTCAGCTTCAAGCAATACTTTTTCAAGCAATTCTTCAACATTCTGTCCTGTTTTGGCTGATATTTCCTGAGACTGGATTTTTCCGCCCCAATCTTCCACCAATAAATTCATTTGAGAAAGTTGTTCTTTAATTTTTTCAGGGTTTGCGTTTGGTTTGTCAATTTTATTGATGGCAAAAACGATTGGCACACCAGCAGCTTGCGCATGACTAATGGCTTCTTTAGTTTGTGGCATCACATCATCATCAGCTGCAATAACAATAATCACCAAATCCGTTACTTGAGCACCACGAGCACGCATTGCCGTAAAGGCTTCGTGACCTGGAGTATCTAAGAATGCTATTTTTTGACCGTTTTTTAAATTTACGCCATAAGCGCCTATGTGTTGTGTAATTCCTCCAGATTCACCGGCAATTACGTTTTCTTCACGGATATAATCCAATAAGGAAGTTTTACCATGATCCACGTGTCCCATAACGGTAACAATTGGTGCTCTTGGTTTTAATCCTTCAATGTCATCTTCCTGTTCTTGAATTGCTTCCTCAACCTCTGCGCCTACAAAGTCTAAGGTATAGTCAAACTCTTCTGCAACAATACTAAGCGTTTCGGCATCTAATCGTTGGTTCATGGTTACCATCAATCCTAAAGACATACATGTTGAAATAACATTGGTAACAGGAATATCCATCATGGTGGCAATTTCACTCACTGTCACAAATTCTGATACTTTTAGGACTTTACTTTCAGCTTCCTGTTGTTCAAAGTCCTTTTCAGTTTGTATTCGGAACGTATCTCTTTTATCTCTTCTATGTTTTGCGCCTTTTCCTTTTTTAGATTTACCTTGAAGTTTTTCTAAAGTTTCTCTAATTTGTTTTTGAACGTCAGCTTCAGAAGGCTCTTCTTTTACCAAAGGTTTTCTGCCACGCGCTAATGCGGGTTTGTTGGCTCCTTTTTGGGCAAGTATAGGTTGTTTTTTAACACCTTGTATAGGTGTTATTTTTTTTACTATTCTTCTGCGTTTCTTCTTATTTGCATCGCTGTCTTCTTTTTTAACAGCAGGTTCAGGCTTTTTCTTCTTAGGGCGTTCGAATTGTTTTAAATCGATTTTGTCACCAATAATTTTCGGTCCTTCTAATTTTGAATATTTCGTTTCAATTGTTTGTGGCTCAATTATTTCAGGTTCTGTAGGCTCTTTTTTCTCTTCGATTATTTCAGGCTGTTGCTTATCTTTGTCCGGTTGAGGAGCTGCTTTCTTTAGAATTGCCTTTTTTTGAACCTTAACAGCCTTCTCTTCAGCTTTAGGTGTTTCTACAGGCTTTTCTTCAGGTATTTCTTTAATTTCGGTTGCGGCTTTTGGCGCTTCTTCTTTAACTGCTTCAACAGGTTTAGGCTGCTCAACAATTACTTCAGGTTTTTCTTCAACAATAACCTTAGGTTCCTCTTTAGCTTCAACAACAATGGCTGGTTTTTCTTCAATTTCAGCCTCTTTTGGCTCAATATCAATTTTACCGACAGTCTTAATCTCTAATTTTTCAGCTTTGGCTTTAATAATAACTTTTTTGGCTTCTTCCTCAAGACGATGTTTTTCAACCAATTCTTCATGAGCAATTCTTAAGGTCTCTTTTTCTTTCCTTTTTTCCTCACCTACCTCTTTTGAAGCTGCTTTTTTACTTCTGTCAGTCTGAAAACCATCCAATAATATTTCATACTCTTCATTAGATATTTTTGTTGTAGGTCTTGCTTCTATTTCAAAACCTTTAGATGCTAAATGCTCAACAGCTCTATCTAACGAGATATTCAATTCTCGCAATACTTTGTTCAGTCTTAATGTTTTGTCTTCAGCCATACAGTGTTTATTTTTGCCAATTTGTGTTGAATAATTAAAGATTAATCTTTAAATTCTTCTCTTAATATTTTTTGAACTTCTAAAATGGTTTCTTCTTCTAAATCGGTTCTGCTTACAAGTTCATTGATGTCTTTTTCCAACACACTTCTTGCAGTGTCTAAACCAATATTTTTAAATTCCTGAATGATCCATGCTTCAATTTCATCAGAAAATTCTGTCAATTCAACATCATCTTCTGCTTCAACGCCTTCACGTTGAACATCTAATTCATAACCTGTTAATTGTGAGGCTAAACGAATGTTTACACCATTTTTTCCAATCGCTTTTGAAACTTCTTCAGGCAACAAATACACATCAACTCTTCCCTTTTTACCATCTTCACGTCCTTCTTCTTCATGAATTTTCATGGAAACTACTTTTGCAGGGCTCAAGGCTCTTGCAATGTAAAGTTGTGTATTTTTGGTATAGTTGATCACATCTATATTTTCATTTCCCAGCTCACGTACAATGCCATGAATTCGAGATCCTTTCATTCCTACGCAAGCGCCAACCGGATCAATTCTGTCATCGTAAGAATCTACAGCTACTTTTGCTTTTTCGCCAGGAATTCTTGCAACGCCTTCAATAGTAATGAGTCCGTCAAAAACTTCAGGAATTTCTTGTTCAAATAATTTTACTAAGAATTCAGGTGCGGTTCTCGATAAAATAATTACGGGTTTGTTGCCGCGTAATTCTACAGATTTAATGATTCCGCGAACAGAATCCCCTTTTCTGAAGTAATCTGAACGAATTTGTTCATTTTTTGGCAATATGATTTCATTGCCATCGTCATCTAACAATATAATTGCATTGTGACGAATGTGATGAACTTCAGCAGTGTAAATATCTCCTTCTAACGTTTTAAACTGTTTAAAAGTATTTGTGCTGTCGTGTTCATGTATTTTTGAAATCAGGTTTTGGCGCAAGGCTAAAATAGCTCTTCTCCCAAGATCTACCAACTTAACTTCTTCCGAAACGTCTTCGCCGATTTCAAAATCGGGTTCAATTTTTCGGGCTTCTGAAAGTTCAATTTCTTCATTATCATCTTCCGACATTCCGTCAGCAACCACAACGCGATTTCTCCAAATTTCTAAATCGCCTTTATCCGGATTTATAATAATATCAAAGTTGTCATCAGATCCGAATTTTCTTTTTAAAGCAGCTCTAAAAACTTCTTCAAGTATTGCCATAAGCGTTACTCTGTCAATATTTTTATCTCCTTTGAAATCTGAAAACGACTCAATTAATGCTAAATTTTCCATGCACTCTCTTAATTAAAATATTATTTTCACTTTTGCTTCTAAAATATTGCTAAAAGGGACGGTCGAATTTTTAGTAACCGTAATTTTTCCTTTACCTATAGGTTTTGGTTCACGGGTTTTCCATTCCAACGCTATCTCATTATCAGTAACATTTTTAAGCACACCTTCAATAGTTGTATTGTCTTTTAACTTTAAGGTTAAAACCCTATTGATATTTTTTATATACTGCCGCTTAACTTTTAAAGGGTTTGCAATGTCGGGTGAAGCAACTTCAAGAGAAAAATCTTCTATTTCTCTGTCTAAATTATGCTCAATTCCCCGGCTAATTCTTATGCATTCTTTTAAAGTCACGCCATGATCGCCATCAACTTCAACAGAAATCTTATTGTCCGGCAAAAATTTTAAGTCTATCAAAAACAACTCAGGGTTTTCTTCGACAGCCTCTTTTACCAAATTTATAACTTTTTCTTTTTGTATCATACTATAAAAAGAGGGGACTTATTGTCCCCTCCTAGTCCTTTATCTGTTCTAATTCGGTGCAAATATACTAAGATTTTTTGAAATGATAAAAATTCATGTTTATTTTTAATTTAAAATTATTAACTTAGCGTTAGGATAATAAACTATACAACAATTTTTTATGAAAAGTATTCTGGTCCCTATTGATTTTTCCGAACAAGCAAAATATGCTGCAAAAGTGGCGTCTGATATCGCCAGACACACAAATTCAAAAATATATTTGTTGCACATGCTTGATCTTCCGACAGGCATTATAGATCCTGCAGGCTTTGGCACTTCAAATAACACACCTTCCGCTTTGTTATTTTTAAGTAGGGCTCATGAAAAGTTTGAGGAATTTAAAAAATTGCCTTTTTTAGAAGGTCTTGAGGTGGAAGATTCTGTACAGTTTCATAAAGCTTATGATGGCATTATTGATGAAAGTAAAAAGCAAAACGCCGATTTAATTGTCATGGGTTCAAAAGGAACTTCGGGACTTGAAGAAATGTTGGTGGGCTCTAATACTGAAAAAGTGGTCAGAAATTCCGACGTTCCTGTACTTGTTATTAAAAAAGAGATTGCTAAGTTTAAAATTGACAATATTGTTTTTGCCTCAAATTTTAAATTTGAAAACAGAAAAACATTTCAAAAAATATTGGATTTTGTATCACTTTTTAACGGGCGATTGCATTTGCTTAAAATAAATACGATTCATAATTTCGAGACGACCAAAGAATCCAGCGACGCAATCAGAAGCTTCATCAACGATTTCGATTTGGGTGATTATACTTTAAATATATACAATGATGTTTCAGTGGAAGCTGGAGTTTTAAATTTCTCCAAAGTGATTGAAGCGGATGCCATATTATTAAACACCAGTGGAAGAAGAGGTTTGTCTCATTTATTTAACGGATCCATAGGGGAGGATTTGGCAAATCACGCGAAATTGCCGGTGATTACATTTAAGCTGTAGCAAAAATCCCATAATTTAACGTCAGCGCAGAAAGTTTATGCTTTTACTGCATCGGGAATTTCACAAATAGGTATTGGAATCATTTTGTGCTTGTTTGAGCGGTTTCTTTTTGTATAAATTTCTAGCACTTCTTTTTCCCTGTCACTAAAATCAGTAATTTTTTTGCCCAGTTCAACTTGTTTCATGGCCCATTCCAATTCGTCATAACTGGCGCCAATTTGATCTTCGTCGGTGCGGCTGTCACCAAATAAACCGTCGGTCGGTTTGGCTTTTTGTATGGAATCCGGAATGTCTAAAAATTTGGCAATTTCATAAACTTCAGATTTTATTAAATCGGCTATCGGACTTATATCAACGCCGCCATCACCATATTTAGTAAAAAAACCTACGCCAAAATCTTCAACTTTATTTCCTGTTCCTGCAACCAAATAACCTTTTATTCCCGCAAAATAGTACAAGGTGCTCATTCGTAAACGCGCACGTGTATTGGCTAAAGATAAGTTTACAGAATCTAAATTGCCATCAGTTGGAACTGCGGCTTTGAATTCTTCAAAAGTTGCCGTTAAATTTATTTCTTCAGAATTCACTTTTTGAAAATTATTTTTAAGTTGTGCAATATGTTCTTTTCCTCTGGAAACCTGATTTTTATCTTGATGAATTGGCATTTCCACACATAAAACTGGAAAACCTGTTTTGGCACAAAGTGTTGAAGTGACTGCAGAATCTATGCCGCCAGAAATGCCAATAACAAAACCATTTACATTCGATTTTTCAGCATATTCCTTTAACCAGGAAACAATATAGTTAACAACTTTTTCGGCGTTCATAATTAATTTAATTTAGTAATTTTGACGTTTTAAACTAAGAAGTGTAAATATAGAAATTAATGAACAGACTTTTAATTCTTGCAATTGTTTTATTATTTTCAGTTTCCTGTAAAAAAGAAATTGTAAAAAATGTTGATGTGTCAAACATTAAGGTTACTGTTTCTGTAACTAGGTTTGAACAGAAATTCTATGAAGCTGATAAAACAACGCTTTCATCTCTTATAAATGAATTTCCTTATTTGTTCCCCGTCCAAAACGACAGTATTTGGCTGAATAAAATAAAGGATAAGGAAGAAAGGGAATTGTATAAAAAGTCACAAGAAGTTTTTGGAGATTTTGAAAATGAAAAAATGCAAATAGAAGACCTGTTTAAGCATTTGAAATATGAGCACTCAAACTTTGAATCTCCTAAAATAATTACCTTAATCACAAACCTGGATTACCAAAACAAGATTGTCTATGCAGATAGTTTGTTGTTTGTGTCGTTAGATATGTATTTGGGGAAAAATAGTGAAGTGTACCAGGATTTTCCGGTATATTTATCGCAAAACTTCGATAAATCACAATTGGTTGTTGACATGGCCAAGGCCATAAGCAATCATTATTTTGTAGAAAATAAAAGTCGGCAGTTTCTGGACATGGTTATCGGTTCTGGTAAACAAATGTATATGATTGACAGCTATTTACCTTCATTTTCCGATGCGCATAAAATTGGATATAGTGAAGCAGAGTATGAATGGGCGATGGCCAATGAATCCCAAATATGGAAGTATTTTATTGAAAATAAAGTATTGTACAGTACGGATTCAGGTTTATACGATCGTTTCATGGCGGAAGGCCCATTTTCAAAGTTTTATATCGATATTGATAAAGAATCTCCTGGCAGAATCGGAGTTTGGTTGGGCTGGCAAATCGTGAGATCATACATGAATAACAATGACGTAACTTTGCAGCAACTTTTACGAACAGATGCTGAAGAAATATTTAAAAATTCAAAATATAAACCCAAAAAATAATGGCAGTAATACAAAAATCAAAAATTGAATTTGTTGTAGGCTTAGACGAAAATAAAGTGCCTGAAACAATAAACTGGACAGCTGATGACGGCGAAATTAAAGATGAAAAAGCAAAAGCATTGATGATATCTGTTTGGAATCCAGAAAAAAAGGAAACACTTCGTATGGATTTGTGGACAAAAGATATGCCCATTGATGAAATGAAACAATTTTTTCATGAAACATTGATTTCGATGGCAACTTCATTTGACCGCGCCACAAATGACCATAAAATGAGCGCCACTATGCTTGATTTTTGTGATTATTTTGCGGAAAAACTGGAGTTGAAGAAAAAGTAAAAGTTTAAAGTTTTTTCAAGAAAAACCTTTATCCTGTGCGTAGCCGAAGGGAACAACCAAAAACTATTGCCTGTTGCCCAATGCCTATTGCCTTTTTATTAACGCTATAATTTCTTTGTATTCTTCAGGATTGTTCAAAAAATCTTTTTGGGAAACATCAATAATGAGCGTTTTCAGATTTTCTTCAGTTTTAATAAAACTCGAGTAACCCCGATGAATTTTATCTAAATATTCCGGAGCGATATTCTGTTCATATTCCCGGCCTCTTTTTTTGATATTTTTAAGTAATTGCGGGGTATCCTGATAAAGATAAATGTACAAATCGGGTTTTGAAATTTCTTTGTACATAATGTCGAACATTTTTCTGTACAAATAAAATTCATCTTTCTGTAAAGTGATTTGCGCAAAAATAAGTGACTTAAAAATGTAATAATCCGAAACAATAAAGTTTTTAAACAAATCAAACTGAGCCAAATCATCTGAAAGTTGCTGATAGCGATCGGCTAAGAAGCTCATTTCCAGCGGAAAAGCGTAACGATCATGGTCTTCATAAAATTTAGGTAAAAAAGGATTGTCGGCAAAGCGTTCCAGTATAATTTTCGCATTAAAATCTTCGGCAATCATATTGGCGAGTGTCGTTTTTCCTGAGCCTATATTTCCTTCAATAGCAATGTAATTGAATTTTTCGGATAGAGAAGTTGGGCGCTTAAGTGTTAAATCGGTTTTTTCAATAGAACTGTTGTCGGTGCAATTTTCCAGACAAGTTTGAATGCGTTGTTTGGTAATTGGATGGATCAAATTAGGTGCAATTTCAGCCAAAGGAACCATAACAAACTTTCTGTTCAGCATGTCTTTATGAGGCACAATCAACGCCTTTGAAATAATAATTTCAGTATCAAAAAGCAATACGTCAATATCAATATTCCGTGCTTTATAACCTTTTTCAGAAGTGCGGATTCTACCTAAGGAATGCTCAATTTCGTGAATGGAATTTAATAATTTTTCTGGGTTTAACCCCGTAGAAATTCTGATGCAAACATTTAAGAAATCTTCACTTTTAAAACCCCAGGATGCTGTTTTATAAACGGAGGAAATTCTGTCAACAGCACCTATTTTTTCTGCAATGAAATCAATAGCCTGCTGCAAATTTTCAAGCTTGTTCCCCTGGTTGCTTCCCAACGATAAATATGTAGGTCTTAATATTTGCATAAAGTGAATGCAAAGAAAAGAAAAGTATCAGATAAATACATATCTTTGCCCTTCAATTTATAAACATTTATAAACTTTTTTTGTATTTAAAATTCAAGGTTAGCATGAGATTTTTGAGAAATTTAATAGCGTCAATTTTAGGGACGCTAATTGCATTAGGTATTTTGTTCATTTTATTTATAGTGATAGCCCTGGCTTTAGGAGAATCGGAAAAAGTGGTGGTTAAAAGCAATTCAGTACTGGAAATAAAATTGGATGGCGAAGTGAAAGATTATGCCCCAAAAGGGACAGATTTTCTTGAGGAATTTTTAGCGTTTAGAGATGAAAAAATGGGATTGAATGAAATTGTCAATGCCATTGAAAACGCAAAAAACGATAAAAATATTAAGGGAATAAGCATTAATACGCTGAATGTAAATGCAGGGATTTCACAAACTCAGGCCATCAGAAATAAATTGGAGGAATTTAAGGAATCCGGTAAATTTATTATGGCCTACGGAGATGTTTACAATCAGAAATCTTATTATTTAAGTTCTGTGGCCGATTCTGTTTTTATGAATCCTTTGGGAGGAATAGATTTTAAGGGGCTGTCTTCTGAAGTATTGTTTTTTAAAGATTTTCAGGACAAAACCGGCGTGAAAATGGAAGTAATCAGACATGGAAAATATAAAAGTGCTGTTGAGCCATTTTTATACAATAAAATGAGTGATGAAAACAGAGAACAAATTACCACATTTTTACAGTCTATTTGGGATGAATTATTAGTGGATATCTCAAAAAGCAGAAATAAAGCAATTGAGGAGTTGAATGATGTTGCCGATAATTTATGGGCACGAACCGCTACATTGGCCGTTGAAAACAATATTGCTGATGCTGCTGTTTATATAGATGAATATGATGCCAAATTAAAAATGGCTTCAGGTATTTTAGCGGATGATGAATTGTCTAAGATTACGCTTTCGAAATATATTTCTACAGGAAAAGGTCGGGTTATTTCAACCGCTTCCAATAAAATTGCGGTAATTTATGCGCAAGGTGAAATTATTTACGGCAAGGGAAATGAAGATCATATTGGACAGGAATTAATCATAGAAGCACTACGCAAAGCTAGAAAAGACAAGAACGTAAAAGCAATTGTTTTACGGATAAATTCACCAGGAGGAAGCGCGTTGGCTTCAGAATTAATTTGGAGAGAATTGGAATTGACTAAAAAGGAACTTCCGTTAGTGGTTTCTATGGGTGATGTTGCCGCTTCTGGAGGATATTACATAGCTTGCAATGCAGACAGGATTTTTGCGGAGCCAACAACCATTTCAGGATCTATCGGTGTTTTTGGCGCTTTGCCAAATATGAGTAAGTTGGCCGATAATATTGGAATAAATGCCGAGCAGGTGAGCACCAATAAAAGCCCAAATTATAGTCTTTTTGAACCCATTACCGATGAGTTTAGAACGGTAACCACAGAAGGTGTTGAATACATCTACACAACATTTGTTGAAAGAGTTTCTGCAGGAAGAAATATGACCGTACAAGCAGTTGACAGTATTGCTCAAGGTCGTGTTTGGTCTGGGGTAGACGCTTTACAAATTGGGTTGGTGGATGAGCTTGGCAGTTTGGACGATGCTGTAAGTTATGCCGCTGAATTGGCAGCAGTTGTTGATTATAAAGTGCGCAATTATCCTGATTATAAATTAAATTTAGGAGATAAATTGAGTGGTTTTCCTTTCATGAAATCAAAAGAAAAAGCGATGATTGAAGCATTGGGATTGGAAAATTATAAAACATACCAAATCCTTAAACAATTTTCTGAAATTAAAGGAATACAGGCAAGAATGCCTTTTGTGCTGGAAATTAAGTAAGTTAATTATAGGCGCTGAAAGGTAACAAAACTGTAATCGTATTTATTTTTTTCGTCGGCTTTAAAATCTTCTCGTGATCTTTCTTTCCATATTGTTTTATCAATTTCAGGAAAAAAAACGTCTGCATCAAATTTATGGTGAACAAAAGTTAAATCGAGTTTGTCTGCAAATGGCATTGCTTGTTTGTATATTTCTGCGCCGCCCAAAATAAACGGATTCTCATCTTCCTCTTTGGCAGCCTTAAGCGCTTCTTTTAAAGAATTTACGATCACACATCCTTCAGCTTTGTAATTTTTATCTCGCGTGATAATAATATTTATTCTGTTTGGAAGTGGTTTTCCCAAAGATTCAAATGTTTTTCGGCCCATAATAACGGCGTGATTTAAGGTCATTCTTTTGAAACGTTTTAAATCGCCCGGTAGATACCAAATCAATTGATTGTCTTTTCCCAATGCATTATTATCGGCTATGGCAGCCATTATAGTAATCATTCTTTTATATAATTTTTTGTGTGTCTTCCGTTGTATTTAATTCGGAACTAGATGGTGTATTTTCATTTTTTATAGCAGCTTTGCTGGCCATATCTTTTTCTAACTTTGCGATTTTCAATTCTTGTTTTTGGACTAGTTTTTCTGTTTCGATGCGTTCCCACTCTTTTCCCATGAATTTATGGGTAACAAATACATTGATGAAATGTAGGACAAAAAAGAAAAACCATAATGTTATGGCCCAAACAAACCAATTTTCAACAAACGATTCCCCTACATTTAGCACCTTGTTAAGCAGAATTAAAAAAACGGAGCCTACTAAAAAAATGATAAAATGGTTATAAAGTCTCTTTTTTTGTTTTGTGCGATTTCGGGCATTTTCGTATAATTCGTGTTGTTCGTTCATTGCGTTCATAGTTACATGCTTTTGACCCATTCTTTAATATAAGCAGTGAAATCTTCTGTTTCATTTGCATGATCATTTTGAAATTTTCCAGATGCATTTGCTAAAAATTTTGAAATATTTTCATCTGAAGTATTAAAAAGGCGAGCAATGCATTTTAATAGTTCAACATCTTCAATTTCGGTTATTCTTTGAATTATTTTGCTTTTTAGTTCTGGTGCGTTCATTTTGCTTTTTTTTAAATGAAGTCTAAATATATTAAATGTTTTACTAATTCTGTATTAAAGAATTAATAATTTTTTAAGTATTATTCGGCATCAAAATATTTTAATATTGATTGAAGATTCTATGATTCCTCTTTTTATACGGAAACTTCTCCTTTAATATGTGGGTGTGGATTGTAACCAACTAAATTAAAATCCTCAAAGTTAAAATCGAAGATGTTTTTTATTGATGGATTAATTTCCATTTTTGGCAAACCCTTTGGTTCTCTTGACAGTTGTAAATCAATTTGTTTGCTGTGGTTGTTGTAGATATGCGCGTCGCCGAAAGTATGAACAAAATCACCTGGTTTTAAATCGCAAACCTGCGCAACCATCATGGTGAATAAGGCATAAGAAGCAATATTAAAAGGTACACCTAAAAAAATGTCGGCACTTCGCTGGTACAATTGGCAGGATAATTTACCATCGGCTACATAAAATTGAAAAAAGGCGTGACAAGGAGGTAAAGCCGCTTTGCCATTGGTCACGTTGTCGGAAAAAGAAACAGAGGTGTTAGGCAAAACACTTGGGTTCCATGCTGAAACTAACATTCTTCTACTGTCGGGATTGGTTTTTATAGTATTTATAACTTCAGAAATCTGATCAATACCTTCACTATTCCAGTTCCGCCATTGATGTCCGTAAACCGGTCCTAAATCACCATTTTCATTCGCCCAGGCATCCCATATTTTTACATTGTGTTCTTTCAAATATTGAATATTGGTATCCCCTTTTAAAAACCACAACAATTCATAAATGATAGATTTTAAATGCAATTTTTTTGTAGTCAACATAGGAAAACCTTCGCTTAAATCAAACCGCATCTGGTAGCCAAATACACTTTTTGTTCCAGTTCCTGTTCTGTCCTCTTTTAGCGTTCCTTTCTCTTGAACGTATTTAATTAAGTCTAGATATTGTCTCATTTTGTTGTTTAGTCGTTTAGTTGTTTACTTGTTTATTTGTGAAAGTGTATATGATTAAACGATTCAACTAATAAACAGCAATACAATTTATTATCCAATAATCATCCCTGCAATTGTTGCTGAAAGTAAAGAGGCTATGGAACCTCCAATAACTGCTTTTAATCCAAGCTCCGACAATGTTTTTCTTTGACCCGGCGCTAGGGAACCAATGCCTCCAATTTGAATTCCGATTGAAGCAAAGTTGGCAAAACCACACAACATATATGTTGCCATAATGACTGATTTGCTATAGGTAAGATGGGTTATATTGGCCATGTTTTTTAATTCAGCCAGTTGAATATATCCCACAAACTCACTCGCAGCTAATTTTACGCCCAATAATTGTCCCATCAGCATCATATCTTCTCTGGCTACGCCAATTAACCACATTAATGGCGCAAAAATAGTTCCTAGAATAGATTCCAAAGAAAATTGTTGGTATGGAGTATATTCAGTTATCAACCCATTTAAATGGGTAACGGAGCCAACCCACCCTAAAATACCGTTTAGCATAGCGATTAAAGCAACAAAAACCAGCAACATTGCAGCAACATTGGCGGCTAATTTTAATCCTTCCGTAGTACCATTAGCGATGGCATCTAAAATATTTGATCCAATTTTTTCCTGGGAAACTTTTACGTCTGTATTAATTTCTTCGGTTTGTGGATACAGGATTTTTGAGATTACTATGGCTCCTGGTGCTGCCATTACTGAAGCAGCCAGTAAATGTTTGGCAAATTGCAGACGCAAAACAGGATCACTTCCGCCTAAAAATCCAATGTAAGCCGCTAAAACACCTCCCGCAACTGTGGCCATTCCGCCAATCATCACCAATAATATTTCTGAACGATTCATGCGTTCCAAATAGGCTTTTATCATTAAAGGCGCTTCTGTTTGTCCTAAAAAAATATTTCCTGCAACCGATAAACTTTCAGCGCCTGAAATTTTTAATAATTTGGTCAATACCAATGCCAGTCCTTTGACGATAATTTGTATAACGCCCAAATAAAATAACAAGGAAGTCAATGCGGAAAAGAAAATAATTGTGGGTAGAATTTGAAACACAAATATAAATCCGTAGGAATCAATATTCATTAAACCACCAAATAAAAATTGGCTGCCGGCTGCCGTAAAATCTAAAATATTGGTAAAAATTCCACCAACAAATTCGAATATTCTCTGAACAAAAGCAACTTTTAAAACACCAATGCCAATAAGCAATTGGGCAGTTATACCTATGCCGACTGTTTTCCAGTTAATGGCTTTTCGGTTACTGCTTAACAAATAGGCAATAAGAAGCAAAGACACCATTCCCAAAACCCCGCGCCACAATGAAGTTGTTGTGAATCCTTGGTTGTCGATAATTGTGTTTTGGAGGGTTTCTTGTGCGTTTATTGAAAAAATACTGAAGAAGCAAAGGATTGCTAAGCTTGTTTTTTTTAGCATAAAGTTTGTTGTTAAGAAGTGCGTTTAGTTATTTCGTCGCGAATTTTTGCGGCCAATTCATAATCTTCATTTTGAACAGCTTTACTTAAGTTTTTATTTAATTCTTCAAGAGTATCTTTTGAAAATGAACTTGCTTTTTCAGGTTCATCAATTAATTTTTCAATGCTTAAGGTATCCTTCTCGTCCGTTAATTCATCTTTGGCTTTTAAATAGATTCCTGCTTTATCCAAAATATTTTCATAAGTATAAATTGGCGCATTAAATCTTGTTGCCAAAGCAATAGCGTCTGAAGTTCGGGTATCAATAATTTCTTCAATTTTATCGCGTTCACAAATTAAACTTGAATAAAACACGCCATCAACCAATTTATGAATGATAACCTGTTTAATTGCAATGTGAAATCGGTCGGCAAAAGATTTAAATAAGTCGTGTGTAAGCGGGCGGGGAGGTTTAATTTCTTTTTCCAAAGCAATGGCGATACTCTGTGCTTCAAAAGCCCCGATAACAATCGGCAACGTTCTTGACCCCTCTACTTCGCTCAAGACCAAGGCGTAAGCGCCGCTTTGTGTTTGACTGTAAGATATTCCTTTTATATTTAGGCGAACTAAACTCATAAGTTAAAATTAACAAAAAAGACTGTCTAATCAAAGGATTTTATCCCAATAATTAGGCAGCCTTATTTAGAGGCACAATTTAATAAAATTATGCGTTATTTGCTTTAAATTCTTTTAACTTTTCAATTAATTTTGGAACTACTTCAAAAGCATCACCAACAATACCGTAATCTGCAGCTTTAAAGAAAGGCGCTTCAGGATCAGTATTAATAACCACTTTAACTTTTGAGGAGTTTACACCGGCCAAATGCTGTATGGCGCCTGAAATTCCAATGGCAATGTATAAATTTGAAGAAACGGGTTTTCCTGTTTGTCCAACATGTTCACTGTGAGGTCTCCAGCCCAAATCCGATACGGGTTTAGAACACGCTGTCGCTGCTCCCAATACGCCGGCCAGTTCTTCTATCATTCCCCAATTTTCTGAGCCTTTCAAACCTCTTCCTCCTGAAACTACAATATCGGCATCGGCAATAGTAACTTTACCGGAAGTTTGCTCAATAGACGTTGAGGTAAGATTGCTTTCAGCCAAAACAGGAGAAAATTCTTCTGTGGTTCCCGAAACCATGTTTTCAGCCAATCCGAAGGAATTTTTTGCAAGTGCAATCACTTTAATTTCGGTTAGTATTTGAGTGTTGTTAAAAGCTTTGTTGGAAAATGTTTTTCTTTTTATCGTAAAAGGAGACGTTTCACTTGGCAACGCAATCACATTGCTTGCGTAACCTGCATTTAAACTGGCGGCAACCATTGGAGCAAAGTACAATCCGTTTGTATTTGATTCGATGATTACAACTTGTGCGCTTTCTTTTTCAGCAGCTTGTTTAACAATATTGGCATATACTTTCGCATTAAAGGGTTTCAATGCGGTATTTGCGACTGTTAGAATTTTTTCGGCACCATAATTATATAGTATGGCTGACTCACTTGAATTTATCGTCAATACCACTAAGTTGGTTCCCAATTGCTCAGCAACTTTTTTCCCGTAGGAAGTTACTTCTAAAGCAGATTTTTTAAATTTTCCTTCCGATGATTCGGCAAAAACTAATACTGACATATTATTTTTAGATTTTGGATTTTGGATTTTAGATTTTAGATTTGTTTTTTCTAAAATTAAAACTAAAATGAATTTATATTTTTAATTCTTTTTTAACAATAATGCATTAAATTACTTTTGCTTCGTTGTGTAATAAATTAATGAGTTCTTCTACATTGTCTGCATCCACTAATTTACAAGCCGATTTTGCTGGCTGTTTTTCAAAAGAAACTATTGAAGTTGTTGGATTTCCATTGGAAGGTTCAACAATTGTTAATGGTTTTTGACGCGCCATCATAATGCCGCGCATATTTGGAATTCGCAAATCTTTTTCTTCAACCAAACCTTTTTGTCCAGCTATAATTAAAGGAAGGTTTGAGGAAAGAATTTCTTTTCCGCCGTCAATTTCACGGGAAATAGTGGCTTTATCTCCTTCAATTTCAAGTCCGATACAAGCATTTACGAAATTATAGTCTAAAAAGGTGGCAAGCATTGCAGGCACCATTCCGCCATTATAATCGATAGATTCTTTTCCGGCAAGCACCAAATTGTACCCGCCATTTTTTATCACTTCGGCCAATTCTTTTGCAACGGTAAAACCATCTAAAGCTTCAGTATTTACCCTAATGGCATCATCGGCGCCAATAGCTAAAGCTTTTCGCAATGTAGGTTCGGTAGTGGCATTCCCAACAGTAGCAGCGGTTACGGTAGCTCCTTGTTTTTCTTTAAACCACATGGCTCTGGTTAGGGCAAATTCATCATATGGATTTATCACATATTGCACTCCGTTACTGTCGAATTTTGCATTATTTTCTGTAAAATTAATCTTCGAAGTAGTGTCCGGAACGTGACTGATACAAACTAATATTTTCATGAAATCTGGGTGTTTGGATATTTGGTATAAAATTACACGTCTTTTTATTTATTATGCTACGAATATACTATTTTTTTTAAATATATTATGCACGCATAGTAATTTTTTTATTAAAACATTATTTTTTTGATTGAATTGTTATATTGCTTAATTTTGCAAATCCTAAAAAACTGATTAAGATGAGGACTATACAATTTAGAGAAGCCATATGTGAGGCAATGAGTGAAGAAATGCGCAGGGATGAAGCCATTTACCTGATAGGAGAAGAAGTTGCTGAATACAATGGTGCTTACAAAGCTTCAAAAGGGATGTTGGATGAGTTTGGAGCAAAACGCGTTATTGACTCTCCAATTGCAGAATTGGGATTTACGGGAATCGCAATTGGATCTGCAATGAACGGTAATAGGCCAATTGTGGAATATATGACCTTTAACTTTGCCTTGGTAGGCATTGACCAAATTATAAATAACGCCGCAAAAATCAGACAAATGTCGGGCGGACAAATAAATTGCCCAATCGTGTTTAGAGGTCCAACAGGATCTGCAGGCCAATTGGGAGCTACGCATTCACAGGCATTCGAAAACTGGTTTGCAAATACGCCCGGTTTAAAAGTGGTGGTGCCTTCAAATCCTTATGATGCAAAAGGATTGTTAAAAGCCGCAATAAGAGATGATGATCCGGTTATTTTTATGGAATCAGAACAAATGTATGGAGATAAAGGTGAAGTGCCTGATGGAGAGTATATTGTTCCAATTGGGGTTGCCGATATAAAAAGAGAAGGAACAGATGTAACAATAGTTTCTTTTGGAAAAATAATTAAGGAGGCTTATAAAGCCGCTGAAATTTTAGAAAAAGAAGGGGTTTCCGTTGAAATTATAGATTTACGCACCATTAGACCAATGGATAGTGAAGCCATTTTTAAATCGGTAAGAAAAACAAACCGATTGGTTATTTTGGAAGAAGCATGGCCATTTGGCAGCGTTTCATCAGAAATTACTTTCCAGGTACAAGAAAATGTATTTGATTATTTGGATGCACCTGTTAAAAGAATTACCACTGCAGATACACCTGCACCTTATTCTCCTGTTTTATTGGAAGAATGGTTACCAAATGCGAACGATGTTGTAAAAGCTGTAAAAGCAGTATTGTATAAAAAATAAGGGCATAGAATTTGCCCAACAATTACCTTTCAAAATGATAATGATATTGAAAGGTTTTTTTATGATGACTAAAAAAAATATTCCCCTAAGTTTTCTGTTTTCGCTTGTTTTTTTTGCTGGGTTTTCCCAGGTAAAAATCGGTGGTGTTGTTAAGGATGAACACAATGAATCCATTCCATTTGCCAATATTGTTTTTGTGGGTTCATCCACAGGAACAGTTTCTGATGAAAACGGCAAGTTTTATATGGAATCCAGTAAGACCTATAACCAAATAGAGATCTCTTTTTTGGGCTATGAAACCAAAACAATTTCTATAAAAAGCAGAGATTTTAATTTAACAATTATTTTAAAAGAACAAGCTGCACAATTAGAGCAAGTTTTTATTTACAGTGGAAAGGTGAAGAAAAAAGGGAACCCGGCCATTGCCATATTAGAGAAAATTTGGGCTAAAAGACGACATAACGGCATCTATTTATTCGATCAATTTCAATATGAAAAGTATGAAAAACTGGAATTTGACATGAATAATGTGGATAGTGCAATGATAAAAAGTAAGCTTTTTAAAGGGATGGAATTTATTTTTGACGGAATAGACACTTCATATGTTACCGGAAAAGCCTTTCTGCCTATTTTTATCAATGAATCTGTATATAAGTCTTACGGCAAAAACAAGGGCGGTAAAAAACTTCGGGAAGATTTGGTGGCCAATAAAAATTCAGGATTCAATAACAATCAAAATGTAATTGCATTTATAAAAGATCTCTATGTGGACTATAATATTTACGACAGCTACATTAAAATTTTCGACAAAAGTTTTGTAAGTCCAATTTCAAAAGCAGTGGGCGTTTCAACCTACAACTACATTTTGGCCGACAGTGCCTTTATTGACAATAAATGGTGTTTTAATATTCTGTACTATCCCCGCAGAAAAGGCGAACTGACTTTTAAAGGTAATTTTTGGGTGAATGACAGCACTTTCGCCATCAAAAAAATTAATATGCAGGCCAACAAAAGCGCCAATATTAACTGGGTAAAAGATATTTATATTGAGCAGGATTTTGATGTTTTAAATGATTCGGTGTTTTTGTTGCAACGGGATTATATGATGTCTGATTTTAGTTTGAACAAAAAGGACAAATCAAAAGGTTTATATGGAAAAAGAACCACCATGTATAAAGATTACAATTTCAACCAAAAGAAGGAAGATGCTTTTTATAATGAGGAGATAAACCCTTATGATAAAAATATTTATACAAAAAATGATGACTACTGGGGCGAAAACAGACATGAAAAGCTAAATGAAAATGAATTGGGAATCTATAAATTGTTAGATACCTTAGCCACAGTTCCTAAATTTAAACGCATCTATAATTTGGTTTCCATTTTAGGGTCAGGTTATATCGAGTTTAATAAATTTGATTTCGGTGATGTTTTTTCAACCTTTGGAAAAAATGATGTTGAAGGATGGCGTTTACGCGCTGGTGGAAGAACTTTTTTGGGTGGAAATGAACCTTGGCGCCTGCAAGGATATACGGCCTACGGATTTAAAGACGATAAATTTAAATACGGTTTATCAGGAAAATGGATGTTAAATCCTAAAAGCAGATTTACCATTGGAATGGGGAACAGGCGCGATGTAGAACAAATAGGCGTTAGCTTAACCACGACCAATGATGTTATGGGCAGAAGTTTTGCTTCATCTTCCTTATTTTCTTCGGGAGACAACAGCAAGCTGACTTCAATTAATTTGTCAAATTTCTATATGTCGATTGAACCTCGTGATAATTTAGAATTTCGGGTAGGTACATCTTACAGAACACTGGAATCGGCTTCGCCGGAAACTTTTAATCTCGATTATTGGGTGGATAAAGAAAACAATATTAAAAAAGCGGAATTGGCACAGTCCGAAATCGATTTTTCTGTGAGGTATACTCCAAACAGAAAGACCATTGGTTATGGCGTGGAACGCAATGAAGTAACCGACACCTATTCCACCTTATTTCTAAATTATTCAAAAGGTATTAAAGGCGTATTTAACAGCGATTTCGATTACCAAAAAGTTCAGTTTTATTACCGTCAGCCTATCCTAATTGGAGGTCTTGGAAGAATGTTTACCACTTTTGAAGTTGGGAAAACATTTGGCGAAGTGCCGCTCGGACTGCTAAATGTGGTGCCTGGAAATCAATCCTATTTCACCATTGAAAACACCTATTCCCTGTTGGATTATTATGAATTTGTGACAGACACTTATGCCTCACTTCATGTTGAACATAATTTTAACGGAAAATTCCTTTCTAGAATTCCATTATTAAGAAAACTAAACTTGCGCGAAATTGTTGGCGTAAAAGGGGTTTGGGGAGAAATTTCCGATAAAAACATAGCATTAAGCGCATCAAACATAAATTATGTAGCACCTACAAAAGGGTATTATGAATACAGTGTTGGAATAGGCAATATATTTAAAGTTTTCAGAATTGATTTTAGCTGGAGAGGAAACTATAGAGATATACCAAACGCTAATAATTTTGCCATTAAGGGCGCCTTCGGTTTTCATTTCTAATAATTGAATAAATTAACACATAAAAAAGTATAAATTAGGTACTTTTGTAAAAATTAAATAAAAAGAAAATGGGTTCTAAAACCAAAAATACCTTTGATGTATTAATTGAAATACCAAAAGGAAGCAGGAACAAGTATGAGTATGATTTTGTGTTGCATAAAATCAGATTCGACAGAATGTTATTTTCCTCTATGATGTATCCTGGGGATTATGGATTTATTCCTGAAACATTGGCATTGGACAAAGATCCATTGGATGTTTTAGTGTTGGGCGGTGAACCAACGTACCCTATGTGCGTTATGGAAGTTAAGCCTATTGGCGTATTTCATATGACCGATGAAAAAGGACCGGATGAGAAAATTATTTGTGTGCCTATTTCTGATCCAATTTGGAATGAGTTAAATGACATTTCCGACATGAATCCTCATCAGGTAAAAGAAATTGAACACTTTTTTCAGGTATATAAAGATTTGGAAAAAAAGAAGGTTGATGTTGGCGGTTGGGGAGATGTAAAAGAAGCTTATGAGATCGTGGCGCAATGTACAGAACGCTACGATTTGAGTGAACACAAGAAAAAGAGAACATTTACCATATAATTGATAAATTAAAGACCTTAAAATTAAACCTTCTTTAAAAATTAAAGATGGTTTTTTTTATCTGTCTAATTTTATTAATTTTAGCCCCATTAAAAAAAATTAACTAATGATAACTAACAAATAATAATAATGGAATTAATCGTAAAATTTTTACCCCTATTTGGTGTTGCAGCACTTGTTTTTGTGTTTTTCAAAAACTCTTGGGTGACTAAACAAGATGCAGGAAATGAAAAAATGACTAGAATTGCAAAGAATATTGCCGATGGAGCAATGTCATTTTTGAAGGCTGAGTACAAAATACTTTCAATTTTTGTGGTTGCCGTAGCCGTCCTTCTTTACTTTAAAGGAACTTATGAAGTAGGTTCTAGCGGAATGGTTGCCGTATCATTTATTGTTGGAGCTTTTTGTTCAGCATTAGCCGGTTTTATCGGAATGAGAGTTGCCACCAAAGCGAATGTAAGGACTACACAAGCTGCCAGAACTTCCTTAGGAAAAGCATTAGAAGTTGCTTTTGCAGGGGGTGCTGTAATGGGCTTAGGTGTTGTTGGTCTTGGCGTTTTAGGTTTGAGCTCATTATTTATGATTTATAGCGGACAAGGATGGGAAATTTCAGAAATACTTAATGTGCTTTCTGGATTCTCATTAGGAGCATCGTCAATTGCTTTATTTGCACGTGTTGGTGGTGGAATTTATACCAAAGCAGCCGATGTTGGAGCTGACCTTGTTGGGAAAGTTGAAGCAGGTATACCTGAAGATCACCCATTAAATCCTGCAACCATTGCAGATAATGTTGGAGATAACGTTGGTGATGTTGCTGGTATGGGAGCCGATTTATTTGAATCATTTGTTGGTTCAATTATTGGAACAATGGTATTGGGAGCTATAATTATTACTCCGGGATTTGACGGATTAGGTGCGGTATATTTACCATTGGTGTTAGCTGCAACCGGGATTGTGATGTCAATTATTGGAACTTTTTTCGTAAAAGTAAAAGATGGCGGTAATCCACAAACTGCTTTAAATATTGGTGAATTTGGTTCAGCAGCTTTAATGGTTGTTGCCTCTTATTTTGTTATTAATGCTTTAATACCTGAATCAATTGAAGGATTGCCTTTTGGAGCTATGGGTGTCTTTTGGGCAACAATTGCTGGTTTAGTAGCTGGTTTATTAGTAGGGAAAGTTACAGAATATTACACAGCAACTGGTAAAAAACCAGTAATGTCTATTGTAAGACAATCTGAAACTGGAGCAGCAACAAATATTATTGCCGGTTTAGGCGTTGGAATGATGTCAACAGCCATTCCAATTTTGTTAATTGCGGCTGCTATTTTAGTTTCTCATCATTTTGCAGGTTTGTACGGTATTGCTATTGCAGCCGTTGGGATGTTGGCAAATACAGGAATTCAATTGGCTGTTGATGCTTACGGTCCAATTTCCGACAATGCCGGTGGTATTGCAGAAATGGCTGAATTGCCTAAGGAAGTACGTCAGCGTACAGATAAATTAGATGCTGTTGGAAACACAACTGCAGCGGTTGGTAAAGGATTTGCAATCGCTTCTGCAGCATTAACAGCTTTGGCTTTGTTTGCAGCGTTTATGCAAACTGCCAATGTTACTTCTATTGATGTGTCTCAGCCAAAAATTATGGCTGGTTTATTAATAGGAGGTATGTTACCGTTCGTTTTTTCTGCATTGTCTATGAATGCCGTAGGACGAGCAGCTATGGCAATGATTGAAGAGGTTCGTCGCCAGTTTAGAGACATTCCTCAGCTAAAAGCTGCGCTAGAGGTTATGAAAAAATATGATTCGGACATGACTAAAGCAACTCCGGAAGACAGAAAAATATTTGATGAGGCTGACGGTGTTGCGGATTATGCAAAATGTGTTGAAATCTCCACAAAAGCATCTTTAAGAGAAATGGTATTTCCAGGATTAATGGCAATTGCAGTACCTGTAATTGTTGGTTTTGGTGATAAATGGTTTGGTATTGGCGGACCTGAAATGTTAGGTGGTTTATTGGCCGGTGTAACAACGACAGGTGTTTTAATGGCTATTTTCCAATCGAATGCAGGTGGAGCCTGGGATAACGCGAAAAAAACTATTGAAGAAAAAGGACTAAAAGGAACAGATGCCCATAAAGCGTCAGTAGTTGGAGATACTGTTGGTGATCCATTTAAAGATACTTCAGGACCTTCATTGAATATTTTATTGAAATTAATGTCAGTTGTGGCCTTAGTAATCGCGCCAAGCATTATGTTACCAGATAATAATGCTGACTTTTCTTCAGAAAATGCGCCTACAGAAATGGTTACTCAAGAAATTTCTAAAGAAGTTCAAGTTATAATGACGACGAATGAAGATGGGTCTGTAAAAGCTGTTGTAACAACTACTACAACAGAAAAAGGGACAATTTCGACAGACGAAAAAGTTTTTGAAGGAACTGAAGCTGAGGTTAAAGCTGAAATTCAAAATCTTAAAGGCGTTAAAGTTGAGGTGATTACACCAACAACTGAAGAGTAAATTCTAAAGAAGCTTAAATTTTAAAGTATTTTATAAAAAAAATCCTGCCAACTGGCAGGATTTTTTTATGAGGTAAGCTGGATGAAAAGAAATATTTCAGCTGATTTTCTGAATCATTGGGTTGAAAGCTTTTGAGGCCACCAATACTTTTGTCCCTACTTTTAACTCATTTATTTCATCTTCAGTGGCAATTACTTTTATGATATTTGATCCCGACAGCACACTTATGATGTAAATCACATCGCTTTTTTGAATAGCGATAATTTCTCCGTTGAGTTTAAATTTACTACTTAATTTATCTTCCGAAAAAATAAAAGAGGGGGTTCCTTCTTTTATGATTTTTCCCTTTTCAAGCAAAATTACTTTATCGGAAAGTTTAAATATTTCAGGTAGGTGATGGCTCACCAAAATGGTAGTGAGTTGGAAATGCTGGTGCGCTTTTAAAATATAATCCTGAAGCTTAAATCGCATTTCGTCATCAAGTGCAGAAAGCGGCTCGTCGAGCAACAATATTTTTGGTTTACTTGCAATTGCCCTAGCCAAAGCGACACGCTGTTTTTGTCCGCCTGATAAATGTTGGGGTTTGCTGTTTTGCAGAGATTGCAATTCCATCAATTCCAACAACTCATTTACAATGTTTTTATCATGGCCTTTTTGAAGTGCAAAAGCCAAATTTTCTCGAACGCTTAAATTAGGAAATAAGGCATAATCCTGAAATACAAACCCGACCGAACGTTTTTGTATGGGCAGCATTATTTTTTTTTCGGTGTTGTTCCAGCATTCACCATCCACTTCAATCAGTGATTTTTCTGTGTTGGTGAGTCCTGCCAAAACTCTGAGAATGGTCGTTTTTCCAGCACCTGAATTTCCGTAAATGGTAACAAACTGTCCTTTATCAACAGAAAATGACACCTCCAAAGGAAGTTTTCCGTCGGCTGTTTGAAGTGTTTTAAATGCGTAAAATTTAATCATTATTAAACGGATTTGCTTTACTGAAGGTGTTGTTAATGAGGTAAACACCCAAAAGAATTGAAAAAGTGAAAACAAACAGGATGCCGGCATATAAATTTGCGGCATCATAATTCATGGCCTGCACTTCATCATAAATGGCAATGGAAGCCACTCTGGTTTCTTTAGGGATGCTTCCGCCAATCATTAATACAACGCCAAATTCACCAACGGTGTGCGCAAAAGTCAATACAATTCCTGTTAAAATGGATGATTTTATATTGGGTAGCAAAATTTTGGTAAGCGTGGTAAATCTCGATTTTCCCAAGGTGAAAGAAGCTTCTTTAAGTGAAGCTGGCAGATTTTTTAATCCCGCCTGAATGGGGTGAACCATAAAAGGCAAACTGTATATTACGGAAGCAATAATCAATCCTTCAAATGAAAAAACCAAACGGATGTCAAAATACTGGTCTAAAAATTTACCAAAAGCATTTTGCGGACTAAAAGCAACCAATAAATAGAAACCCAAAACAGATGGGGGCAATACCAGTGGCAGACTTACAATGGCCTCCGCAACAGATTTAAATTTGAATTTACTGTAGGCAAGCCAATAACTGAGCGGTAAGGAAACCACCAGTAAAATAACCGTTGTTATCAAGGCCAGTTTGGCAGTTAACCATAAAGGATCTAAATCAATCATTGGGAGATAAACTAATTTCGTTCGTTTTTATCAATGCCAAAACAGCATCACCATTTTTCAAATTTAAGGTTTTGCAGGCATTGGTGGTTATAAGAGATTTAATGTCAAAATCTTCAAATCTCAAATGCAATTCCGTTAAAATTTCTCCAAGTTTCATGGAAATTATAGTACAGGGAATTTTATTCTGTATGCTGATGTTCAGTAGCTCATTTTTAGCAATAATCACTTCGGTTTCTTTAAAATATACGTTAACCCTATTCCCGATTTTAAAATAAACTTCGGATTCTGGTGTATCAATAATAATGGAAGTGAAAATGACGCCTCCAACTTCAATTTTAACCAAAGAAAGTGATTCGCTGCCATGGATACCTGTGATATTTCCTATAAGAACATTCATTAAAATTTAGTTTCTTTTTGGGTAAATCCGAAGTGTTTTAAAATCATGATTGCTTTTGACGATGCCATAAAATTATAAAATTCTAGAACGTTCGGGTTATTTTTGGCGTGTTCTAAAATGACATAGCCCTGTTCCAGTGGCTTGTGTGATTTTTCGGGGATGACATAATATTTCCCTCCTTCTTTCTTCATGTTGGGAGATAAAGCCAATGACAATGCCACAATACCAATATCGGCAGCGCCAAGCTGAACAAACTGGGCGGTTTGGGAAATATTTTCTCCAAATACAAACTTGCTTTTTACGGTATCGTAAATTTTATAATACATCATGCTTTCTTTGGCTCTTTCACCGTAAGGGGCGTGTTCAGGGTTTGCGATGGCTATTTTATTCAGGTTGGGATTGAGAAGTGCGTTCATTTTTTCAATATTTGGATCAATTTTTTTGCTCCAGATGACAATGCTGCCAATGCCATAAGTTTTTACATCAGAAAGGGTTAATCCAAGTGCTGTTAGTTTTTGTGGATAGCTCACATCCGCAGAAAAATACAAATCAAATGGCGCACCGTATTGAATTTGTTCTAAAAATTTACCTGACGAACCATAGGTTACCTCTATTTTATGAGTCGGATATTGTTTGTGATAAATCGAAATAACGGAGTCTAACGCAAATTTTAAATCGGAGGCTGCCGCAACAGAAACTTTATGGGCCTGAACATTGCAACCTTCAAATATAAAAGTTAAAATTAGTCCTAAAAATAATTTTTTTATCATTTTATTCGTCGTTAAGAACAGAGGGTCTTGTAATTGCTCCAGACTTTCAAACATCGTCCTTAAACATTCAAAAATACTAAAAAGCGGAAGAACTTAGGGCTGTTTAAGGAGTTTTAAATAAATATTGGGAAAACCGCCATAAATAAGATGAGTTAAGAAAAGTATCTAATTTGTAGCTAAATGGCACTCTTGGTATTGTATTTTTTATATTTAATTACAATATTGTTTTACCTCGACTTTTAACGATTAATAAACAGAAATTAAGCAGATTTATTCGGTGTCATTTGATGCCATGATTTTAAATGCCAGCTCATTTTTTCCATTGATTCTATATTCATAAATAGACCTGCCCTGAATATGCCCGTCACTATAGTCGGCAATGACCCACCTGTTTCCGAGCAATTGAATTTTTCCATAGTTCATAGTTCCTCCCAAAACGCCTTCAGGAATTAAGTCTGCCCTTTTTTGAAGGGCGTTTTCAACAAATTTCTCAGGATTTGTAATTCCCTGACGGGTTAAATGAGAACCGTTGAAATCAGGATCAAACCAGTAATTTTTCTCGTCTTGGCTTATTTTAATTAAAGAGTCGTTTAAACTTTTCAGGAGTTTAATTTCCCTTTTTAAGGAGTCGTTTTTAAAGTTTAACTGCTCAGTTTCATTAGGTAATTTGTTAGTTTTAACAGCATCATTTTTACAGCCCAAGAATAAAAATCCAATAATTAATAAAATTGATATATGTTTCATTTTTCTGAGTGAATTAATGTATTACGACTTATTTTAAAACGTTGTTCATTTTAAATTATTTCATTAAGGCAATTTTGGTTTTTGTTTATTTAATTTCAGACAATCTGTAAAAAAACTTTAATTAAACAACCTTTTGAAAAACCCTGTAATTCCCGTTTCGTGGTAAGGGTCACATTCCATATCATCATAAATATGATAAGGAATTGAAAACGGGGTGAGGAATTGTTTTCTCAATTTGGCGTCCTGTTCTATGCCGCGAAGCACATTTCCAACAATAGGCAATGCCAATGAAGATCCCGATCCTTGCCCACTGTAAAAATGAACATCTGGCGTGCTGGCTCCTACCCAGGTGCCAATTACCAAATCGGGCGTATAGGCAATAAACCATGCGTCTGTATAGTTCTGGGCTGTACCCGTTTTACCGGCAAGATCTGCATAAACTCCATACTGATTTCGTATTCTCGTTCCAGTTCCCTGATTGATGGCTTTTTGCAAAATAGCCGTAATCATTTGGCTGGTTTTTACACTGAAAACTTTTTCAAGTTCGGCAGCTTCTCTTTTATACAATATTTTTCCGCTGGCGTCGGTAATTTTATTGATCATCACAGGCTCGGTTGTTTGACCTTTATTGGCGAATGCACCATAAGCACGTACAATTTCAAAAAGCGATAAATCGAGTGTGCCCAAAGCAATTGAAGGCGCATCATCCTTAGTGTGAGGAAAATTTAGTTTGTTGCAGGTATTAAGAAGCTTCTCTCTACCCACTTTAAAGTATAAGTCAACCGTTGGCAGATTCATGGAGTGGGATAGTGAATACCATAACGCTACTGTGCTGTCCTGAGTGGATTTGTAATCAAAATTTTTAGGCGCCCAATTTTCGTATTCAGGATATACTTTTTCAACATTCTCCATATAGTTGCAGGGTTCAAAGTCATCTTCAAATGCAGTGGCATATAAAATGGGTTTAAAAGCCGAAGCGATTTGCCGGTGCGACTGTACCACATCAAAAGGAAGCTTCCTGAAATCATTGCCGCCAACCCAGGTAATGACGGCGCCGTTTTTTGGATTGGTGATGAGCACCGCAGCATTTAACATTTTATAATAATGCCATAAACTGTCTATTTTACTCATTTTTTTTGTTTCGACCCCTTTCCAGTCAAAAACTTCAATATTTCTTTTTTCCTGGTCTTTATCTGTTAGGTTACGCTCAGCTTTTAGTTTCCTGAGCCATTCTTTTTTAAAATTTCGGTTTTCAAGCTCTTTGTCCAGCACTTTTTGCATTTTGGCCAAATGTTTTTGGATGCCGTCGGTAGCCATTTTCTGAACCTGCATATTCAGGGTCGTGTATATTTTAAGGCCGTCTTTTTCAAGGTTATATTCCTTTTTGTTTTCGTCTTTGAGATTTTCTAAGATTTTCAACGCTTTTTGCTTTACCTGATGTACAAAATAACCTGCAGGCGCTTCCAAAGTAATGTTTTCATAGTGAAGTTTTAACGGCAATTTTTGCAGGCTGTCTGCTTCTTTAACCATCAAATAAGCTTGTTTCTCCATCAAATCCAAAACCATATTTCTGCGTTCAAGCGAATTTTTTGGATTCAAACGCGGATTAAAAGTGGTGTTTGCTTTTAATAAACCCACCAAAACAGCCGATTCTTCCACCTTTAATTTGCTGGCTGGTTTGTTAAAATACCTTTGGGAAGCAGTTTCAATTCCATAAAGATTTTCTCCAAATGGCACTGAATTCAGATAAAGCAATAAAAGTTCCTCCTTGGTGAACAAAGACTCTATACGCGCTGCAATAATAATTTCCTTCACTTTATTTACCGGCATACTTAAAATGCTGAAATCATGACGGCCATATAAATTTTTAACGAGTTGTTGGGTCAAAGTGCTTCCGCCTCCTTTATTGTCGCCCATCAGGACACTTTTGAAGAAAACGCGAAAATAACTTTGAAGGTCATAACCTCTGTGGGTAAAGAAACGTTTGTCTTCGGTGGCAATCAAAGCGTTTTTAAGATGATCGGGTACTTGATCCCAGGTGATATTTGTACGATTTTGGGCAAAATATTTCCCTATGATTTTGTTGTCGGAAGAAATGACTTGTGTTGCTTCCTCATTGCTGGTTGAAGCCAGTTCCGCTTTGTTGGGCAATGGCCCAAAAATTCCTATATATACAGCAAAAAAGAACAGGACGCTTAGCAATATTAACGATGAGATTGCTATTAAAAAGTATTTCAGGTATTTTTTAAAAAGAGGATTTTCCAGGAACTGCATACATCTACGTCTATAATTATGGTGAATTTAGGCTAAAGATTTTAGAAAAGACAACAAATTATGAAATACGCATTTATTGTTTTCACCTAACTTCTTTATAACTATGTGCGAGGACTCAACAATCTTGCCAAAAGAATGCTCATGTGATTTTCTTCTTTTGTGTAAAATCTTTGTAAAAAAATGACAGATTAATTCTTAATTTGTTTATGTCCTGTTTAAAATTATTTAAATGGACATTTCTTGAAATTTCTTTCTAAATTTTAAAGGGTTTGAAATGTTAGGGAACACTTCTTTTGTGCCTCCAGAGCCAACAATTCTAATAGTTCCATAGCCTAGTATTCTGCCCAAAATTCCCTGATCAACATTTACGCTTTCAATTTTTGAGTGGTTCATTTCGAAAGTTTTTCTGCTAATTAGGCCTGTCTTAATAATGACCCGTTTGTTTGTGATTGCAAATTCGTCGGTGTATCTGTCAATCATTGGCGCAATAAACAAAGTAAAGATTGATCTTAAACTGAAGAAGATAATCCAATGATAAGCGGTTTCCAATTCAACACGTTCATCGTTGATTAAATTGTTGTCTATGTATTTCCCCATTTTTTATATGTCTCACTCTTTTAAATTGAACGTTTGAAAAGTTTAGTTTAAAAAAGTCCGTTTATTTGGGCGTCAATTTTGTTGATTACAGAATATAAATCTTCAGGGTTGTCCACAAAATTTAATTTATCAACATCTATAATCAATAAATTTCCTTTGGTGTATTTGGTAATCCAGGCTTCGTAGCGTTCATTTAACCTGCTTAAATAATCAATGCTGATGGAGTTTTCGTATTCGCGGCCTCTTTTATGAATTTGGCCAACCAAAGTTGGGATGGTGGCTCTTAAATAAATTAATAAATCGGGCGGGGAAACCAAACGTTCCATCAATTCAAACAGTGATTCATAATTCACAAAATCACGATTGGTCATTAAGCCCATGGCGTGAAGGTTTGGGGCGAAAATTCGGGCATCTTCATAAATGGTCCTGTCCTGAATTAGGTTTTTGCCGCTTTCTCTTATTTCCAATATTTGGCGGAACCGGCTGTTTAAAAAATAAACCTGCAAATTAAACGACCAGCGCTCCATTTCACCGTAAAAATCATCTAAATAAGGATTCTCTTCAACAGATTCGTAATGGGGTTCCCATTTGTAATGTTTGGCTAACAGTTTAGTAAGGGTGGTTTTACCTGCGCCTATATTACCGGCAATTGCTACGTGCATAATTTATTTTTAAGTGAATATGAAAAAAGCTAATTTACTTAAATTTTTTATGTTTTACCAATACAAATTTCAGTGCTTTAAAAAATTAACTTATAGCCATAACCGCGAATATTAATAATTTGGATGGAAGCATCGTCTTTCAGCTTTTTTCGAAGCTTGGTGATAAAAACGTCCATGCTGCGGGCATTGAAGAAATCATCGTCTCCCCACAATTTTTTTAGAATAAAAGAACGATCCAAAACCTGATTTTTATGCTTGATTAAATGGTGTAACAATTCCGATTCTCGGTGCGTTAATGTTTCTGAATCGTCGTTTAAAACAAGTGTCTGATTTTTGACATTGAAAAGATAGTTGCCTATTTTAATAATGTCGTTACCGTTTTCGTTTTCGCCTCTTTTTAAAAGTGCATTGATGCGAACTATCAATTCTTCCATACTGAAAGGTTTTCTTAGATAGTCGTTTCCTCCTAAATTAAACCCTTTGACAACGTCTTCAGTCTGAGATTTTGCCGTTAAAAATATGATGGGAATTTCCATATCTTCTTTTCTTATTTCTTTGGCAAGCGTAAATCCGTCTTTTTTTGGCATCATCACGTCCAACACCAGTAACAATGGATTTTCTCGTTTATATGTTTCATAAGCCAGTTCGCCGTCGGCACAAAGCAGCACTTCAAAATTTCGGGTTTCTAAACTTTCCTTAATAATTTGGCCTAAAGAAGGTTCATCCTCAGCCAGCAATATTTTTATGGGATTACTCATTTGGCAATACAATTTTAAAAAGCGTGGCGTTATTTGCATCGTACACTACAGAAATGGTGCCGCCGTGTTTTTCGATAATATTTTTGGTGTAATACAAACCAATGCCAAAACCTTTTACATTGTGCATGTTGCCTGTAGGAATTCTGTAAAATTGTTCAAAAACTTTGTCTTTCTGTGTTTTAGGTATCCCGTTTCCGTTGTCTTTGATAAAAATGACAACATTGTTTTTTAGGGAAGACAATTCCACGGTAATTGTTTTTCCGCCATATTTCAGCGCATTATCAATAATGTTTCCTATAGCATTAGCGAAGTGAAATTGATCCACGTTTAAGGAACTATCTCCAATAGTATTTTTGAAGTTAATTATTTTTTCTGGCGCCGTTATTTTATAGTTATCAACCACATGAGCAATAAGTTCGGCAATAACCACTGGTTGTTTGTTTAGTGCCAATTGCTCATTATTTAGGACGGCAGTTTCCAATATCTTTTCGACCATTATATTTAAATTGGCTACTTGTGCATTTGCGATGGAAATATATTTTTCAGCCTTAACTTTATCATCCAAAGCATTGAAGTTTTTCATGGCTTCCAGTGCGGTTGAAATGGTGGCGATAGGCGTTTTAAATTCGTGCGTAATGTTATTGATTAAGTCGTTTTTTACTTCGGCAAGTTGTTTTTGTTTGTAAATGGTTTTTAGCAAATAAATCAAACTTGCAATAATGCTTATTGACAAAACCAACGACAGTAAAATACTTATGAATGAATTTTTCAGCAAAATGGCAGTTTCGTTGGTAAACTGAAGTTCTAAATGGCTTCTGTGGGGTAAATAAGCCGATTTTGACATGACTGTCAAATGTTTTTCGGGGAAATTTTCAAGTTGGTAGTCAATTGTTTTTTTATCGAAATTATCTTCAGAAATCCACTCAAAATAATCGTATTTTAAGGCATAATCAATTCCAATGTGTGTCCGTTTAAACTCTTCAGACAAATAAGTATCCAACTTTTTTAAGTCTAAGGTGTCTCTCGAAATTGAAATAAAAACTTTGGAAATTAAACTGTCAATATTTTTTGGAATCACATCATTTGGGGTAAAAAACGCGTGATTTCTTTGGTTGTTGATGAATAAAGGTTTCTGGTTTTTAAGTTTTGCGATATTTTGTAAGGTGCTGTCCACTTTTTTTCGCAAACCCCATCTCGAATTGGTGCTTACCACAATAGTATCCGTTATTTCATTTGAGTTTTTTTTGTCTGAAGAAGTAAATGTTATAATCCCCGATTTTGTTAAATTGGCAAAATACGCTTCAACCGAATTGTCCAGACTTTGCTGTACTTTACTGATTAAATTTTGTTTGTTTAACTCATATTCCCTGTAATTCCAATACACCTGAACTGCAATGGTGGTAACTATAGTCACCCCAATAAAATACACCACCCATTTGTAGTTTTTCTTATTCATAAGTCAAAAGTAAGCACATAAATTGGTTTATCCGAATCGCTTAACAATCGTTAACACTAATTAACGGTATTGTATTTTTTTAGCACTTATATTTGTTCAGAAATTAATTTAAAATAATTAATATGATAAATATTCTTCTAAAAAGCATTGTGTTGGTTTTCTTATTAATACAAACAGCCTTAAGTGCCCAAGATTTCCAAGGTAGTGCGGTTTATCAAACAAAAACAAAATTTGAAATGGACCTGTCATCTTCTGGAATTCCTGCGGATAGAATGAAACGCATTCAGGAAATGATGAAAAATCAATTGGAAAAAACCTATATATTAACATTCGACAAAACAGCTTCTATTTATAAGGAAGAAGAAAAACTGGATCAAGGTGCCGGTGGCAGAGGCGGAATGCGATTTATGATGATGGGTGGGGGTGCAACAGGGAAATATTATAAAAATATCCAAACAAAAACATTGGCAAAAGAAAATGAATTCAGCGGTAAAAATTTCCTGATTAAAGACTCCTTAAAAACTTACGAATGGAAAATGGAGCAGGAAACCAAAATGATTGGTGAAAATCTGTGTTTTAAAGCAACCACCATTATTGAAATGCCGGCAAGTGCCAATAATTTTACTTTTGGAAGACGAAATAATGACAACAAAGACAAGGAGAAAGAAGAAGAAGAAAAGATCGAGCTGGTTCCAGTTATTGCCTGGTACAGTATGGATATTCCTGTGAGTCACGGCCCTGGAGATTATTGGGGATTGCCGGGTTTAATTTTAGAGATAAATGCCGGAAACACCCAAATATTGTGTACAAAAATTGTGATGAATCCTAAAGAAAAAGCAGATATAAGCGAACCTTCTAAAGGAAAAGTGGTGACCCAAAAAGAATATGACGAAATCCTGAAAGAAAAAATGAAAGAGATGAGAGATCGAATGAGGAATGAAAGAGAAAAAAGTGGAGATGGAGGCATGCATATGAGAATAGGAGGATAAAACCAATTGATAATTAAGGTTGAGTTAGCCAATTCGCTGATGAGGCAATTAGCCAATTAAAATTAACAATTCAATGCCCATACATAACAATTTCTTTAGACCCATTTTTTAAATGAAAAAACTGTCATCTCTATTTATAGCATCACTTCTCCCGTTGCTTATTTCCGCACAGACCGTTAAACTGGAAGGAACCGTTAAAGACAAGGCTGATAATCCTTTGGAAATGGCAAATGTGATCGCTTTTAAAAAGGGCACCAACATATTGCAGTCATATTCCATTACCGATTCAAAAGGGAATTATAAATTGAGTTTGGGGCAAAATGAAGCATATACCTTAAAAGTGAGCTATTTGGGATTTAATACAAAAAATGTGGATATCATAGTTACAAATTCTGATGCGGATATGGTTGAGCATATAATGTTGGAAGAGTCTAATGAATCGCTTAATGAAGTCCAAATTACCTATGAAATGCCTGTGAAAATTGTGGGCGATACCATTGTGTACAATGCCGATTCGTTTACTTCAGGGAAGGAAAAAAAGCTGGAAGACGTGCTTAAAAAATTGCCCGGAATTGATATTGATTCCAATGGTGAAGTTGAAGTTGAAGGAAAAAAAGTGCAGAAAGTATTGGTGGAAGGAAAGGAATTTTTTGATGGCGATTCAAAATTGGCGACCCAAAATATTCCGGCAAGCGCCATCGATAAAGTGCAGGTACTAAAAAACTATAATGAGGTTGCAGGAATGCGAGGTGTTACCAATAATGAAGACAATATTGTGATCAATATTAAATTGAAACAAGGAAAAAAAAGATTTTGGTTTGGTGAAGTGAATGCCGGTGTTGGTGACAATGAAAAACACAGTGCAAAACCGAAACTGTTTTACTACAGTCCGGAAAAAAGCATCAATCTGTTGGCCGATTTCAACAATATTGGTGAAGCGCCGTTTACCATGCGCGATTATTTTAGATTTACAGGTGGTTTGCGAGGAGGAATGAGGGGTAGCGGAACCAATTTTAACATATCATCGGGCGGATTGGGTTTTTTGACCTCGCAAAATAATCAGGCACAGCAAATCACGTCAAAATTTGGGGCTTTAAATTTTAGTATGGCGCCTAAAAAAATAATAGATTTTAACGGCTTTGCCATTGTAAATAATTCGGAAACGGATATGTTTACACAGTCAAATACCGTTTATAACAAACTAAATTTAACCGAAATAAGCGAAACATCGGCCATACAAGGCAGTAAATTGGGAATGTTAAAATTCAGCACAACCTACAAACCAACAAATAATTTGCACATTGATTATGATGTTTTTGGAAAGCTGTCTGAACAAACCGAGCTTTTGGATGTTACCTCAACGCAACGAAGTGCAGATACTTACAAAGAGGAAAAACCGGCAACATTAAACCAAAATTTCAATCTTTACTATACCATTGATGATAAGAATATTTTCGCTGCCGAATTGCAATATCTTTATGAAAAAGACAAACCATTATACAATTCCTTGTCAGCTTCACAGCCATTTGAAATCATTCCTTCCAACAGCGAAGCCATTATCGACCTTATTCAGCATAAAAAAACAAGCACCAATAAACTTGACGCCAAGTTTGATTACTATTATTTGCTGACTCCAAAAAGCAATATCAACGTAACACTGGGAAGTACTTTAAGCGCCCAAAGTTTAACATCGGGCATTTCTCAAAATTTAAATGATGGAAGTGTGCTTAATTTTAATGACACTGTCTTGAATAATGAGGTGGATTTTAATTTTACCGACTTGTTTTTAGGGCTTCATTACAAAGCTGTTTCCGGCAAATTTACCTTTAATCCAGGCATAAGTTTACACCATTATATCACAAAAGACAACCAATTAGGCGCTGAAAATAAAGACAATCAAACAAAAGTATTGCCCGATATGTATGCCAGTTTACAGTTAAAATCTTCAGAAAGTTTGCGTTTCAATTATTCAATCTCCACGCAGTTTTCTGATGTAAATAAAATTGCGGAAGGCAATATGTTGTCCAATTACAATTCGTTGACTCGTGGAAATAGGCTTTTGGAAAACGCCTTGTACCACAGTTATTCGTTAAATTATTTCAGCTTCAGTATGTTTTCATTCACCAATGTAAATGCATCGGTTAATTACAATAAAAAGGTTAACGTCGTAAAAAATAGTACAGAATTGAAAGGGATTGACAGGATTTCGTATCCTGTAAATTCAAACTTGGCAGATGAAACATTTTCCGCAAATTTCAGGTACGGTAAAACATACAGCAAACTTAAAACAAATTTCAGGGCAAATTTCTCAAATTCCACTTTTAACAATACGGTAAATAACGAACAAATTAAATCAAAATCGCTTTCGCACAGCTATCAGGCAAGTGTGGCATCTAAATTTAAAGATGCTCCAAATTTTGAAGTCGGTTACCAAAAATCGTTTTCCGAATATTCAAAAACTGGAAGCGCTACTGATAGGCCATTCGCCAATATGGAAATCGGATTTTTGAAAAACTTCATTTTTACGGCCAATTATAGTTATTATAACTATAAAAATGATGAAAATATGGTTAAAAACACCTATTCATTTTTAAACGCAAACCTGTATTATCAACAAAAGAAAAGCAAATGGGAATTTAAAATTTCAGCAGATAATTTAACAAATAACCTGTCCATGAATACAGACAGTTACAACGAAATTTCTGATAGCAATTCAACCTCACTGTACTTTATTCAGCCAAGATTGTACATGTTTTCCGTGAAGTATAATTTATAGGGCGTTCCCCCTTCGGGTCGGGCTTTTCGCTGCAATCTTTTTATCGGTAAAAATCTCAAAAAAGTATTTTTGCTTTAATCCCTAACGCAAATTGAATTACGAATTGAGAATTGTAATTTTTGATATTTGATGCCAGCTACAAATTTAGAACCCCGTTTTCACCCACGGCAAAATCATTCCACAAATAATCGTCGGCTTCTTCGTCGTTGACATAATCTCCGTCAACAACATATCTAAATTCATACGATTGACCTTTCTGCAAACCTACAGTTCCTTTAAAAGTGCCGTTTTTTAATTTTTTTAATGGGGCAGCTTTAGCATCCCAGTCATTAAAATCCCCAATTACAGCCACTTTATTGGCATCTTTTGCGGCAATGCTAAATGTCACCTTGCAAATGGGTTTGTTTTTTAAATACTGTTTTTTAATTGCCATAATTCATAGTTTTTATTCAAAACAAAAATAAAAAAACAAATTCATTTAATTCTCAAAAACAAGGAATTGTAACAAAAAACTGTCATTTTGTTAATAATGAATTCATAAACTGTTCCTTTTGGAAATATTTATTCAAGTAAATTCCAAAATATTTGGACGAAAAATTGGGTCAAAATTCTATTAAAATTCAAGTTAAATGGTTAACTTAGTGTAGTAAATCTTTTACAATAAGTATTTTTCTTTATTTCCGGTTAAAAAATAGTCTAATAAAATGAGCCAGAATAATTTTAAATACCAACCAATAGATCTTATAGGCGAATTAAATTTATCCATTAAAAACAAATAGATATAAACAGATGAAAATCTCTTTTAAAACAAAAATTATTTTGGGTTACATGATTAACCTTTTAGTGATTTTGGCGCTTGGATTCATTTATTGGATTAAAATACTTACTGAAACTCCCCTATTGTGGGATTGGATTTCTCTGGCATTAATTGCACTTTCTTTGGGGATGTTAACAGTTGTTTATTTTATCCTCCGTGCTCAGTTTAAAGAAAAAAATGAAGCTGAACTAAAATTGTTGGAGAATCGTAAATTGTTGCATTCCATCATTGACAACACTACAAATCCTATTTCCGTCAAAAAAATAAATGGCGAATACTTATTGATTAATAAGCAATATGAATCTCTTTTCAAGTTGAAAGAGGAAGACGTAAAAGGCAAAACGGATCATGATTTCTTGCCTAAAGAAATTGCGGATAGATACCGAAGCACAGATTTGGAAGCCGTAAAATTAGAAAAGGAAATCCAAGTAGAGGAAGTTGTTGAGCAATCGGACGGCCCACATACTTATCTTGCAGTTAAATTCCCTTTGTTTGACGCCTCTAACAGGGTATTTGCGGTGGGGACCATTGCTACAGACATCACTGAGAGAATAAATTCGAGGGAATTGCTAGTGGCTGGGAGCACCTTCTTTAATATGTCCAAAGATATGTTAATTATTGCCTCCCATAACACTTTTAAAAAGGTCAATCCGGCAACGCTAAATATATTGGGTTATTCCGAACAGGAACTTTTGGGGAAACCTTTTATGTCCTTCGTTTACGCCAAAGATATAGATAGCACTCTACAAGAAGTTAAAAAACTTCAGTCCGGAGCAGTCACAGCGAATTTTGAGAATCGTTATATTTGTAAAGACGGCTCTTTAAAATGGCTGAATTGGACCACCTATCCCGATGTGGAAACTGGACTTTTATATGCTGTTGCAAGAGATGTCACAGCTAATAAAGAAGTTGAGGATTCCTTAAAGGCAGCTGATACTTTTTTCAAAATGTCATTAGATATTTTGATTATTGCCTCAAAAAATATGTTTTTAAAAATTAATCCATCTTTAAGCAAGGTATTGGGGTATAGTGATTTGGAGCTAAAAACAAAACCTTTTACGACCTATATTTTCCCGGAAGATTTAGAAGTCACCGAAAAAGCAATTGATGAACTTCAAAAAGGCACTCCCCTTGTAAATTTTAAAAATCGTTGGGTGTGCAAGGATGGCGATATAAAATGGTTGTCGTGGACAGCAACAACAGATACTGCCACGGGAATTTTATATGCAATAGCACGAGATATAACTGACCAGTTAAAACTGGAAGAAGAAGAAGAAGAGGCTTTGAAGGAATTATATGAAAATCAGCAAAAATTAAATATGGTTCTTGAGAATATTAGCGATGGTGTTATTGTAGCCAATTCACAGAAAAAGGTGGTGTTGGCAAATAATATGGTAAATAAACTTTTCAGAACAGAAGATGACAATAAGATTTCCGCTGATTTTTCTAATCACTTTGAACTTTATTATCCTGATGGCAAAACAATTTTCCCTACTCAAAAACTTTCAATGGAGCTTGCTTTGGAAGGGGAAGCAACTGATGATGTAGATGTAATACTTTCAAACCCGGAATTGCAAGAGAAGAGAAGGGTTTTGCTAAGCGGAAGACCAATATTGGATCAACAAAATCAGGTAGTTGCCGCCGTAATAACGATCAAGGATATCACCAGATACAGAAAGTTGGAGGAAGAACTCAAAAAGACCGAGCTCAAATATCGCAGTTTAATTGGTTTCAGAAAGAAAAATAACAATAAAGAAAGTGACGACAAAGAAATAGAAAAAGACAAAGAAATAGAAAAAGACAAAGGCAAAGAAAAAGACAAAGAAAAAGACAAAGACAAAGGCAAAGAAAAAGACAAAGAATCAGATAAAAACCCAAAATAACAAAATAAGTGGTGTTCATAAATTTGCTAATTTTTTTAAACTTTCAACTTGAAACTTAAAACTTTCAACTTAAATTTACGGAGACAAAACAATCCAAATGATTTTAATTGACCAGCCCTATATTTCAGCATTTCTGCTCCAGACCATCAAAGAAAAGAACCTTAAAATTGTGTCCACCAAAGCGGCGAGAGCCATGATTCAGGATGAGTCCCTAAATTGGATTCCGGAGAAAGAAGCGGTTGAATTCATAAAAAATAATCCAGGTTATCCACTATACACCAACTCGGAAAACAGCATCAGCTGGGTAGAAAAAAACGTAGCTTCCACAAAATTTCCTGGACAGATTCACGTATTCAAAAATAAAATAAAGTTTCGTGAATTGCTGAAAGACACTTTTCCCGATTACTTTTTTAAAGGCATTAAATTTGAAGATTTAGCACAGTTCTCGCTTCAAAATATAAAATTTCCTTTTATCATAAAACCGGCAGTGGGCTTTTTTAGTTTGGGTGTCCATAAAGTTGATCAACCTGAAGAATGGCCTCAGGTTTTAAACAAAATTATCGACGATATTGATAAAATTAAAGGTTTTTACCCAAATGAAGTGGTGGATACCGATTATTTTATTTTGGAAGACTGCATTGAAGGTGAAGAATATGCCATGGACTGCTATTTCAATAAAGAAGGTGAACCAGTGATTTTATCTATTTTACACCATCGTTTTTCAACAGGAAAAGACGTAAACGATCGGGTGTATACCACTTCACAAGAAATTATTGAAACCCACTTGCCAAAAATGCAAATCTTTTTAAATACGCTTGCTGCATTGACCAATTTTAGAAATTTTCCTTTTCATATGGAAGTTCGGATCGATAGAAAAGGAACAATCATTCCCATAGAAGTAAATCCTATGAGATTTGGCGGCTGGTGCACCACGGCCGATTTGTCGTATTTCGCTTTTGGCTTTAACTCATACCTGTATTTTTTAAACGGAACAAAGCCAAATTGGGAGGAACTATTTAAAACAGGTGAAAATAAAAAATACAGCCTCATTCTGTTAGACAACAATTCAGGAATTCCCGAAAACAAAATTGCGACTTTCGATTATGACTTGCTGCTTTCCGACTTTGAAAATCCACTGGAATTAAGGAAAGTGGATTTCAATGATTATCCGTTTTTTGGGATGGTGTTCGTGGAAACCACCCCAGGAAACGAAAAGGAACTCGACCAAATTTTAACTTCCAATTTGAGAAAATACATTAAAGTGAAAAAAGAATAAGGGAATCCAATAAATTAGAAATCAACAAAAAAGCGCCTTCATGAAGGCGCCTTTTTGTTGTATTTGTTTTGGAAGGTTATTATTTTTTCCTAATTGTGCCCCGAACCGCAACATTCCTGCACCATAAAACTGTTGCTTTCTTCATGCCAAGGAAATGAGGCGTTATATTTATTGTTTTCCCAATAAAATTGTGCACGCACTTTAGGTTCGTTGCCCACTTGATTCATCGTGTTGCTGTCGTACAATCTGCCGTTTGCCATGGTAAATATTAAGCTGTTTGAGTTTTGGATATTTTCCAAAGGATTTTTCTCTAATACCAGTAAATCAGCAAGTTTACCGACTTTTAAAGAACCAATATCTTTTCCAGCGCCAATATAATTTGCGGCATTTATGGTGGCTGTTTTTAAAGTTTCCATATTGCTCATTCCGCCTTGTTGAAGGCTCCACAATTCCCAATGCGCACCCATTCCCTGCAATTGTCCGTGCGCGCCCATATTCACTTTTACACCTTTATCCGAAAGTGCTTTTGCTGTTTTGGAGGTAAGAATATGGCTGTTTTCATATTCTTCATCGGGAATCATCATTCGGTGACGGGAACGCGCATCAATAATGCTTCTCGGCGTAAATTGCAGCAATTTTTCATTTTCCCACACATTCGTTTTTTGATACCAGTAAATTTCAGCATTGAGTCCGCCATAATTTACGATTAAAGTTGGGGTGTAACCAACTTCACTGGCGCCCCAAAGTTCAAGAACATCTTTGTAAACAGGCGCTATCGGAATGTTGTGTTCCACACCGGTGTGGCCGTCTATCACCATAGTAAGGTTATGGAAAAAGGTAGAACCGCCTTCAGGAACTACATTAATGCCTTCTTCACGGGCAGCCTTCAACACTTGCTGGCGCTGGTCGCGACGTGGTTGATTATAACTCTTCACCGAAAGTGCACCAAAAGCCTTGGTTCGCTTAATCGATAAACGGGCATCATCAATATTGTTGATTACTGCTTTAAAATCACCTTCAGCACCATAAAGTATGTAACCGGTTGAGTAAAGGCGAGGTCCAACCAATGCACCGCTTTTAATCATTTCTGAAAGCGTAAAAATGGTTTCGGTATTGGCAGACGGATCGTGGGATGTAGTTACCCCAAACGCTAAGTTGGCATAAAATTGCCAGTTTTGTTGGGTGGTCAATCCATAGCGGAAACCGCCAACATGAGCGTGTGCATCCACCATTCCGGGCATAATGGTTTTTCCGGCAATATCATATATTTTAGCATCATTTGGAATGGTCACTTCTGAAGATTTTCCAAGAGCTTCTATTTTGTTTTGGTTGATGACAATACTTCCGTTTTCTATAACTTCGTCGCCTTCCATAGTGATAATTCGGGCATTTGTAAAAGCAATTCTGCCTTTAGGTTTATCCACTTTCGCCTTTAACCCTATAGAAATTCCTTTAGTTGAAGTGCTATCTACTTTTTCGGGCGAACCCGGTAAAAAAGTAAAACGGTCTTTAATGTTATTTTTAAAATACGTTTCACCCAACGTCCACATCACTTGTTGACTGTTTGCCGACCAATGCAAATTGATGCCTGCATCTTTTGCCAGTTGAGATACGGGAACCGAAGTGGTTTTATTGTCCAAATCCACCGTTTGCCCATTAAGGTTAAGGGGTGCAAGGTATACTTTATGCAAATGTGAAAAGACAATCCAATTATTGTCCGGACTCACAACCAGCCTGTTTGCATATTTTGATTGAATATGGGAACGTTCATCATTTCCGTTTAAATCCATACTCTTTATTTCTTTGGTAAGGTCTCCGAAGAAAACACCGCCGGTTTGATAAAATATGCGTTTTCCGTCTTTGGTAAATGTTGGATATTCTCCATTTTTATCGATGAATTTTTGATTTCCTCCAGAAGCATTCATTGAATAGATACCGGGATTTTTGGTAAAAGCAAGTCCTTGGTCGTTGTTGCCGCTTTCTTTGCGAAATACAAGGATTTTTCCATCAGGTGAAAAAGCAGGAGTTCTGTAAATGCCTTTTTCTGAAGTAAGCGTTGAAAATGCGCCTCCATTAACCGAAATTTTTTTGATAGCCCCAAGTTCTAAATCGTTCCAAGTCACAAAAACAATTTCTTTTCCGTTTGGAGAGTAAGCAGGTTCAGCTTCAAAATCGGTTCCCGAAGTCAATCTTTTTGGGTTGCCGTTGGGCAGGTTTTTTGTCCACAAATAACCTAAAGCTCTAAAAACTAAAGTTTTTCCGTCAGGAGAAGTTACGGCATCACGTATCATTTTCACATCGAATTCCTTATCATTTATTGGTGTTTCAAAATGAACCCTTTCCGCAATAGCAATGGCAACATCTGTTGTAAAAGGAATCGTTGAAACTGCCATGGTTTTTACGTTTACTTTTTGGAATTTCCCTTTCGCCCATATTACAATATCTTCATTATTGGGCATCCAGCTGAAATTTGGATACACACCAAAAATAGCCCAAGATGTTTGCTGGTCTTTATTTAAATCATCATAAACCGGCCATTCTTCTCCGGTCTGTAAATTGTGAATGTATAAAACAGTTTTAGTGCGCACACGTTTTACAAAAGCAAGCAGGTTCCCGTCTCTTGACATTTGCGGTCTTGCAGCACCACCTGGTCCACCAGTGATTTTCTCGATTTCTCCGGTTTCAAAATCATAACGTTTAATGACATAAATTTGCTTATTCGCATCTTTATTGTATTCAAACACGCTGCCCGATGTAGCATCCTCACTATAATACATATATTTTCCGTCTGGGGAAACAACAGGTTCATTTACGTCTTTTTGATCATTTTTACGTTTGATGAGTTGAATCCCGCTTCCACCAGTAATGTGGTATTGCCAAATTTCCCCCGCTCCTAAAGAACGTTTTGAAGTGAAATGTTTACGCGCAACCAAATAGTTGCCATTTGGCATCCACGCGGCATTGTTCAACAGTTTAAAATCTTCCTTGGTGATTTGCTTTGCATTGCTGCCATCGGAATTCATCATCCAAATATTGTCGCCTCCGCCGGCATCACTCGTAAAGGAAATGTGTTTTCCGTCGGGACTGAAGCGCGGCTGTACTTCAAAAGGAATTCCTGCGCGAAGCGGTTTTGCTTTTCCACCGGATATTGGCAGACTATAAATATCTCCTAACATGTCAAAAACGATGGTTTTTCCGTCCGGACTTACATCAAGATTCATCCAGGTTCCTTCATCGGTGCTGAAATTGTGGGTTTTGTAATTAAAAGTTGAACCCGGATTTGCCACATCCCATTTTGGGGTTTCTTGCGAATAGGTTAAAAAAGTTAATGTGGTAATAATAAGTGCAGAAAAATAATTTTTAGTCATTTTTTGAATTTTGGACACCAAAGGATGAAAAATCCTTAAGTGTAAATTTTTGCTAAATATAAACAAATTCAGATAATTTGATTATTAATCATTAAATTTAAAAACTGGAAAAAGAAATAAGAAGGTTTATTAAAAGTTTCCTAGTTATTAACTAGTCAACGATTGAAAATGAGAAAGAATTCAACCAATATGTAACAACAAAATAAAACGAAAATGGGAAAAAATGAATTTGACAAAGGAATAAAATTCTCTTTCAACAATAGTATTGCTTATGCCGAAAGTGCGGTGGTAAGCAAGCAAATACTTAAAAAAGAATCCGGTAACATCTCTTTATTTGCTTTTGACAAAGGAGAAGGGTTGAGCGAACACACCACGCCTTTTGATGCCGTTGTTTTTGTGGTGGATGGGAAAGCAGATATTATCATTGACGGAAAATCAAATATTCTCGAAGCCGGAGACACCATTATTATGCCGGCCAATGTTCGTCATGCCTTAAAAGCCGTTGAAAAATTCAAAATGGTGTTGACCATGATTAGAAGTAAATAATTTCTTTAAAAAAACAAAAACCTCATGAATTAAATTTTATGAAGGTTTTTTATTGTTATTTAAACTTAATTGAGAACTCTATAGACTTCTTCTTTTACGTTATCATTTTCAGAGGGAAATGATACTAATAACCGACAGGCCTTCTTTTGCAAATAGTATTACAGAAGCTTCTCTTAGGCAAGCGGAAGGGGAATTTAGAAATTTACAACGAGTTATTTCTCAATTTGGAAGTGAAGATTTTGGTATTTGCTTAAAATGTAAACTGCCAATTCCGGCAGGAAGAATTTTAACAAGACCCGAAAGTTTATTTTGTGCAAACGGCGCTCAGCAACAACTGTTTTTAGAAACCCAAATTATTATAGGAATTATTTTTAATTATTGTAATGAAAATTATTTTATACATTTGCAGAGTAGAATGAAGCAAAAAATGAACAAAATAGGAGCTGTTTTAATGGCATTAGTAGTTTTGATATCTACAATGTCATTTACAATGCACAAGCGGTATTGTAATGATTATTTAGTTGACATAACCCTGTTTTCAAAATCTGAATCTTGTATAATAGTAGCAAATAACGATTGTTGTGTAGTTTCAGAAACTTGTTGTGATCACGAACAAATTGTTGTTGATGGACAAAATGAATTATTATCAAAAGATGTAAATAATTTACAAGTAACCAAGCAGTTTTTTGTTCGCAATTCAACAAATTTTAGGCTTAAAAATTTTGAATTTAAATCGAGAAACAACATTCAATATAAAGATTATATTCCTCCTGCCATGATTTTTAACAAACAGGTAATTCACCAAGTTTTTATCATTTGATTTTAAATTGTTAATTCAAACTTTATTCTGATTTTACGAAAGTATAAATTATTATAATTTTGACAGCTAACCTCACAATTAATTTAAAATATAATACTTTGAAACAAATAAATTTAATATTTATATTGTTTCCTTTATTACTATGCTCTCAAGAAAAAATTGAAGGAATAGTTTTGGAAACAAATGCTTACAATAAACAAGTAGGCTTGCCGGGAGCAAATGTTCATTGGCTTAATACATCAATTGGTGCAATCACCAATTTTGATGGAAAATTTACAATTCCGTATAAAAAGGAGCATTCAAAACTGATAATTAGTTATGTTGGTTTTAAAACTGATACCTTAATAATAACACAACAACATGGAGTAAAACATATATTAACCTCAATCAATAAATTGAAGGAGGTGGTGCTTGAAACTAGAAAAAAAACATCTTCTGTTTCGTATTTGACATCTATGAATATATCAAATATGAGTAGTGGTGAATTACTAAAAATGGCCTGTTGTAATCTTTGCGAGAGCTTTGAAACAAACCCATCTATAGATGTTAATTTTGCGGATGCACTTACAGGAACGCGACAAATTAAAATGTTAGGTCTAACAAGTCCGTATATCTTAATTGGTGTAGAAAGTGTTCCTGCAATTAGAGGAGCGGCACAAGCATTTGGCTTAAGTTTTATTCCGGGAACTTGGGTAGAAAGTATTCAAATTACCAAAGGAGCAGGAAGTGTTGTTAATGGTTTTGAGAGTATTGCTGGACAAATAAATGCAAAACTTCAAAAGCCCTTAAGTGACAGTAAATTATTTATTAATACTTATGGTTCTCTTGATGGACGATATGAAATAAACACCCATTTAAACACTAAACTTACTAATAAATGGAGTGCTGGTTTATATATCCATGGAAATAGTCGCGATAAAAAGTTTGATAAAAACAATGATACTTTTTTAGATGCACCGTTGGTAAAACAAATAAATTTAATGAATAGATGGCAATATGTTGATTTGGAAAAGGGTGTAGTAAGTTTTTTAAACTTTAGATTTTTGAATGATGAAAAGCAAATGGGACAAATTAATTTCAATCCGTCAACAGATAAGCTTACTAAAAATGCCTGGGGAAGTGAAATAGATACTAGACGAGTAGAATTTTCGGGTAAAATTAGTTATGCAAATCCAGAGGTAACGCATCAAAATATTAACGCACAAATTGCTTTTAGCAATCACGATCAAGGTTCGTATTTTGGACAAAATGGCTATAATATTTCTCACAATAGTTTTTATTCTTCAGCCATTTATAGCTCAATTTTAGGCGATTCTAGGCATAATTTTAAAACAGGTGTAAATTACACCTACGACAAATATGATGAAACCACAGTTATAAAATTGGAGGAGGTTGATTATAAAAGAATGGAGAATTCAATAGGAACTTTTTTCGAATATAATTTTGATGATTTAGCAAATTTTAATCTAACAGCTGGTTTGCGTATTGATAATAGTAACCTTTTAGGAACTTTTGTTACGCCTAGATTGCATATGAGATATACGCCTTGGGAAAAGGCGGCAATTAGAGCTTCTTTTGGAAGAGGGAAACGAAGTGCTAATATTTTTGCAGAAAATCAAAATATATTTTCCACATCCCGAAGCATTAATATTTTAAATACTGAAGGTAAAATATATGGTCTTGATGCCGAAATTGCTTGGAATTATGGAGGGTCTTTTTTACAAGGATTTAATTTGTTTGAAAGAAAAGCAGATTTAACTATTGATTATTACAGAACAGATTTTAAAAACCAAATTGTGCTAGATTTGGAAAATCCACTTGAAGCTAATTTTTATAATTTAGAAGGAGAGAGTTATGCTAATAATGTTCAAGTAGAATTGAATTACAATGCTTTTAAAGGTTTTAATTTGCGTTTGGCATATAAATATTACGATGTAAAAACACAATATAAATCAGGTAAACTAGAAAAACCATTAGTGCCTACACAGCGTATGTTTGCCAACGCGGCATATGAAACTGAAAAAAATAGCAAAAACAGCTCTCAATGGAAATTTGATTTTACATACAATATGGTAGGGAAACAGCGTTTTTCTTCAACATTAAGTAGTCCAATACAATTTCAATTGCCTGAATATTCACCGTCTGTTGCAACAATAAATGCTCAGGTAACAAAAGTGTTTTCTCCAAAATTTGAAATCTATGTAGGTGGTGAAAATATGACAGATGTGAAACAAAAAAATCCAATTTTGAGCTCTGAAGATCCGTTTGGTTCATATTTTGATACTACTATGGTATATGGACCCATTTTTGGAAGTAGTTATTACGCTGGATTACGATTTAGAATAAATTAAAAACAATTAAGTAACAGTTGTTTAGAAATCATCATAACAACATAAAATTAAAACAAATGAAAAAAATATTAGTAGTACTTATTTTCTTAGTAGGAACAGTTGGTTTTTCCCAAAATAAAAACGCGAAATTATCTTTAGAGGTAGATGGCGTTTGTGAAATGTGTAAAAAACGTATCGAAACGGCTTGCATTAAAACAAAAGGTGTGAAATCGGCTGTTTGGAATGTGAAAACTCATGAACTAAAAGTAGTTTATGATGAAAATAAAACTAATTTAAATACGATTAAAAAAAGTATTGTTGCTGTAGGACATGATACTGTGGGAATGAAAGCCAGTGATGAAGCTTACAATAAATTACATGGATGTTGTAAATACAGAGATGAGATAGTTAGAAATGATCATAAAAATTAGAATTAACTTTAAACTAAATAAAAAGTCCAAATGTTTTTCATTTGGCAGTATCCAATAAACTGTGTAAACATAATTCTCAGGGTTCAAGAACCTTGAGAACTTTATTCTAAATCAAAACCCTCATAAAATAGTTATTTTATGAGGGTTTTTTGTATTACGAGTAAGTTTTTTTACAATCCGAAAGCTGCCTTTATTTTAGCTACAAAGTCTAATTTTTCCCACGTAAAAAGCTCAACATCCATGGAAACTTCAGTACCGTCAACATTTTGAAATGTTTTATTTACAATACAGTTTTCGCGTCCCATATGTCCATAAGCAGCTGTTTCCAAGTAAATTGGTTTGCGTAATTTTAAGCGTTCTTCTATAAATGCCGGGCGCATATCAAATAATTGCTCAACAATCACTGCAATTTCACCATCGGTCTTGTTAACACTTGAAGTGTTATAGGAATTCACATAAATACCCATTGGTTTAGCTTCCCCAATAGCATAAGAAACTTGAATTAAAATTTCACTTGCAACACCGGCAGCAACCAAGTTTTTAGCAATATGACGTGTGGCATAAGCAGCACTTCTGTCTACTTTACTAGGGTCTTTTCCTGAAAATGCACCGCCACCATGAGCGCCTTTGCCGCCATAGGTGTCTACAATAATTTTTCTGCCTGTCAATCCGGTATCTCCATGAGGTCCGCCAATCACAAACTTTCCGGTCGGATTTACGTGATACAAAATGTTGTCATTAAATAACGCTTTTATGCCGACAGGTAATTGAGCAATAACCCGTGGAATTAAAATAGTGATTACGTCACTTTTAATTTTAGCCAACATGGCTTCATCATTGGGACCGAAGTCATCATGTTGTGTTGAAACCACAATATCTTTAATCCTTATAGGAACATTGTCATCAGTATATTCTATAGTAACCTGACTTTTTGCATCGGGACGCAGATAAGTGATTTCTTTATTTTCCCTGCGTAATTCAGCAAGTTCAAATAAAATTTTATGACTTAAATCTAAGGCCAAAGGCATATAATTCTCTGTTTCATTGGTGGCATAACCAAACATCATTCCCTGATCACCTGCCCCTTGTTCTTCTTTAATTGCCCTGTCCACACCTTGATTAATATCTTGAGATTGTTCGTGGATGGCAGAAAATATACCGCAGGAATTCCCGTCAAACATATATTCGCTTTTGGTGTACCCAATTTTATTGATGACATCTCTGGCTATTTTTTGAACATCCAAATACGTTTTTGATTTTACTTCTCCCGCCAAAACCACTTGTCCGGTTGTTACCAATGTTTCACAGGCAACTTTTGAATTTGGGTCAAACGCCAAAAAATTATCGACTAAGGCGTCTGAAATTTGATCTGCAACTTTATCTGGGTGTCCTTCTGAAACGGATTCAGACGTAAATAAATATGACATAATTATTTAGTTATTTTTATTAATTAAAATGAAGGAAGCTGAGTGGTTGCGTTCGTCGCTAAAAGAAGTAAATAATTACTGCTTTAGCATTTTTTTATGAGGTTGCAATCAGTTCAAATTTTTCCTCCTGAAATTCAGTGAGCAAATTTAGGAAAAGTAAAAATTATAAAATGTAAAAAATTCATTTTTATTTTTAAATTACTTGTGTATTAAAAAAATGTGATTACATTTGTGGCATTAAAAAAAGATAAAATGACAATTAATTTTAACAATATGAGCAATATGATGTGTATTATTTACACAGAGGCTGCTATTGTTTAAAAATTAATAAAACATAAAAACAATTAAAAGCCTCTGAATTATCAGAGGCTTTTTTATGAACAAAACTAAAATGAACTTAAAATTCCAAAATACCATGTTTATTATTTGTTGTATGCAAATGCAAATGATGGAAAACATCATGAAAAGATATTGCCAAAACTGATTGGAATAAAATAATCAATAATGATTAAAGTCCCTTTGGTAATATCTAAAACCAAAGGGACTTTTTATTTCAAAAAATTAAAATATAATTATAAAAACATAAAAAAATGAGCACACAAAAATTTTCAACACAGGCATTGCACGCAGGACATGACGTAACTAAAAATGCAGGAACCAGGGCGGTTCCAATTTACCAAACCACTTCATATGTTTTCAACAATTCGGAGCATGCAGCCAATCTTTTTGGGCTTGCCGAAGCGGGTTTTATTTACACCCGTTTAAACAATCCAACCAACGATATTCTCGAACAACGACTTGCTGCGCTTGAAGGTGGTATTGGCGCGGTTGTTACGGCTTCCGGAACTGCGGCAATTACAACGGCTTTATTGGTTTTGCTGAAAGCGGGCGACCATATTGTGGCGTCAAACAGCTTATACGGCGGAACTTTTAATTTGTTTAAAGTTACTTTACCAAGATTGGGAATCACCACAACGTTTGT
>NZ_JBFFKM010000006.1:0-84294 GCF_041555395.1 Lutibacter sp. | reverse complement strand
GGCGGTTTGGATGAGGGAACTACGGCGTTTTTTCAGGAAGTTCAGAAAGAATGTAATGAAAATAATGTCGTATTCATTTTAGATGAAGTGCAGTCGGGTTATGGCAGAAGCGGAAAATTTTTCGCTTTTCAACATCACAACGTTCAGCCTGATATGATTACCGTGGCAAAAGGAATGGGAAACGGATTTCCAATTGGCGGCGTTTTGATTTCCGATAAAATCAAAGCGAAACATGGCCTCTTGGGAACTACGTTTGGAGGAAATCATTTGGCTTGCGCTGCCGCAATTTCTGTCCTTGATATTATGGAAAACGAGAAATTGATGGAAAATGTGAATGAAGTTTTTCAATATTTTTCAGAAGAAATTAAAATGATTCCGCAAATTAAAAAAGTGAAGGGAAAAGGCTTGATGTTGGGTGTTGAATTCGATTTTGAAGTGAGCGAGTTGCGAAAAAAACTCATTTTCGATAAACGTATTTTTACCGGTGGTTCAAACAATAAAAAATTGCTAAGAATTTTACCGCCTTTAAGTGTTTCAAAAGCACACGTTGATATTTTTATAAATGCTTTGAAAGAAATTTTAGACTGATGAATATGGCACTGACATCCCAGCAACGAAATGCCGTTTTACTTTCTGTGGCAAAATTGATTTGCGATGAAAAATTGGCTTTGCTAAAAGCAAATAAAACAGATATTAAAAAATATGTTGGTGAAGATTTGGCCATGTACGAGCGTTTAAAAGTGGATGAAGAAAAAATTAAGGAAATGATTTTGTCGCTAAAGCAATTGGTGGCTGATGTGGATCCGGTTGGAAAAGAATTGTACAATTTCACCCACGAAAACGGATTGAAAATCACCAATAAAACAGCGCCGTTCGGAACAATTTTAATCATTTATGAATCAAGGCCCGATGTCACTGTTGAAGCAGCGGGAATTGCTTTTAAATCAGGAAATAAAATCTTGTTGAAAGGGGGCAAAGAGTCAGTAAATTCCAATTTAAAAATAGTGGATTTGTGGCACAAAGCATTGGCTCAAAACAAAATTTCTACTGAATGGGTTGAATATCTGAATTACAGCAGAGCTGAAACGCAATCTTTTTTGCAGCATCCAACGCAAAAAGTGGATTTAATTGTGCCTCGTGGCGGTGAAAAATTAATCTCTTTTGTGAAGCAATACGCCACTTGCCCGGTCATTGTAAGCGGACGTGGCAATAATTTTATTTATGTGGATGCGGAAGCCGATTTAGAGATAGCTTTAAAAGTAATTCTCAATGCAAAAACTACAAAAATATCAGCTTGCAATGCTGCCGATAAAGTGTTGATCAATTCAAGTTTGCCAAACAAAGAAATATTCATTAAAAAGCTGATTGAAAATTTATTGGAATTCAACGTTGAAATTTTAGGTGATGGAGCATTGTCAATTTTTGAAAATGTGAAAGCTTTTGAAGATGAAGCTATTTGGTGCGAAGAATTTTTGGACTATAAAATTGTTTTGGGAAGCGTAGATTCTTCCGCAGAAGCCATTGAAAAAATCAACAAATACGGAGGCGGGCATTCTGCAGTAATCATTACCAAAAATGAAGAGACAGCAACTACTTTTATGGAATCGGTTGATTCCGCAGCAGTTTACCAAAATGCATCTACACGGTTTACTGATGGCGGCCAGTTTGGATTGGGTGGAGAATTGGCGATAAGTACAGATAAATTACATCACAGAGGTCCTATGGGGCTGCAACATTTAGTAACAAACAAATGGTATATATACGGAAATGGGCAAATCAGGTAAAAAAAGAATATTGCTAAAAATTGGCACAAATGTGCTAACCAAAGAGACCGACAACATCTCCAGAGGTAAAATTGAGGACATTGCAAAACAAATTGCCTATTTAAAAGACGATTATCAATTTGTGATAGTGAGTTCAGGCGCCATTGCTGTTGCCAAACAATTTGTGAAATTGGAAAGCAACGGAAAGGAAATAAACGTAAAACAGGCTTTGGCGTCTATCGGACAACCGCATTTAATGCGAATTTACCAGGAGAGTTTTAGGGAATTGGGATTGCTTACTTCTCAATGTTTGCTTTCCTATTCAGATTTTGAAAAAGAGCAATCAAAATTAAATATTGTAAATACAATAAATGTTTTGGTTGAAAACAATTATATTCCCATTATTAATGAAAACGACACCGTGGCAACCGACGAAATTAAATTTGGCGACAATGACAAATTATCGGCATTAACGGCGGCTCTTTTAAATGTTGATTTGTTAATCATTGCAACCAATACCAATGGGATTTATACAAAGGAGTCCATTCACCACAACAATGTGAAAACCATTTTGGAAACAGCCGACATTCAATTACTTAAAGGAGAAGCCGAAAAATCAGTTTCTTTAAGAGGTACTGGAGGAATGACGACAAAAATTGAAGCCGCGGAAATTGCGCAAAACGCCAATATTGAAACTTGGATTCTTAACGGATTAAATGATAATTTTATGCTTGATGCCATTCAACATAAATCTGTTTTCACAAAAATTACAAAAAAATGAAACGAGCATCACAAATTTTGATACACAAAGGAATGATTAATGGCGAACAGCATCTGTTACCATTAAAAAATAAAATTTAAACAGATGAAACATTACACCAATATAAATGATCTTGGGAACTTGCAGAAAGCAGTTCAGGAAGCTATGGAGCTGAAGAAAAACCCACTCCAACACAAAACCCTCGGTGAAGGAAAATCGATTTGTTTGTTGTTCTTCAACAACAGTTTGCGTACCCGTTTAAGCACCCAAAAAGCAGCCCAAAATTTAGGAATGAATGTCATTGTGATGAATTTTGGAAGTGAAGGCTGGGAATTGGAATTTGAAGATGGCGTTGTGATGAATCAAAATAAATCGGAACACATAAAAGAAGCGGCAAAAGTAATTGCGCAATATTGCGATTTGGTGGCGATTAGAGCTTTTGCATCGTTAACTGATAAAGAAAAAGACAAAGCTGAAATGGTCATCAATAGTTTTAAAAAATACGCCGGAATTCCGGTTGTAAATATGGAAAGTGCTACCGGGCATCCGCTTCAGGCGCTGGCCGATGCTATTACGATGGGAGAATTTAAAACAGCCCACAAACCAAAAGTGGTATTGTCATGGGCGCCGCATCCAAAAGCGTTGCCACACGCAGTAGCGAATTCATTCGTTGAAATGATGCAATTGCAGAAAGCTGATTTTGTGATTACGCACCCTGAAGGTTATGAACTGAATCCTGAAATTACCAAAAATTCAACCATAGAATACGACCAGAAAAAAGCATTTGAAAACGCCGATTTTGTGTATGTCAAGAATTGGAGTTCGTTCAAAGATTATGGAAAAATAATGAATACAGATAGTTCCTGGATGATTACTTCAGAAAAAATGAAACTGACCAACAATGCGAAATTCATGCATTGTTTGCCGGTGAGAAGAAACGTTATTGTAACCGATGAAGTGATAGATTCGGAAAATTCCATTGTGATTCAACAGGCTAATAACAGAACGTATTCAGCACAAATTGTGTTGAAGAAAATATTGGAGCATCATGAATAATCAATTGTTGAAAATGGTTAAAATTGGCGGAAACATCATCAATGATGAGGATGCTTTATGCTCATTTTTAAAAGATTTTTCTGAAATAGATGAACCAAAAATACTGGTTCATGGCGGCGGAAAAAGAGCGACTGAAATTTCTGAAGCAATGGGTTTAAAGCCTAAAATGATTGAGGGAAGAAGGGTAACTGACAAGGAAACTTTGGAAGTGGTGACCATGGTATATGCCGGCTTGCTGAATAAAAAAATTACGGCGCAATTACAAAAATTGAACTGTAATGCGCTCGGTTTATCTGGTGCTGATGCCAATTGTATTTTAGCACACAAAAGAATTGTTACGGATGTTGATTACGGATTTGCGGGCGATGTGGATGCCATCAATGCCGAATTTATAAAGGTGTTGTTGCAAAACAACATAACGCCTGTTTTTTGTGCTATTACGCACGATAAAAACGGACAGTTGTTAAACACAAATGCCGATACGATTGCTTCAGAAATTGCAATTGCCATGAGCGAGTTTTATGAAGTGGAGCTAAATTTTGTTTTTGAATTGAAAGGAGTTTTGGAAAACATTGCCGATAAAAATTCTGTAATTCAACATATTAATTTGAAGAAATATGAGCAATTAATTGAAGATGGCGTTATTTCAGAAGGAATGGTTCCTAAGCTTCACAATTGTTTTAATGCGCTAAAAAAAGGCGTTCAAAAAGTGAATATTGGCGATGCATCGCTCATTAAAAACACCACTAATTTGTTCACAGTCTTAAGTATAGAATAATGATAAACCAACTAACAAAGGAAGCGATAGCATTGCTTAAAAATTTAATTGCAACGCAATCTTTTTCAGGAGAGGAAAATGAAACGGCGCTGTTAATTATGCAATGGTTTTCCAATCACGACATCAAATTTGAAAGTGAGAATCACAATGTTTGGGCAAAAAACAAATATTTCGACCCTTCCAAAAAAACAATATTGCTGAACTCGCATCACGATACGGTAAAACCTAATAAAGGATATACAAAAGATCCTTACAATCCTGAAGTTTCAGAAGGGAAATTATACGGATTGGGAAGCAATGATGCTGGCGGTTGCCTGGTTTCATTGTTGGCAACATTTACTTATTTTTATGACAGAAATGATTTGAATTACAATGTGGTGATGGTGGCTTCTGCTGAAGAAGAAAGCTCAGGATTGAACGGATTAAACAGTATGCTTCAAAACATTCCACCGATAGATTTTGCCATTATCGGGGAACCAACTTTGATGCAATTGGCAATTGCTGAAAAAGGATTGTTGGTGCTTGATTGTGAGGCGAAAGGAACTTCAGGACATGCCGCTCACGGTATTGGAGATAATGCCATTTATAAAGCAATTGGAGACATTCATTGGTTTCAAAATTTTGAATTTCCAAAGCAATCTGAAACCTTGGGAAAGGTAAAAATGACCGTGACGCAAATAAATGCCGGAAATCAGCACAATGTAATCCCGGCGACTTGTAATTTTGTGGTTGATGTTCGGGTTACCGATGCTTACAGCAACCAGGAAGTACTGGATATTGTGCAATCGAAAGTGAAATGTGAGGTAAAAGCAAGGTCGTTGCGGTTAAATTCATCCTCAATTCCAAAAAACCATCCAATTGTTGTGGCAGGAATTAAATTGGGCCGAAAAACCTATGGCTCGCCAACACTATCGGACCAGGCTGTATTAAGTTGTCCATCTTTGAAATTAGGTCCGGGAGACAGTTTTCGTTCACATACCGCCGATGAATTTGTTTATGTGAATGAAATTGAAGAAGGGATAGAATTGTATATCAAAATATTAAGTGAAGTTTTGTGAAATTAGCCAATATGCCAATGAGCCAATTTAGAATAAAGAACAAAATAGGCAAAAGGGTTTTTTACTAGAGCAAATTATTAATTCAAAAGCGTTAACTTCCCCTCTAGAGAGGGGTTAGGGGTGTGTTTTTTGAGTAAAGAATTTTACAATTACACAATTACACAATTCAACAAATACACGATTTAACAAATAAACGACTAAACAACAAAATATGAAACTTTGGGATAAAGGATTTTCAACCGATAATAAAATAGATTTGTTCACTGTGGGAAACGACAGGGAACTCGATTTGATATTGGCAAAATATGATGTGATGGGGAATATTGCCCACGCAAAAATGTTGCATAAAATAGGATTATTAACAGCCACTGAACTCAGTTTGTTGCTTTCAGAACTTGAAGCTATTTTAAAAATTATTGAGGATGGGAAGTTTGTTATTGAAGATTCTTTTGAAGATGTGCATTCCAAAATCGAATTTTTGCTAACTGAAAAATTGGGCGATGCCGGTAAAAAAATTCATACGGCGCGTTCAAGAAATGATCAGGTGTTGGTTGATGTTCATTTATTTGTGAAAGATGCCTTAAATGAAATTATTGAAGGAGTCGATGAACTTTTTGAATTGTTAATTTCACTGGCGGAACAGCATAAAAATGTGTTGTTGCCTGGTTATACGCATTTGCAAATCGCTATGCCTTCCTCTTTCGGATTGTGGTTTTCCGCCTATGCCGAAACATTGATAGATGATATTTATTTTTTGAAAGCAGCATATAAGGTGGCCGATCAAAATCCGCTGGGTTCAGCGGCAGGTTATGGAAGTTCATTTCCAATAGACAGAGATTACACGACAAAATTATTAAATTTTGAAACGTTGAAATTTAATGCTGTAGCCGCGCAAATGGGCAGAGGAAAACTAGAAAAATCAACGGCTTTTGCAATGAGTTCTGTCGCGGGAACTTTATCAAAAATGAGTATGGATATTTGTTTGTATATGAGCCAGAATTTTAGTTTTATTTCTTTTCCCGATGAATTAACAACAGGATCGAGCATTATGCCGCACAAAAAAAATCCGGATGTTTTTGAACTGATTCGAGGAAAATGCAACAAATTACAGGCATTGCCTTATGAGTTTACACTCATCACCAACAATTTGCCAAGCGGTTATCACCGAGATTTGCAATTGTTGAAGGAAGGCTTGATTCCGTCTTTTTCAACCTTAAAATCATGTTTAGAGATGCTTACGTATTCATTAAAAAACATTCAGGTAAAACCGAATATTATTGATGACGAAAAATACCTTTATTTATTTAGTGTTGAGGAAGTTAACAAATTGGTGCAAAACGGAACTCCATTCAGGGATGCCTATAAAATTGTTGGAAAAAGTATTGATGAGGGCAACTTTAATCCCGATAAAAAAGTAATGCACACGCACAAAGGAAGTTTGGGTAATTTATGTTTGGATGAAATAGTGAACAAGAAGAAAAAAGCCTAATTTAAAATATGTTCTTTTCTTTTTTTCTTTTTGGAAATTCAGAAAAATCAATTATTAATTTTTCATCATTAATTATTAATTAATTGCAGGCATCCCAAATCGGATCTTTTGGAGCAGGTGCTATAATTGATATATTTTCATTGGAAACCGGGTGAAAAAACGCAATTTTGCGCGCATGTAAATGAATGCTTGCATCTTTATTGCTTCGGTCAAAACCATATTTTAAATCACCTTTTATAGGAGAACCAATCGAGGATAATTGACATCTGATTTGGTGATGACGGCCCGTTTCCAAATCTACTTCCAATAAGTGATAATTGTCCAATGATTTCAGTACTTTATAATGAAGAACAGCTTTTTTACTTCCTTCAATTTCAGTGTTGTAGGGAGTTGACTTGTTGTTTTTCGGGTTTTTTATTAAGTAACTTGTAATCGTATCCGCTTCTTTTTCAGGTTTGTTTTTAACCACCGCCCAATAAGTTTTATTTACTTTTTTATCGCGCAGCATTTTATTGAAACGCTCCAGCGCTTTTGAAGTCTTGGCAAAAACAACGATGCCTGTGGTTGGCCGGTCTAGCCGATGCACCGTACCCAAAAAAACAGCACCCGGTTTGTTGTATTTTTCCTTGATAAACGATTTTACAACATCACTTAAAGGTTCATCTCCGGTTTTATCTCCCTGAACAATGTCGCCTGATCTTTTATTGACAATCATAAAGTGGTTGTCTTCAAATAGAATTTGCAGATTATTTTTGGTTGAAGCCATTTTTAGGATTGCGCTGCCACTTTCTGATTTAAATCGTCGATAAAATTCAGCAATGCTTCTTTTCCGGTCGTGTCTACTGCAGAAGTTATAAAATGGGGAGGCATGCTTTCCCAACTGGATTTGGTCATCACTTTGTCGTAAACCTTAATATTTTTGTTTAATTCAGAAAGTTTCAGCTTGTCTGCTTTGGTGAAAACAATATAGAAAGGAATGCTGTTTTCGCCTAAGAACTCCATAAATTCCAAATCAATTTTTTGAGGCTCCAATCTCGAATCAATCAATACAAAAGTGCAAATCAATTGTTGGCGAAGCAATAAATAATCTTTTATAAACTCCTGAAAAGTTTGTCTTTTAGATTTTGAAACCTGTGCATAACCATAGCCGGGCAAATCGACCAAAAACCAATTTTCGTTAATTTTAAAGTGATTGATAAGTTGGGTTTTACCAGGTTTTCCAGATGTTTTTGCCAATTTGCTTTTGCCGGTAATCATGTTTATCAGCGAAGATTTCCCCACATTTGAGCGCCCGATAAAAGCATACTCAGGAAGCTGCTCTTTTGGGCATTTTGAAACGTCGGTATTGCTGGTTACAAAATCAGCAGTTTTAATTTTCATGGATTATAGGTTCCTTTCTTTTAGCCAGTTTTCAAGAATTTTATTAAACTCGTCTGGGTGTTCCATCATCGGTGCATGACCACATTTATCGATCCAATACAAATCTGCATCAGGCAATAATTTTTGAAAATCAACAGCGACTTCTGGAGGTGTTACGGAATCGTTTTTTCCCCAAATAATACAGGCGGGAGTGTGCATTGATGGCAAGTCTTTTGCCATATTGTGCCTTATGGCGCTTTTTGCAATTGTCAATGTTTTAATAACTCGAACCCTATCATTTACTGAAGCGAAAATTTCATCAACAACTTCTTTTGTTGCAATTTCCGGGTCGTAAAATACTTCCTGAACTTTGGACTTTATGTACTCATAATTTCCTCTTTTTGGGTAGGTATCTCCCAATGATTTTTCGTACAAACCTGAACTTCCTGCTAAAACAATTCCGGCAACGCTATTAGGATTTAACTTTGTGAAATACAATGCTATATGTCCGCCTAAAGAATTTCCAAGCAAAACAGCCTTGTCAATTTTTTTATACGCCATGAAATCTTTTAAAAATTTCGACAAGTTTTTAACATTTGTTTTTAACAACGGTAATTTATAAATGGGCAATTCGGGTATAATTACTTTATAGCCGTTTTCTGAAAAATAGTTCAAAACGCCGTTAAAATTACTCAACGCTCCCATAAGTCCGTGAAGCACAATTATAGGTTGTCCTTCGCCAGCTTCAACATAGCTGTACTTGCCATCTTCGATAAGTTTACTACCCATTTAAATATTCGTTTTTATACCTTATTGCAAAGGTAAGTTTTTTTTCCAAAATACAGTTTATTTTAAAGCCCCGCATTTAAAAAAACAAGTAGCTGAATTTCATAAAAGTAACCTGTAAATATGTTAAAGTGGTGAAAGTTATCAACAAAGTGGATAATTGTGGTAAATTGTGGGAAAAAATTTATATTTTTGAATACACTCAAATACATGATGATAAATTTAATTGGAACATACGAAGGTAAGGCTGATGCTAAAGGGAGGTTGCTGCTTTCCAATGCATTAAAGAAACAGCTGATGCCAGTGTTGCAGGAAGGTTTTGTAATAAAACGTTCCGTGTTTCAACCATGTTTGGAGTTATATCCGATGCCTGAATGGAATGCAATGATGTCAAAGGTGAATACCTTGAACAGATTTGTGAAAAAGAATAATGATTTCATCAGACGTTTTACTGCAGGTGTAAAAATTGTGGAATTAGACAGTTTAGGGCGATTATTGATTCCTAAAGATTTACAGGTGTTTGCTGACATCAACAAAAACGTGGTGCTTTCATCTGCATTGAACATTATTGAGATTTGGGATAAAGACAAGTACGAAAAAGCGATTGATGACGCTACGGTTGATTTTGCTGATTTGGCAGAGAATGTAATGGGTAACGTAAATGAAAACGAAGATGGAATATCATAACCCGGTATTGTTAAAAGAAAGCATTGATGGTTTGAATATCAAACCAGACGGTGTATATGTTGATGTTACTTTTGGTGGTGGAGGACATTCAAGGGAAATATTGGATAGGTTAAATGAAAATGGAAAACTTTTCGCTTTTGACCAGGATGAGGATGCAAAACGCAATGTTATTGATGATCCGAGATTTACGCTAATACCGCAAAATTTCAGATTTATTAAAAGGTATTTGCGTTTTTACAGCATCAAAAAAGTGGATGGTATTTTGGCTGATTTAGGCGTGTCTTCTCATCAATTTGATGAAGCTGAACGCGGATTTTCTACACGATTTGATGCCGATTTAGATATGAGAATGAACCAGTCGGGCGAATTGTCGGCTTTTGAGGTTATCAATAAATACGATGAGGAAAGGTTAGCCAACGTTCTTTTTAATTATAGCGAATTGCGCAATGCAAAAGATATCGCGAGAAGAATCGTGGAAAAACGTTCCGAAGAAAAAATTAAAACAAGCTTTCAATTAAAAGAAGTCTTGGCTGCATTTGTGCCAAAATCACAAGAGCATAAAGTATTGGCCCAAATTTTTCAGGGAATTAGAATCGAGGTAAATCAGGAAATAGAAGCTTTAAAAGAATTTTTATTGCAAGTTCCTGAATTGCTTAATGAAGGTGGAAGATTGAGCGTACTGTCTTATCATTCTTTGGAAGACAGATTGGTTAAAAGATTTATCAGAAGCGGACTTTTTGAAGGTGAACCTGTAAAAGATTTTTATGGAAATGTAACGGTTCCTTTAAAGAAAGTTGGACAAATGGTGGTTCCGTCATTTCAGGAAATTAAGAAAAACAGCAGGGCAAGAAGCGCAAAACTAAGAATCGCAACTTTAGCATAAATGGCAAAAATTTCAAATAGCATTTATGATTTGTTAAAAGGGAAATTTTTAATTCAAGAAGATTCTTTTAAAAACTGGAGGTTCATTTTTTTTATTGTGGGTTTGGTCATGTTGATGATTGCAAGCGGACACAATTCGGATAAAAAAGTAATGGAAATTGCAAAGCTAAATAAAGAAATTAAAGAATTAAGGGCTGAATTTGTTGATATACGCTCAATTTCAATGAAAATGAAGTTAGAATCAACCATAAAAAAGAGGGTAGAGGCATTTGGATTAAAACCAAGTGAAAATCCGCCACAAGTAATTAGTGTAACCTCAAAAAAATAAAATTAACATTGGCTGCAACAAAAAAAGGCATATTAAACAAACTGTATTTTGTGTTTGTATTTATTACACTTTTTTTGGTGGCTATTATATTTAAGCTAACCGATATTCAATTTGACGAAGGAGAAAGATATAGAGAAATGTCGGAGCATCTCACTTTAAAGAATGATACCATTTTTGCAAATCGCGGAAATGTTTTTTCTGCAGATGGCAGTTTGCTCGCTACCTCTATGTCGCAGTTTGAAATTAGAATGGATGCCTTTACTGTTGATGGTGAAGAGTTTGAAAAAAACATCAGAAGTCTTTCTGTTGAATTGTCAAAAATGTTGGGAACTTCAGCTTCGCAATGGGAAAATAAAATTAGAAAAGCGCGAACCAACAAAAACAGGTACTTGTTGATTGCAAGAAAACTTGGGTATACTGATTACATGAAAATTAAAAGTTTTCCAATTTTTAATTTGGGAATGTATAAAGGCGGTTTCATTGCAGAACAATCTACCGTTCGGGCGCATCCGCTCGGAAAAGTTGCAGCACGAACCATTGGCTATGATGATTATAGAGGCGCACCAGGAATTGAAGGCGCTTATAGGGATTATTTAAATGGAAAATTTGGATGGCGTTTGAAGCAGAAAATAGCCAAAGGTCAATGGAAACCAATTAATGACACCAACGAAAAGGAGCCAATTGACGGAAAAGATATTGTAACCACTATTGATATTAACATACAGGATATTGCCCACCATTCTTTATTGAGACAGCTGGAAATTTATGAAGCAGACCATGGCTGTGTGGTGGTTATGGAAACCAAAACAGGCGAAATTAAAGCGATTTCCAACTTGGGTAAAAATACAAACGGAAACTATTATGAAAGGTTGAATTATGCTGTTGGGGAATCTAATGAACCAGGATCTGCTTTTAAAGTGATGTCGATGGTTGTCGCGTTGGAGTCGAAAGTGATAGACACCAGCACCATGGTTGATACCGGAACAGGAAAGTATATAATTCATGGAAGATCTATAAGTGATTCGCATAGAGGTGGTTTTGGTAATATATCTGCAGCTAGAGCCCTTGAAGTTTCTTCAAATATTGGGTTTGCAAGATTGATTGAAGAAAATTTCGCACAAAACCCCGAGAAATTTATAAATTCTTTAAGGGGAATGCATTTAAATGAAAAGTTAGGGTTGCCTATAAAAGGGGAAGGCAAACCTGAAATTCCTGGCCCCGGTGATAAAAAATGGAGTAAAAATGCGTTGCCGTCAATTGCTTATGGTTACAATCTTAGCTTAACACCATTACAAATATTGACGTTTTACAATGCCATCGCAAATAATGGCGAAATGGTAAAACCAAGATTCGTAAAAGAAATTCGATCTCATGCCAAAAACATAGAATCTTTTGGTAAAGAGGTGATCGACCCAGCCATTTGTTCAAAAGAAACCATTGATAAAATTCATGAAATGCTTAAAAATGTGGTCGTACGCGGAACCGGTAAAAAATTATATGCCGAAAATTTTTCTATGGCCGGTAAAACAGGAACTGCACGAACTGAATATTGGAAAGAAGACTGGGACACAAACAGATTTTATATATCGTCATTTACAGGATATTTTCCTGCCGAGAATCCGAAATATTCCTGCATTGTGGTGATTCATAAACCAAAAGCGCAAACTGGATATTATGGAGCAGATGTTTCCGGACCCGTTTTTAAAGACATCGCCCAAAAAATTTACGCATCAAAATCCGAAATTGATAAAATTGACAATGCATCGCCACATTTCAAAAGCATTGAAAATGACTATAATACTTATTTTACAATTTCCAATAGAGAAATTGATTCTATGCCAAATGTAAAAGGAATGCCAGGGATGGACGCTATTTCTTTACTTGAAAATTTAGGATTAAAAGTAAGTTATACCGGAAATGGAAAAGTGGCCGGGCAATCCCTTAATGCAGGAGCAAAAATAATAAAAGGATCAACTATAATTCTAAATTAAAATCGTTGAAAGCAGTCAAAGACATATTAGATAAGGTTATAGTAAATAGCATACATGGCAGTACCAATAATAAGGTAAACACCATTGTATTCGATTCTAGAAATGCACAAAAAAATTGTCTGTTCGCTGCTCAAAAAGGATTGCTGTTCGATGGACATCAATTTATTGATAAAGCCATAGAATTAGGAGCAAATGCAATACTTTGTGAAAAATTGCCCGAGAATTTGGTTGAAAACATAACGTATATCCAGGTTGAAAATTCAAACAGTGCTTTGGCATTGATTGCTTCAAATTTTTATAACCATCCCTCTTCAAAATTAAAATTGATAGGAATTACTGGAACAAACGGAAAAACTACCGTTGCTACGTTGTTGTATGAATTATTTCAAAATGCCGGTTATAAAACAGGATTGTTATCTACCGTAAAAATTTTAGTGGATACCAAACAATATGCAGCAACCCATACCACACCAAATTCAGTGGCCATAAATTTTTATTTGAATGAAATGGTGGAGTTGGGCGTCGATTATTGTTTTATGGAAGTGAGTTCTCATGGAATTCATCAAAAAAGAACAGAAGGATTACAATTTGCGGGCGGTGTATTTACCAATTTAACTCATGACCATTTAGATTATCATAAAACATTCAACGAATACAGAGATGTAAAAAAATCATTTTTTGATGGGTTGCCAAAATCGGCATTTGCATTGGTTAATATCGATGATAAAAATGGGCCGGTAATGCTTCAAAACACAAAGGCGAAAAAACAATCGTACGCATTAAAAACGATGGCCGACTTTAAGGCTAAAATAATTGAAAACCAGTTTTCTGGCTTGGTGCTGAATATCAACAACAATGAAGTCTATACCAAATTAATCGGGAGATTTAATGCCTATAATTTATTGGCTGTTTACGGTGTTTCAATGCTTTTGGGGTTAGATTCAACGGAAGCTTTGCAATATTTAAGCAAGCTGGAAAATGTAAGAGGAAGGTTTCAATATTTTATTTCGAGAGGCGGTGTAACAGCTATTGTGGATTATGCGCATACGCCAGATGCTTTAAAAAACGTTTTGGAAACCATCAATGAAATCAGAACAGGAAACGAACAAGTAATTACCGTTGTGGGATGCGGTGGCAATCGAGATAAAGCGAAACGTCCTGTTATGGGACGAATCGCCTCTCAATTAAGCACTCAGGTATTAGTGACTTCCGACAATCCAAGAAATGAAGATCCGCAAACGATCATAGAAGAAATTGAAGCAGGTATCGAAGCTCAAAATCTAAAAAAAGCCATATCGATTTTAGATAGGGAACAAGCGATAAAAACAGCTTCTAAACTGGCTAAAAAGGGTGATATTATTTTAATTGCCGGAAAGGGCCATGAAACCTATCAGGAAATACAAGGAAAAAGATCTCATTTTGATGATTATGAGCAGATTACAAATCAATTGAACCTCATAGAAAGCTAAGATTATGTTATATTATTTATTCGAATACTTTGACAAACATTATGATCTGGCAGGTGCAGGGTTGTTTCAGTATATCTCATTTCGTTCAGCATTGGCATTTATTATTTCATTGCTGTTTTCTATGATTTACGGAAAGAAAATTATCAATTTCCTGCAATTAAAACAAGTTGGTGAATCTGTGAGAGATTTAGGTTTGGAAGGTCAAGTTGAAAAAGCGGGAACTCCAACAATGGGAGGTATCATTATTATTTTAGCGACACTTATTCCTGTTTTGTTATTTGCGCAAATAGACAATGTGTACATCGTATTGTTAGTGGTCACTACTTTATGGATGGGGATTATCGGTTTTTTAGATGATTATATTAAAATCTTTAAACAGGATAAAGCCGGTTTAAAAGGAAGATTTAAAATTTTAGGACAAATTACCCTGGGGATTTTTGTAGGCTCAATGCTTTATTTCCACCCAAGTGTAACGATGAAAGAAAAATTGCCGGTAAAGTATCAATATACTACAGAACAAGGAGTTCAAATATTGTTTGCCGATGCCAAAAAATCTATAAAAACAACGATTCCTTTTGTAAAAAATAATCAGTTAGACTATGCATCAGCAGTTGCTTTTTTAGGAAATGACTATAAAAAATATGCTTGGCTCATTTTTATAGCAATAGTAATATTTATTATCACTGCGGTATCAAACGGAGCCAATTTAACTGACGGCATTGATGGATTGGCAGCAGGCTCATCTGCTATAATTGTCGCAACACTGGGGATTTTCGCATGGGTATCAGGGAATATCATTTTTGCCAATTATTTGGACGTGATGTACATTCCAAATTCGGGTGAAATGACCATATTTATTGCTGCATTTGTAGGTGCTTTAGTCGGATTTTTATGGTACAATACTTATCCGGCTCAGGTTTTTATGGGAGATACAGGAAGTTTAACTATAGGAGCCGTTATTGCTGTTTTGGCAATTGCCGTTAGAAAGGAATTGCTCATTCCTATTTTGGCAGGTGTCTTTTTAGTGGAAAATTTATCTGTAATTCTTCAGGTAGGGTTTTTTAAATATACCAAAAAGAGACATGGAGAAGGAAGGCGAATATTTAAAATGGCGCCTTTGCATCATCATTATCAAAAATCAGGATATCACGAAAGTAAGATTGTGACAAGATTCTGGATTATTGGAATCATGTTGGCGGTATTGGCCATTGTAACCCTTAAGCTGAGATAAATGAAATTAGCAATACTTGGCGCAGGAGAAAGCGGTGTTGGAACCGCTATTTTGGGAAAACAAAAGGGATATGATGTTTTTGTCTCTGACCAAGGAATAATTGCTTTAAAATATAAAGAAGTTCTTTTAAATAATGACATTTTATTTGAAGAGGGGGAACATACTGAATCTATAATATTGGAGGCAGATATTGTAATGAAAAGCCCTGGAATTCCTGATAAAGTTCCATTAGTAAAACAATTGAATAGCAAAGGCATTCCTGTAATTTCTGAAATTGAGTTTGCTTCAAAATATACCAATGGACTAATTGTAGGAATCACCGGCTCAAACGGAAAAACCACCACAACAATGTTGGTTAATCATATTTTGAAAAGGGCAAACCTAAATGTAGGAATGGGTGGAAATATAGGCGATAGTTTTGCACAACAAGTGGCCGAAAACAAGTACGATATCCATGTATTGGAGCTAAGCAGTTTTCAGTTGGATGGCATTGTGAATTTTGCGCCTCACATAGCTATTATCACAAATATTACACCTGATCATTTGGATAGGTACGACTATAAATTTGAAAACTATATCGACTCAAAATTCAGAATCACCGAAAATCAAACCGAAAATGATTTTTTGATTTATGATTATGACGATAACGTAATTTCAACGTGGTTAAAAAAAAATAAAACAAAAGCCACTTTACTCCCTTTTTCAATTGAAAAAGAATTAGAACAAGGCGTTTATTTAAAAAATGACAACATAATAATTAAATATAAAAAGCAAGAAACACTAATGAATATAGCAACTATAGCTTTAAAAGGAAAACACAATACGAAAAATGCAATGGCCGCATCTTTGGCTACATCGTTGTTAAAAGTCAGAAAGGAAACGATTCGTGAGAGTCTGGAGGATTTTGAAGGGGCTGAACACCGATTGGAAATGGTGTTAAAAATTAATGGTGTGCAATATATCAACGATTCTAAAGCAACAAATGTTAATGCAACATTTTATGCATTGGACAGTGTAAAGACGCCAATTGTATGGATTGTTGGAGGTGTAGATAAAGGAAACGATTATTTAGATTTAATGCCGATGGTTAGGGAAAAAGTGAAGGCAATTATCTGCTTGGGAATGGACAATCAAAAAATAACACAAACTTTTGGCAATGTGATTGATTTAATCGTTGAAACTGCAGGAGCTGAAGAAGCTGTAAAAGTGGCCTACAAAATTGCAGAAAAGGGGGATACGGTATTGTTGTCTCCAGCTTGTGCAAGTTTTGATTTATTTGAAAATTACGAAGACCGGGGAAATAAATTTAAAGAAGCTGTTAGGGGATTGTAAATGAAAAACATTCTTAAAAATATAGAAGGAGATCGAGCGATGTGGGCAATTGTTACCATCATGGCAATTTTGTCGTTTATGCCTGTTTACAGTGCAAGTACCAATTTGGTCTATGGCACAAATGTAGGTACGCCTTTCTATTATTTGTTTAAGCATGTTGTTTTATTGTTTCTTGGATTTTTAATTATTTATGGCGTTCATAAAATTCCGTTTAGATATTTTAGCGGCGGCTCTGTAATCATGTTGCCTTTGGTAATTGTGTTACTTATTTATACGTTAGCCCAAGGAACCACCATAGGAGGTTCAAATGCCTCAAGGTGGATTCAAATTCCGTTTATAGGTGTTGGTTTTCAAACATCCACTTTGGCTATCTTGGTTTTAATGGTTTATGTTTCCCGTTATTTAGCGCGAAAAAAGGAAAGTGTAATTACTTTTAAGAAAAGTATATGGCAGTTGTGGCTGCCTATAGCTATTACGTTGGCATTAATTTTACCGGCAAATTTTTCAACAACAGCCATCGCTTTTCTAATGATATTGATGTTGGCTTTTATTGGAGGATATCCCATAAAATATTTATTGGCCATTGTTGGATTGGGTGTGGCGTTTTTAGCCATTTTTGTGATTACTGCAAAAGCATTTCCGGGTTTTTTGCCTAACAGGGTGGATACATGGATTAGCAGGGTAGAAAATTTTTCAAATCCAAGTGCTGAAGAAGGTTATCAGGTTGAAAAAGCTAAAATTGCAATTGCAACTGGCGGATTGCAAGGAAGAGGTCCTGGAAAAAGTATCCAAAAAAACTTTTTGCCTCAATCATCCTCCGATTTTATTTTTGCCATAATTGTTGAAGAATATGGATTGTTGGGCGCATTATTAGTGATGCTCATGTATTTTATGTTGTTGTTTCGCATTGTGATTGCCGCAAAAAAGGCAAGAAGTATTTTTGCCACGCTCATCATTATTGGCGTTGGCTTGCCCATCATTTTTCAGGCTATGATAAATATGGCAGTAGCTGTTAATTTATTTCCGGTGACCGGACAAACATTGCCGTTGATCAGTAGTGGAGGAACCTCTATTTGGATGACTTGCTTTGCGATAGGAATTATTTTAAGTGTTACTGCTGAAAAAGAAATTGACCCGGATTTAGAAAATGAAGATAACCCATTAAATGTATTACATGAAGCAATCGGTTAACATCATATTAAGCGGAGGAGGAACAGGCGGGCATATATATCCGGCAATTGCCATTGCCAATGAATTAAAGGCGAAATATCCTGAAGCCAATTTTTTGTTTGTGGGTGCAAAGGATAAAATGGAGATGGAGAAAATTCCTGAAGCGGGATTTGCTATAAAAGGATTATGGATTTCAGGAATTCAGCGAAAATATATTTTAAAAAATTTATCATTTCCGTTCAAATTGGTCAGCAGCTTATCGAAAGCTTATAAAATTATTAAGGAATTTAAACCGGACATTGTAATTGGTACCGGTGGTTTTGCCAGCGGACCAACATTATATGTGGCAAGTACACGCAGCATAAAAACACTCATTCAGGAACAAAATTCTTATCCTGGAATTACCAATAAATTGTTGGCAAAAAGAGTTGATAAAATTTGTGTGGCTTATGATGGATTAAAACGTTTTTTCCCTTCTAACAAAATTGTTAAAACTGGAAATCCGGTAAGACAGGATTTACTTGAAATTACGGGAAAAGGTGAAGAAGCCAAAAAGTATTTCAATTTAAAAAACGATAAAAAAACATTGGTAATTATTGGAGGAAGTTTGGGCGCCAGAGCATTGAATAATTTAATCGAAAAGCATATTGATTGGCTAATCTCGAAAAATGTGCAGGTCATTTGGCAAACAGGAAAATTGTATTATGAAGAATTTAAAAAATACGACAATTTAGAAGGTGTTCAAACGCACGCTTTTTTGAATAGAATGGACTTAACATATGCGGCCGCCGATTTTATCATTAGCCGTGCAGGTGCAGGTTCAATTTCAGAATTGTGTATTGTGGGGAAACCTGTCATTTTTATTCCTTCGCCAAATGTTGCTGAAGACCATCAAACTAAAAATGCGTTGGCAGTTGTGAATCATAATGCGGCTTTGTTGTTAAAAGAATCTGAATTGGACATGTTTCAATCCAATATAGAAGAACTGTTGGAGAATGAAAAATTACGACAAACTTTAGGTAAAAACATAAAAAAATTGGCATTGCCAAATGCCACAAAAGATATTGTTGAAGAAATTGTAAAATTAATAAACAGGTAATTGAGTTGAATTTAGAACGTATACATAATATTTATTTTGTTGGTATCGGTGGTATCGGTATGAGCGCTATTGCAAATTATTTTAAAAGCAATGGCAAAAATGTTGCTGGATACGATAAGGTTTCAACAAAAATTACCAAGTCACTTCAGCAAATGGGAATTGAGGTTCATTTTGAAGATTCCGTAAATTTAATTCCATCAGAATTTAAAGATAATGAGCATACTTTGGTGGTTTATACACCTGCAATTCCAAAGAATAATGCAGAATTTAATTATTTTTTAGAAAATAAATTTGTCGTTTTAAAGCGATCGGAAATATTGGGGGAAATTACTGAAAATACTTTTTGTTTGGCAGTTGCCGGAACTCATGGCAAAACCACCACATCTACAATTTTAGGGCATATTTTAAAGGAATCCGGAATAAACGCAACCTCATTTTTAGGTGGAATTTCAGAAAATTACAAGTCTAATTTAATTTTGGGAGGTAGTGAAATAGCTGTAGTGGAAGCTGATGAATTTGATCGCTCCTTTTTAAAACTGTCTCCAAATATCGCTTGCATCACTTCTATGGATGCCGATCATTTAGATATTTATGGAGAAAAGACTGAGTTAGAGAAATCGTTCAAGGATTTTGCCGATAAAGTTTCAGATACACTCATCATTAGAAAAGGTTTGCCGCTTAAAGGCATAACATATGGTATTAACGAAGATGCCGATTATGATGCAAAAAATTTAAGAATTGAAGAAGGAGCTTACATTTTTGATGTTCAGACACCTTCAGAAACTATAGAAAACATAAAAATTAACCTACCGGGGAAACATAATGTGCTAAATGCGGTGGCGGCTTTGGCAATGGCAAATATTTTCGGGGTTTCACTCCAGGTCATTGCTAAAGCTTTACTAACTTTTAAAGGAATTGAAAGACGTTTTTCCTATAAAATTAAAAGAGAAAATTTGGTGTTAATTGATGATTATGCACACCATCCAACAGAAATTAACGCGGTAGTTGATTCCGTTAGAGAAATGTATCCCACAAAAAAAATAGTGGGGATTTTTCAACCACATTTATATAGCAGAACTAGGGATTTTATTGATGATTTTGCGACAAGTTTGTCTCGGTTTGACACGTTGATTTTATTGGACATCTATCCGGCAAGGGAATTGCCTATTGATGGAGTGACTTCAGCCTGGCTGTTGGATAAAATAACGATAGAAGATAAACAAATTTCTTCAAAAGAGAATTTGGTTGAAAATATATTAAAAATTGATTCAGAGGTAATTGTGGTGATTGGAGCCGGTGATATTGGCGAATTAGTAGAGGTAATTAAAAATGCGTTGAGCCATGAAAATTAATTGGAATTACATCATAGGAACTCTATTAGTGTTGTTAGTTGTGTTTTTATATGGTTTTTCAAATCTAAAAAACAGCACTCAAAAAGTATCGGATATTTCCATTGAATTTGAGCAGGGAGACAACCTTTTTATGGATTACCAAATGGTTAATAAATTGTTAATACAAAATGGCGGAACAGTTAAAAATCAAGCAAAATCTGTTATAAATTTACATAATTTGGAAGCAAATATTCGATCACACCCCATGGTGGAAAGTGCTTCTGTTTTTTTAACAGTTGATGGTTTTCTTAAAGCTGAAATTAAGCAGCGAACCCCTATTGCCAGAGTGGTTATGAATAATGAAAGTTATTACATTGATAGACAGGCAAAATCAATGCCTTTGTCTGAGAATTTTTCAGCAAGAGTATTGCTGATTTCAGGGGCTGTTAAAGAAGGGAATAATGCAGAAATTCATCAATTGGTGACCGCAATTTTGAATGATGAATTTTTAAAAGAACAAATTATTGGGGTAGAAATAAAGCCGAAAAATGAATATGTTTTGGACACAAGAGTTGGTGATCAGAAAATAATTTTAGGGAAAGTTGAAAATTTGGATCATAAATTTAAAAATTTAGGATTATTTTATATTAAATCAATGGCTGATAGTACAATTTATAAGTACGATTCAATTAATTTAAAATACAACAAGCAAGTTGTGTGCACAAATAAAGTAGATTATGGAAAATGATGATATTTCAGTAGGATTGGATATAGGGACAACAAAAATTGTCGCTATGATTGGCCGCAGAAATGAGTATGGGAAAATTGAGCTGTTAGGTATTGGAAAAGCCAAAAGTTTGGGTGTGCACCGTGGCGTGGTAAATAATATTACGCAAACAATACAATCTATACAAAGGGCTGTTGATGAAGCAATTGCCGTTTCTGGAATTAAAATTTCAGATGCTGTTGTTGGCATCGCCGGACAACATATAAGAAGTTTACAACATAGCGACTATATAACACGACCGAATGCTGAAGAAGTTATAAGCGAGGAAGACTTGGAAAAATTGGAGAAACAAGTGTATAAATTGGTGATGCTTCCCGGTGAAGAAATTATTCACGTGCTTCCTCAGGAATTTAAAGTGGATGGTCAGGCTGAAATTACACAACCGGTTGGGATGTATGGCGGCAGGTTAGAAGCTAATTTTCATGTAGTTGTGGGTCAGATTTCTTCTATTAGAAATGTTGGAAGATGCATTAAAAGTGCCGGATTGAATTTGGCAGGCATAACCTTAGAGCCTTTGGCATCTGCAGAAGCTGTTTTAAGTGCAGAAGAAAAAGAAGCGGGTGTGGCATTAATTGACATAGGTGGAGGAACAACGGACTTGGCGATTTTTAAAAATGGAATTATACGCCATACCGCAGTTATCCCTTTTGGTGGAAATGTGATTACAGAAGATATAAAAGAAGGCTGTTCCATTATTGAAAAGCAGGCTGAATTGTTGAAAACAAAATTTGGGTCGGCGTGGCCAGGTGAAAATAAAGACAATGAAATCGTTTCAATTCCAGGTTTACGTGGTAGGGATCCAAAAGAAATTACCCTTAAAAATCTGTCTAAAATTATTCATGCAAGGGTCGTGGAAATTATTGAACAGGTTTACCTTGAAATTAAAAATTACGGCCATGAAGAACCTAAGAAAAAATTAATAGCCGGAATCGTTTTAACAGGAGGAGGAGCTGAATTAAAACATATCAAACAACTGGTTGAATACATAACCGGAATGGATACCAGAATTGGGTATCCGAATGAAAATTTGGCTGGGGATTCAGACGAAAGTTTATCAAGTCCACAATATGCAACAGCGGTCGGACTTTTAATGAACGGATTGAATAAAATTGATAAAGCTAAAAAAGCCAAAATAGCTCAGCAGCAAATTCTCGAAAAACCTAAAACGGAGGATGCTAAAAAAGAGTCAACAATTATTGAAGAACCGAAAGAACCTAAAAAGTCCATTTTTGAAAAATGGGGCGATAAATTCAGGGACTTTTTAGACAATGCCGAGTAATAAAGAAAAAATTAATTATAGAATAATCCAATAAATATATATTATGAGCAGTTCAGATTTTAGCAACATTTCATTCGATTTACCAAAAAATCAGTCCAACGTTATAAAAGTTATTGGAGTTGGCGGAGGAGGCAGCAATGCCGTAAACCATATGTATTTGCAAGGAATTGATGGCGTTGATTTCGTAATTTGCAATACCGATGCGCAGGCATTGCAAAACAGTCCAATTCCAACAAAAATTCAACTGGGTGTTTCATTAACAGAAGGATTGGGTGCAGGAGCAAACCCGGAAGTTGGTGAGCAAGCCGCCATGGAGAGTATTCAGGAAATTAAACAAATGTTGTCTTCCAATTCAAAAATGGTGTTTATCACCGTGGGAATGGGTGGAGGAACAGGAACTGGTGCTGCACCTGTAATAGCAAGAGTGGCCAGAGAGTTGGATTTATTAACAATTGGCATTGTGACTATTCCGTTTAATTTTGAAGGAAAAATGCGTAATGACCAAGCTTATAAAGGGATTGATAAATTGCGTGAATATGTGGATTCCTTAGTTGTAATTAACAATAACAAACTTAGGGAAGTATATGGAAATCTTGGTTTTAAAGCCGGATTTTCTAAAGCTGATGAAGTGCTGTCGACCGCTGCTCGGGGAATAGCGGAAGTAATTACACACCACTATACGCAGAATATAGACTTAAAAGACGCTAAAACCGTCCTTTCAAATAGCGGAACTGCTATTATGGGTTCTGCAATTGCATCTGGTGAAAATAGATCTGAAATTGCAATTTCTAAAGCACTGGATTCACCTTTGTTAAATGACAATAAAATTACTGGTGCCAAAAATGTATTGCTTTTAATTGTTTCGGGATCGGAAGAAATTACGATTGATGAAATAGGAGAAATAAACGATTATATTCAGGCAGAAGCCAAATCTAATGTTAATATTATCATGGGCGTTGGGGAAGATGAATCTTTGGGTAATGCCATTTCAGTAACTATTGTAGCCACAGGTTTTAACAAAGACCAACAACATGAAATTTCAAATACCGAAGCAAAAAAAATAATTCACACACTTAATGATGATCAGGAGGCGACTTTCGATTTTACTGAAAAAAGAATCATAAAGGAATCTTCAATGATCCAAAACAATAAGCCAGATTTCAACATGCCTGCGCCAATGCCAACTATTGAAGATAAAATAATATTTGATTTGGGTGATGAAATTGAAGATGACTTTGAGATTATTTCAACCACTGAATTTATTAAAAATATTGAGGTGGTTCATGAAGAAATTGCTTTTCAAACAGAGAATGATTTTATAATTACTTCATTTATTCCTGAAAAAGAAGAAGATGTCCTTATGGTTGAAGAGGAAAAACAAACATCATTTACGTTCGATTTGCCAATTTCGGAATTTAAAAATAAAACCCAGGTTGAAGAACCTAAAATGAATATTGATAACATTGATGTTCATGACCATCAACAGGTAAATTCTATAAAAAAGGTAGATGAGGACATTTATTTTACTTTGGAAGACTATACAGAATTGGAGGAGAGTTTAACAAAGGCTTCTAAACCTATGGTTATTGAAGAAAAATCAAATGATGAGATGAATTTCACGCTTCGCTCAAAAGCCGAAATTGATGTAAAGGAATATGAAGTAATTGATCATAAAGAAGTTTCTCCGTTGGATTTAACGATTGCTGAATTGCAACAAAGAGCCGCTGACAGAAGAGAGAAAATGAAAAATTTTAATTATAAGTTCATCAACAAACTAAATAAAAATATTGAAGAAATAGAAAAGGAGCCAGCTTATAAAAGAATGGGCGTTGAATTGGATCAAACCTCGCATTCATCAGAATTTTATCAATCCAGAACGACATTGGAAATTGATGATACGGACACAATTCAATTTCGCTCAAACAATTCCTTTTTACATGACAATGTAGATTAAAAAGTAGCCCAAAGACAAAAAACTTAGATTAAGTTTCTAAGTTTTTAGCTCGAAAATCTTCTTGAAATAATGAAGATTTTCGAGTTCTTTTTTTTTATCTTCGCAGAATAAAATTTTAGGATTATGAGTTTACAGAAAAAGATAATGGATCAGATGAAAGAGGCGATGAAAACTAAAGATAAAGTTGCTTTAGAATCGTTAAGAGCCATTAAATCCGAATTGTTACTGATACAAACAAAAAGTGCAGCTACAGAGGAATTGACAAAAGATGACGAGATAAAATTGCTCCAAAAATTGGTAAAACAACGAAAAGATAGCGCAGCCATATATAAAGAACAAGGTAGAGATGATTTGGCAGAACCTGAATTGGCACAAGTAGCAATAATTTCCCAATTTTTACCTGTTCAAATGAGTAATGATGATGTGAAAAGGACCGTAGCTGAAATTATTAAAGCAGTTGGCGCCACTTCAATGAAAGATATGGGAAATGTGATGACGCTTGCTTCAAAAAAATTGGCTGGAAAAGCTGACGGAAAATCAATTTCAACTGCAGTAAAACAATTGTTAGAATAAAATAAAGGCCTCGTGGCGCAACTGAATAGCGCACTGGATTTCGGCTCCAGCGGTTGTAGGTTTGAATCCTACCGGGGTCACGAATAAATCAACAAAAAGTTGAAAACAAAGCAAGCTAAAAAATAAAGCTTGCTTTTGTTTTTTAGTATGCGACGTTTTCTTTTGTTGATTTTCAAAGCGGAGCTTTGTTAGGATCATCATAAATAATCCTACGAGAAAACAATTCTTAAATTATTTTGACGCTAATTTTTTAAGATTGCTGATTGTTTCTGAGGGGTTTTTACTTTTAAAAACAAAACTTCCGGCCACAAAAGCATCAACGCCAACATTTGAAAGTTTTTCTATATTTTCATCCGTTACACCACCATCAACTTCAATGAGCGCGTTTGAACTGGAAAACTCAATCAATGATTTTAGCTGCTCCACTTTTTTATAGGTGTTTTCAATAAAACTTTGCCCTCCAAAACCTGGATTTACGCTCATAATCAACACCAAATCCAAATCGGCAATAATATCTTCCAATACAGCAATTGGCGTGTGAGGATTTAAAGAAACGCCGGCTTTCATTCCTTGCGCTTTTATGGCTTGTATGGTGCGATGTAAATGAGGGCAGGCTTCATAATGCACCGTTAAAATATCGGCGCCAACATTTTTAAAATCTTCAATAAAACGATCCGGGTCAACAATCATTAAATGCACGTCCATGGTTTTTTTGGCGTGTTTTTTAATTGCTTTTATTACAGGCATTCCAAATGAAATGTTAGGAACAAAAACGCCATCCATCACATCAATATGAAACCAGTCTGCTTCACTTTTGTTAATCATTTCAATATCACGTTGTAAATTGCCAAAATCTGCGGCCAATAGGGAAGGAGCAATAAATTTGTTCATTTTTTTGAATGTTGTTTGTACAAAAGTATCATTTATTAAATAAAAAAAGAAAAACGCTTCAAATATTTAAAGCGTTTTTCTTTTTAATGCAATCAATAAGTTTAAAATATTTGGTTTTATCCTAAATAAGTTTTTAAAATTTTACTTCTTGAAGTATGTTTTAGCCTTCTGATGGCTTTTTCTTTAATTTGACGAACACGTTCGCGCGTTAAATCAAAAGTTTCACCAATTTCTTCAAGAGTCATTGGATGTGTGTCTCCTAAACCAAAGTACAATTGAACAACATCAGCTTCTCTGGGCGTTAAAGTTTCCAATGCGCGTTCAATTTCTACTTTTAACGATTCATGAAGCAATGCTTTATCCGGATTTGGAGATTCACCTGTATTTAAAACGTCATATAGATTTGAATCTTCACCTTCAATTAAAGGAGCATCCATTGATACGTGACGGCCAGAATTTTTCATGGATTCTTTTACGTCATTAACGGTCATGTCTAATTTTTTTGCAATTTCTTCGGCAGAGGGAGGTCTTTCATTTTCCTGCTCTAAAAATGCATACATTTTATTAATCTTATTGATTGAGCCAATTTTATTCAACGGCAAACGAACAATACGAGATTGTTCAGCCAACGCCTGTAAAATGGATTGACGAATCCACCAAACAGCATAAGATATAAATTTAAATCCACGAGTTTCATCAAAACGTTTCGCTGCTTTTATCAATCCTAAATTGCCTTCATTAATTAAATCTGGCAATGTAAGTCCTTGATTTTGATATTGTTTAGCAACAGATACCACAAAACGCAAGTTTGCTTTTGTTAATTTCTCTAAAGCCAATTGGTCTCCGGCTCTAATTTTCTGCGCCAATTCCACCTCCATCTCAGCAGTAATTAAATCTACTTTTCCAATTTCCTGTAAGTATTTGTCTAATGATGCGGTTTCCCTGTTGGTAACTTGTTTCGTTATTTTAAGTTGTCTCATGAAGTAGCTAATATTTTTTTTTGTTAATATAAAGGGTCTACAATATTATACGTTGGATTCTTGAGAATGTTACAAAAAATATCACAAAACATTTTTTTAGTTTCAAAAATGACTTAATTTAAAGCAATATTTTGGGCGTTTCCGTTGAAAAAACGGGCGGGCTTTACGCTATAATCTTTTTTTCGGAAAAAAAACCTCAAAAAAGGATTTTCACTTCAATCCCTAGCGCGAATTGAATTTATAATGAAAAATTGTATGCATTTCCCAATTACTAATTACCAATTACATGTTACAATTATTTAGCCGACAATAATTTTTGATAATAAAAAGCAGGAAGTAAAATAAAAACAAACAAAGGCTGTATTAAAAATCTACGGATGTAAAAAATTAACATATAGTTTTGTGTTACATTAAATTTTAAGAGAATAAAAAGCATCAAACTCAATGCTAAAAAAGCAAGAATGTAAAATTTAGCCGAAAAATAAAGCACTTTTACATCATTAAAAACCAAATAAATAATCGCCAATGAAATGATGGTGTTTAACGCGTATCTGTAAAAAATGTTCAAAAAATAAGTACCGAAATTCAGATCGGGAATAGAGGTATATAAAAAGTTACCTTTAAAATAATCCAAAAGCGGATCATAGAAATAGGGCTGTAAAAAAGCGCGAATAGAAATCAGCATAAATAGCAGCACAACAATTAAAAGTATTCGAACTGATTTTCTCATTTTTTTAATGTTGAAAATTTCTTTACCCAAACAAACCAAAGCAAAAATGTTATTCCATATATAATGGATGGAAATATAATTTCATGCAATATGTGCTGGTACTGCGGATATCTATACAGTGCAATTGAAATAATTGCAATTCGAACAATGTTTGTGAAATAAATAAGCAAACTTCCAAATAAGATATACAAAACCGTAGCTTTAAATTTCCCGGCAAAAGCAATGATAAAAGCAATAAATAAGATGATGATGCTAATTGCATTACAGCCTTCAACTATAAAAGCGGTAAATTTACCGTTAATAAATAATTTTACGGCTAGTGTTTCAGTGTCTTGTTTTATTTCTGTTGGATAACCAAAAACGTTTAATAAATATTGTGTTTGTTCGGCAACATTTTTGGTGATTGGCGCGCACGAAAAGGGAGACGAACTGTTTTGTGTTTTTTCTAAATATAAGGAATACAGCAAAAACAATAGCAAATAAGTGCCAAAAAATTTTATTAAAAATAATACTACCGTTTTATTGCCTTTCACAAAAAAAAGAATTTTAATTTTGCATAAAATTACAAATTAATATGAATATTCTTCAATTAAAAGAATCTATAACCGCTATTGCAGAAAGCAACCAATCGGTTTCAGAAAAGAGACAGGAAATTTGCGATTACTTAAAACAAGAAATTGACTATTACCATTGGGTTGGTTTTTATTTTAAAAACGGAAATGCAGCCGAATTAAAACTGGCTGAATTTGCCGGAGAACCAACCGAGCACACTGTCATTCCATTCGGAAAAGGCATTTGCGGACAAGTGGCAATCAGTAACGAAAATTTTGTGGTTCCGGATGTTACCGCTCAAGATAATTATATTTCCTGCGGATTTAAAGTTAAAAGTGAAATTGTGATTCCCATTTTTGTAAATGGAGAAAATGTGGGGCAAATCGATATTGATTCTCACATCACAAATCCTTTTTCTGAAGCAGATGAATTGTTCTTGGAATTTGTGTGTAAAAAAGTTGCGCAATTAAAATAAACACCCCCAATAAATATATTTTTCAATGTTAAAAAAATCCCCAAAAACAAATGTCAAAACAAAACGTTTAATTGACAAAGTTTCTTTTCTGAATAAACTTTTTAGAAAAAATCATCCTAAAAATACTTCCCAAAACTACAATGAAATGGTGTCAAATTTCCACCAAAAAATTAAAAATAGTTAATTGAATTTTATGACTATTTTGTGTTGTTTAGACTATTGATTATTAGTAGCTTTGCCAAACATTTATAAAGATAACTTATGGGTACATCCAAAAAAGCAAAATCGGCACTAATTTCAGTATTTCACAAAGACGGTTTGGCGCCAATCATACAAAAATTAAATGACCTTAAGATTACAATTTATTCTACGGGTGGAACGGAGAAATTCATTAAAGAGCTTGGCGTTAGTGTAATACCGGTTGAAGATTTAACCTCATATCCTTCAATTTTAGGAGGAAGGGTTAAAACATTGCACCCAAAAGTTTTTGGAGGAATTTTATCAAGAAGAGAAAATGATAATGATATTTTGCAGTTGGTGCAATATGAAATTCCTGAAATTGATATTGTAATTGTTGATTTGTATCCGTTTGAAAAAACTGTATCCATTGGAGCTTCAGAAGAAGATATTATTGAAAAAATTGATATAGGCGGAATTTCGTTGATAAGAGCCGCAGCAAAAAACTTTAACGATGTTATTTGTGTTTCATCACTTAACCAATATGATGAGTTTTTGGAAATACTTTCATCGTCCAATGGTGAAACTACTATAGACCAACGCAAAAAATTTGCAGCAAAAGCATTTGCGGTTTCCAGTCATTATGATACCAAAATTTTCAACTATTTGAATCAGGACGAATTGGCATTCAGACAAAGTTTTGATGAAGTTTCAATTTTGCGTTATGGAGAAAATCCACACCAAAGAGGTTACTTTTTTGGAAATTTGAACGAACTTTTCGACATACTTCATGGAAAGGAACTTTCCTACAACAATTTGCTGGATGTTGATGCTGCGATAAATTTAATGAATGAGTTTAAAAATGACGAACCAACATTTGCCATTTTAAAACATAATAATGCTTGTGGCATAGCACAAAGAGCTACTTTAAAGCAAGCTTATTTGGATGCTTTAGCTGCTGATCCAACTTCTGCATTTGGTGGCGTTTTAATTTCTAATAAAGTTATTGATGCAGAAACTGCCAAAGAAATTCATCAACTTTTTTGTGAGGTTGTGATTGCACCTGGGTATAATAAAGAGGCGTTAGCGCTTCTAAAAGGCAAGAAAAATAGAATTATTTTAGTTCAGAAAGATATTGAATTGCCAGACACTCAATATAGAACCGCCTTAAATGGTGTTCTTTTTCAAGATAAAAACAACAAAACAGATGCGCTCGACGTTGTAGAATTTGTGACGTTAGAAAAACCAACCAATAGTGAATTGGAAGATTTGCTTTTTGCCTCAAAAATTTGTAAACACACCAAGTCAAATACTATTGTTTTGGCTAAAAATAAACAGCTTTTTGCAAGTGGAACCGGTCAAACCAGCCGTGTAGATGCTTTAGAGCAGGCGATTGCTAAAGCCAATCATTTTAATTTTGATTTAAAAGGAGCGGTAATGGCAAGTGATGCTTTTTTTCCATTTCCAGATTGTGTGGAGATTGCAAATAAAGCTGGAATTAACGCGGTAATTCAGCCAGGAGGTTCAATTAAGGACCAATTGTCAATTGATTATTGCAATGAGCATAAAATCTCGATGATATTTACGGGTACACGTCATTTTAAACACTAATTTAAGTAACTTTGTGAAATTTCAAATTTTTAAAACAATAAAATAATATGGGTTTTTTCGACTTTATGACCGAGGACATTGCAATTGACTTAGGCACTGCCAATACGCTTATCATTCATGAGGGTAAAGTAGTTGTGGATCAGCCATCAATAGTTGCAAGAGATAGAAGTACTGGGAAAATTATTGCAACTGGTAAAAAAGCCAGTTTAATGCAAGGAAAAACTCATGAAAATATTAAAACAATACGACCATTAAAAGATGGCGTAATTGCAGACTTCGAAGCTTCTGAACAGATGATAAAGGAGTTTATAAGAAGTATTCCAAGTATAAAAAAGCGATTTTTTACACCTTCATTGCGCATGGTAATTTGTATTCCTTCAGGAATTACACAAGTTGAAAAACGTGCTGTAATTGATTCTTCGGAACATATGAATGCAAAAGAAATATATTTAATTCATGAACCAATGGCCGCGGCTATTGGTATTGGTATTGATATTATGCAGCCTAAAGGAAACATGATTATCGATATAGGAGGCGGAACAACAGAAATTGCAGTGATCGCTTTAGGAGGTATTGTTTGTGATAAATCCATTAAAGTTGCGGGTGATGTTTTTACCAACGACATTGCCTATTATATGAGAACGCAGCATAATTTATATGTTGGAGAACGCACCGCTGAAAATATAAAAATTCAAGTTGGCGCCGCCACGGAAGATTTAGAAGTTCCGCCGGAAGATATGCTTGTTCAGGGGCGCGATTTATTAAGCGGTAAACCAAAACAAGTTCAGGTTTCATTTAGAGAAATTTCGAAAGCATTGGATAAATCTATTTTGCGAATTGAAGATGCCGTTATGGAAACGCTTTCAAAAACACCACCTGAATTGGCAGCCGATATCTACAACACCGGAATTTATTTAGCTGGTGGAGGATCTATGCTTCGCGGGTTGGACAAACGTTTGTCCAGAAAAACAGATTTGCCCGTGTATATTGCTGAAGACCCTTTAAGAGCCGTAGTTAGAGGCACGGGAATTGCATTGAAAGATATAGAAAAATTTAAGAATGTATTAATGAAATAGGTTAATTTTCTATTGTTTATATGCGGCAAATCATTTATTTTATTCAAAAATTCAGATACTTTCTGCTGTTTATAGTTTTAGAAATTTTTGCTTTTATAGTTATCATTCAGGATTATTCTTATCACCAAAGTAAATTTGTCAATTCTGCTAATTTCATTACAGGTTTTTTTTATAATAAAGTAAATTCCGTAAATGAATTTTTTCATTTAAAAGTTGACAATCAGCTTTTAAGTGAAGAGAATACACGTTTAAAAAACCTGTTGGAAAAAAGGGAAAATATTTATGCGATCGATAGTTTCACAGTTATTGATACTTCCCAATATTTTCAAAAATATGAATATTCAGTTGCGAAGATTATCAATAATAATTTTACCAAGAGAAATAATTTTTTAACACTGAACAAAGGTTCTAAACATGGTTTAAATTCAGATTTAGGCGTTATAAACAGCAAAGGAATCATAGGAGTTATTAAAAATGTATCTTCGAATTACGCGACTGTGCTTTCCATTTTAAATAATAATTCAAAAATTAATGTTCGTCTTAAAAACAGCAATCATTTTGGCACTTTAATTTGGAACGGAAAAGATTACAACATCACTCAAATCATTGATATTCCTCGACAAGCAGTAGTTAAAGCAGGAGACACAATTATTACAGGAGGTAAATCGGCAATTTTTCCGGAAGGTATACTTGTTGGCGTTGTTAAAGATTTTAAGTATGAAAAGAATAAATATCAACAAATTAATGTGTTGTTATTTAATGATATGAGTTCAATTGGCGAAGTTCAAATTGTCAAAAATCTTCAAAAAAACGAACAAATTACTCTTGAACAAAGCCTAGTGAATGAATAATATAGCAATAAATAATACAATTCGTTTTATAGCCCTGTTATTATTACAGGTTTTGGTTTTTAACCATATGAACATATTTGGGAATATTAATCCGTTGGTCTATATTGTATGGGTATTCTTATTTCCTTTTCGAAAAAAGAGAAGTTTATTTCTGATCCTAAGTTTTTTTCTGGGTATTTCTATAGATTTTTTCTCAGATTCAGGGGGGGTAAATGCTTTTGCCATAACTTTTATTGCTTATCTCCGACTTCCAATATTATTAGCGATTCTAAGAAAATCGGACTTTGATTATGCGCAATTCAACTTAAGAAACATTTCAACCAACAAAGTGTTTTTGTTTATTGTGACGTTAACATTTATTCATCATTTTATCCTTTTTAGCCTTGAATATTTTAGTTTTAATGCAATTTTGAGCATTATTTCCAACACCATATTAACAAGTGTTTTTACAATTATTATCAGTACTTTGGGGATCGTGTTGTTTACAAAAAAGAAATAGATGAAAAGAACTGGCTTATTATCTTTTTTAATTATTTTTATAGGAATTGTATATATTGCACGCTTATTTTATTTGCAGATACTTAACAATTCCTTTAATAAACCTACGCTCAATAATTCGGCCGTAAAAGTAATGTATGACTACCCGGAAAGAGGTTATATATTCGACAGAAACGGGGTTTTAATGGTGGCCAACCAATTATCTTATGATGTTATGGTTATTCCCAGAGAAGTTAAACCTATGGACACCATTGCGTTTTGTACTTTGCTTAAAATTACCAAAAAGGAATTCATTGAAAAAATTGATAAGGCTGCACATTATTCCACCAGAATTCCGTCTACTTTTTTAGCGCAGGTCTCAAAAGAAGATTATGCATCCTTACAGGAAATATTGTATAAGTTTAAGGGCTTTTATATTCAAAAACGTTCATTAAGAGAGTATCCCAAAAATTCTGCGGCAAATGTGCTGGGTTATATTAGTGAGGTAAATGAATTTATGATGAATAAAAATTCAAATTATCATTTGGGAGAATTAATCGGCACAGCAGGCGTAGAAAAATCTTATGAAGAGGTGTTGAGAGGTGTTAAGGGCGTTAAATTTATACAACGTGATAGATTTAACAAGGAAATAGGCTCTTTTAAAAATGGTCTATACGATACCCTTCCAATTTCCGGAAATGACATTACGTTAACTATTGATGCCGTTTTGCAGCAATATGGAGAAGGTTTAATGGCAAATAAACGGGGTGGCATTGTTGCGATTGAGCCTGCAACAGGTGAAATATTGGCCATGGTTTCTACGCCAACTTATGATCCAAATTTAATGGTTGGAAGAGAGCGTTCAAAAAACTTCACTAAATTTTATCTTGACAGCGTAAATAAACCTTTGCTAGACAGGGGTTTGCAGGCGCAGTATCCTCCAGGATCTCCATTTAAAGTTATTTCGGCCTTAACAGCTTTGCAGGAAAACGTAATTTCTACAGAAAGCAGTATTCAATGTTTCGGCGGTTATAAATATGGATCGGGAAAGGGTGCCTTTATGAGATGTCACTGTGAAACAAATGGGAGCCCGGTTGCATTGAATAAGGCGATTTACCGTTCCTGTAACAGTTATTTCGCAGCTGCTTACAGAAAGGTAATAGAAAAATTTCCAACCCCAACAGAAGGTGTAAATGTATGGAGTAAACATGCAAAAAGTTTTGGTTTGGGAAATTACTTAGATAATGATTTGTCCGTTGGCCAAAAGGGATCAATACCGGATGGAGCTTTATACAATAAAATTTATCCAAACGGACGGTGGAGGTCTACTGCAACAATTTCTAATTCAATTGGGCAGGGAGAGGTGTTAACCACGCCAATTCAATTGGCAAATATGACTGCTGCGATAGCAAATGAGGGGTTTTATTATATTCCCCATATTGCAAAAAAAATTAAAGATAAAAGTTTGGCTAAAAAATTTACCAAACCTATTTATACAACAATAGATAAAAAAAATTTCAAACCTGTAATTGAAGGTTTATTTGATGTATTTGATAATCCTCGAGGAACCGCAAGAGGGTCTATAGTTGAAGGTATTAAGATTTGTGGTAAGACAGGTACATCTGAAAATCCTCATGGGCAGGATCATTCCATCTTTATTGCTTTCGCACCAAAAGACAATCCGAAAATTGCCATTGCTGTTTTTGTTGAAAACGGCTATTGGGGGTCGCGATGGGCAGGGCCAATTGCAACTTTAATGATAGAAAAATACTTAAATGGAGAAACCTCAAGGCCATTGTTAGAAGAACGAATGCTCACTGGCAGTATTCAAGAGGAATATGATAAACAGTTAAAAGAACTTTTAAAAGTTGAGAAGTAGAAAAGACAATATATTTCACGGAATTGATTGGGTCTTGGTTCTCTTTTATTTCGTTTTTATCTTTTTAGGATGGATTAATATCTATGCTGCAACAATTATTAATGGAAATCAGTCTGATTTATTGAATTTTTCAACTGAATATGGAAAACAACTTATTTGGATAGGATTCAGTTTCCCTATTATTTTGTTAATTTTAATGTTTGAAGCCAAATTTTATGAAAAATATGCGTCCATTATTTATGGAAGTTCTTTATTACTTCTTGCGGGGCTTTTCATTTTAGGCAAAAATATTAATGGATCAACCTCTTGGTATGCGTTAGGAAGTTTTAGTTTTCAGCCTTCTGAAATTGCCAAAGCCGCAACAGCATTGGCAATTGCCAAATTGGTAAGTGATAAACAGTTTAATTTAAAAAAGTTATCTGTACAAGCCCAGGCTTTATTGGTTTTGTTTTTCCCGGCAGTATTAATAATAATGCAACCCGATCCAGGTTCAGCATTGGTTTATACAGCATTTATTTTTGTTTTGTACAGAGAGGGATTGCCTTTTTATTACATAACAATTGGGTTTATTGCCACATTCTTATTTGTGATTACACTTTTATTGGGTTATCCGGTGACACTAATTAGTACTTCAATATTTTTTATTTGTATTCTTTTATTTTTTATTTTTTATCGACTAAGGGCTTTCAAAAAGGGATGGGTTAAAATAATGGGAATCTACTTGGTTTCAGTTATGTTTATTTTTAGTGTTGATTTTGTTTTTAATCAGGTATTTGAGCAGCATCACAGGGATAGATTTAACATCATCCTTGGCAAAACTGTAGACACCAAAGGTATTGGGTATAACACAAACCAATCTGTCACTACAATTGCTTCAGGAGGTTTTTTTGGGAAAGGATTTTTACAAGGCGAAAGAACGCAAGGTAATTTTGTGCCGGAACAAAATACAGATTATATATTTACTACAGTTGGTGAAGAATGGGGATTTCTTGGCAGCGCTATTGTCATAATTTTGTTTGTTGCCTTCTTATTGAGAATTATCAGTAAGGCGGAACAACAAAAATCTAAATTCAGCAGAATTTACGGGTATAGTATTGTCGCAATATTTTTCATGCATTTTGTAATAAATATAGGAATGGTAATTGGGTTGGTCCCAACTATCGGAATCCCATTGCCATTTTTTAGTTACGGAGGTTCTGCACTTTGGGGATTTACAATATTACTTTTTATATTTGTCAGACTTGATGCCAACAAAACGTATGAGTGGTAAATTCTTCTTTAAATAAACTCAAATTACCCCAAACAAAAAAGCATCCACAAAAGGGATGCTTTTTTAAATTGTAGTTTTAAAAATTATAATGCAGCTACGTGCTTAGCTAATTTAGATTTTAAGTTACCCGCTTTATTTTTGTGAATAACATTCTTTTTAGCTAATTTATCTAGCATTGATACCACTTTTGGAAATAACGCTACAGCTTCCTCCTTTTCGGTCGCAGCACGTAAATTTCTAACAGCATTACGAGTTGTTTTGTGCTGATATTTATTTCTTAATTGCTTAGCGCGATTGCTTCTAATTCTCTTTAATGCTGACTTGTGATTTGCCATTTTTATTTTTTTTAACTTTTTTGTAGTCCGTAGGGGAATCGAACCCCTGTTACCAGGATGAAAACCTGGCGTCCTAACCCCTAGACGAACGGACCATTATGTATTTATTGACAATTCTATTTTGTCAATGCGGATGCAAAAATACAACTATTTTTTATATCACAAAATATTTCTGTATAAAATTAATAGGCTTTTGCAAATAATACTCTTTGAACTGATGTTTCCCCAGTAAACACGCACTTTCCTGTCTCAATTTTATTATTTAAGGGAATGCATCTTATTGTTGCTTTTGTTAAATCCTTAATTTTCTCTTCAGTTTTAGCGGTGCCATCCCAATGTGCCGAAATAAATCCGCCTTTGGTATTTAGTACTTCTTTAAATTCTTCAAATGAATTAACTTCTGTAATATGAGTTTCTCTGTATTGAAGTGCTTTATTGTATAAATTTTCCTGAATTTCGTTTAATGTTTTTTCAACATGCTCAACAACAGAATTTTGAGATATGTTTTGCTTTTCAAGGGTGTCTCTTCGTGCAATTTCCAAGGTGCCGTTTTCTAAATCTTTTGGCCCCATGGCAATTCTTAAAGGAATTCCTTTTAATTCATATTCTGCAAATTTCCATCCTGGTTTATAGGTGGTTCTATTGTCATATTTTACTGAAATGCCTTTTTTGCGTAAATCTTTTACAATTTCATTAATTTTAGCTGAAATGCTTTCCAATTGCTCGTCGGTTTTATAAATTGGAATAATTACGACTTGAATCGGCGCAAGGTTTGGAGGAAGTACCAATCCTAAATCGTCAGAATGCGTCATAATTAGTGCGCCAATTAATCGGGTGGAAACTCCCCAGGATGTTGCCCAAACATATTCTTGTTTCCCTTCTTTGGTAGTAAACCTAACGTCAAATGCTTCTGCGAAATTTTGCCCTAAAAAGTGAGAAGTTCCTGCCTGCAATGCTTTTCCGTCTTGCATGAGTCCTTCAATACAATAGGTTTCCTCGGCACCGGCAAATCGTTCACTATCAGTTTTTAGACCTTTTATCACTGGCATGGCCATATATTTTTCAGCAAAATCAGAATATAAGTCCAATATTAATTCAGCTTCTGTGATGGCTTCATTTTTAGTTGCATGAGCAGTATGCCCTTCTTGCCATAAAAATTCTGATGTTCGCAAAAACAATCGGGTACGCATTTCCCAACGCACAACATTTGCCCATTGGTTTATCAGTAATGGTAAATCACGATAAGATTGAATCCAACCTTTATAGGTACTCCAAATAATGGCCTCACTTGTAGGTCGAACAATTAATTCTTCTTCTAATTTCGCATTTGGGTCAACCATCAATTTTCCTGGTCTGTCTGGATCATTTTTTAATCGATAATGAGTTACAACAGCGCATTCTTTGGCAAATCCTTCAGCATTCTTCTCTTCAGCTTCAAACATGCTTTTAGGAACAAAAAGAGGGAAATAAGCGTTTTCGTGCCCCGTTTCTTTAAACATTCTGTCCAATTCGGCCTGCATTTTTTCCCAAATTGCATAGCCGTAAGGTTTGATGACCATACAGCCTCTAACCCCTGAGTTTTCAGCCAAATCGGCCTTAACCACGAGTTCATTATACCACTTGGAGTAGTCAGTTTCTCTCTTTGTTAAATTCTTGCTCATAATCAAAAGTTTGGCATAAATGTTGCGCCTATTTTAATGAAAATTATTAATTTCGACAAAATTAGTTTTTTTTAAATAGTTCAACAATAAAAACCACAACTGATTATGAAAGCTTCAAAAAAAATTAACCTAAAAACCTCACAAATTGGCCTTTTAATGCTGCTGGTTGGTGGTTTATATTCTTGTGGCACTTATCAAAGTGTGTACAACGGTGATGATGATGGTATTTATGTTTCAAATAATCAGCCTGATAATGAGGTAGTTATTGTTGAAAATCAATCTAATTTTGATCAAAATTATTTTTATAATCAGCTTGAAGATTTACAAAATTTAAAGCAAGAGGATACTTTTACGGAGATTGACGATTATTTTTATGATGATACAGCTGTTCAGGATGATGAATTATACACAAATTACAATGAGCCTTGGGGATATGATGGTGATGTTGTAATTAACATAAACAGCGGTTATGGCTATATGAGTCCTAATTATTATTGGTACAACCCGTTTTATCAATCTTACTATAACAATTATTATCCATATTATTACAATCCTTGGAGTTACAATTATTACAATCCATATTATTCTTATGGATATAATCCTTATTATTTTGAATCTTACGGATATTATGGCAATTATTACCCATATCGTTCTAATTATTACTATAATTATCCATATTCTTATGGAAGAAACTATGACAGTTATGGAAAAAGATCAAGTTATAATACAAGAAGAAGGGCATATGACAATACAAATTCATCAACTTTAAGTCGAAGAAGCAGCAGTACAGAGGCCAATTCAACAAGAAGAAATGTAAACACATCAACAAGAAGATCTTCTGACGGCAATTTGAACAGAAACAACAACAGCAATCGTAATAATTCTATTAATAGGCAACCAACAAGATCAAATAATACTATTCGAAGAGGTTCAAACAATACAATTCAAAGAGGTTCAAATTCAAATGAACGTTCATCATCAACCAGAAGGAATTCATCATATAATTTTTCACCGACTAATATGAGGTATTATTCAAATGAGAGAGCGTCGTCGGTTAACCGCAATGGTGGTTCAGCCATTAGGGTAAATCCAAACTATTCTGGTAATCGAAATTCAAATACCACTAGAAATACTCCAAATACGACTAGAAGGGAAAGTAATACGAATAACGTTAGAAGAGAAAGTAATTCTAACACGAATGCAAATAATAATACAAGAAGATCTTCCAATGGAAATTCTTCATCAGGCAGAAGTTCAAATAGCGTGCAAAGAAGTAGTTCATCACAATCATCTTCTTCAGGTTCATCATCAAGAAGCAGTTCAAGAAGGGATAATTAAAAATTTTTAGGTTTAATTAATTCGAAAAAGTATGAAAAAATTATATTTATCATTAACATTATTGTGCTTTGGTTATTTTTTAAATGCACAAACATTAGGGTATAATGATATTGGCGTCTTATTTTCAAAGGAAAAAATAAATGGAACCGCTCGTTATAATGCTATGAGTGGCGCTTTTGGTGCATTGGGTGGAGATTTATCGGCGATTGAAATAAATCCTGCCGGCGCTGCCGTATTTTTGAAAAGCGAATTCGCAATATCATTAGATATTAGAAACACGAAAACGTCGGCTGATTTTTACGGAAATAGTTTGTTGAGTGAAAATGAATACACAAATCTATCTCAAGCAGGTGGTGTTTTTGTTTTTAGAGGTTACGGCAATAATTCAGAATGGAGCAATATTGCATTGGGATTTAACTACAGCATTGCCAATGATTTTGAAAACTTATGGATTGCGGAAGGGAATAGTGGGTATTCACCATTAACAGACTATTATGATTACGAACCAGTTGTTTATGTAAATGCTGAAAATCAATATTTTGAGAATTTAACCGATGGAAAAAATAATAAATATTCATTTACAATCGCCGCTCAACACAATGATAACTTATTTCTTGGCGCATCTGTCAATACTTATGATGTTGAATATTTCCAACGTACATTAACTGAAGAATACAATAATGATGGAAATGGCAATACATTAGATTTATTTTCTCGCCAAGAATTGTTAACCTATGGCAATGGAGTTTCTTTTAATTTTGGTGTAATTTCAAAACCCAGTGATAATGTCCGCCTAGGGTTGGCTTACCAATCACCTGTTTGGTACACCTTCTCTGAAGATTTCGTAGAATATGATGATGAAATTCATCTAAGCAGCACCAATGAAATAATTACGGAATATTCAGGAATAAATTCCTTCGACTATAAGTTAAGAACACCAAGCAAATTTACCGGAAGTTTTGCGTATATTTTTAGCACGAACGGACTTGTAAGTGTTGATTACAGTTTAAAAAATTATAGTAATATTAAATTGAGCAATGCCAATTTCAGTGCAGAAAATCAGGCTTTTGAAAACGATTTAGAAAATGTTGGAGAATTGCGTATCGGAACGGAATGGCGCTTTGATAATTTTTCAGTAAGAGGCGGTTTTCACTTTGAAAACAGTCCTTATAAAAGTGCTGTAAGTTCTGACAATTTAGAAGGATTTTCACTAGGGGCAGGCTATAAATTTAGAGGAGGTAAAGTAGATTTCTCTTACCAAAAAGCAACCAATACAGCTCCATATAATTTTTATCCTCAAAGCAATGATGTAAATTCAGCCGAGTTGGATTTTGATACTTCAAAATTTACGGCAACATTGGTTTTGAATATTTAAATTAACTATAAAATCTCAAAAAAAAACGTCTCATGCCATGAGGCGTTTTTTTATTTTTAACCAAGTACATGAAGGATGTTTTATGTATTTTTGCACAAACTATTAAAAATGAAAAATATAGAACTTAACATAGAAAAAACAAATATAGCAACGATACTGAAATTTACTTCAAGTGATATTTTAACCAGTGGAAGTCATCAGTTCAATAATATTGATGAAGCTAAAAATTCACCATTAGCGCAGCAATTGTTTTATTTGCCATTCGTTAAACGCGTATATATTTCCGCAAATTTTATTGCGCTTGAGCGATTTTCCATTGTGGAATGGAGCGATGTGCAAGAAGAAGTAAAGGAGCAAATTGAAAACTACCTGAACAACGGAGGAGTATTGGTCTCAGAAGAAGCTGCCCCAAAAAAAAATCCTGTTGAAGTATATGCGGAATCAACCCCAAATCCTTCAGTATTAAAGTTTGTTGCCAATATTAAATTGGTTGAAAATGATTTGGAATTTAAAAATAGGGAAGAAGCTGAAAATGCACCTTTAGCCTTTGAATTATTTAATTTTCCTTTTGTGAAAGAAGTGTTTATTTCAGAAAATTATGTTTCAATCACAAAAAATAATACCGTTGAATGGAATGAAATAACTGTTGAAATAAGAAGTTTTATCAAGCAATTTATTGCTGATGGAAAAACAATAGCTTTGGAGAATGCAGTTCAGCAAAAAGTCTCACAAGTTTATGCGTCTACTATTGAACTTGACGATATTTCTAAGCAAATTATTGATATTTTAGAGGAATATATTAAACCGGCTGTTGCCGCAGATGGCGGAAATATCATGTTTCAGTCATATGAAGCATCTTCAAAAACAGTAAATGTTATATTGCAAGGTGCTTGCAGCGGTTGCCCATCATCAACCATCACGCTAAAAAACGGGATTGAAAATATGTTGAAGGAACTTATTCCCGGAAAAATTAACGAAGTTATAGCAGTTAACGACTAATTGGCTATGGCAGAAAAAGTTACACCTTACAAAGATTCAGATCTTAGCAAAAAAGAACAAGTCACAAAAATGTTTGATGCCATTTCTAATGAATACGATGGTTTAAATCGGGTTATTTCTTTCGGAATTGATATAAAATGGCGCAAAAAAGTGGTTGAAATTGTTGGAAAAATAAATCCTGATTCAATTTTAGACATTGCCACAGGAACAGGCGATTTGGCTATCAATTTATCCAAAACAAAAGCTTCAAAAATTGTAGGCCTTGATATTTCTGACGGAATGCTTGACGTAGGACGAAAAAAAATTGAAAAACTTCAGTTAAACAAGACTATAGAAATGGTGCTTGCAGATTCTGAAAAAATGCCTTTTGAAGATAATTCTTTTGATGCCATTACAGTTGCTTTTGGCGTTCGGAATTTTGAAAATCTTGAAAAAGGATTGGCAGAAATTTACAGGGTTTTAAAAGTGGGAGGAATTTTCGTGGTCTTGGAAACATCGATTCCAACCAAAACGCCTTTCAAACAAGGGTATAAATTTTATGCCAAATACATACTGCCTTCCATTGGAAAACTGTTTTCAAAAGACAAAGTTGCCTATCAATATTTGTCTGATTCGGCAGCTTCCTTTCCTTATGGACCAGCCTTCAACAATATTTTGCATAAAATTGGGTTTATAGCTATTGAAAATAAACCGCAAACATTTGGTGTTGCTTCAATTTATATTGCAAAAAAATAGTACATGAAAAAGGCATTTATTATCATTTTTTTAATATTCTTTTCTCTAAAGAATCTTCAAGCCCAAAAAAGAGATATTGTTCAATACAGACAAAATTGGGACAAACAGCAGGTTTTTTGGGGGTATTTTTTAGGAGTTAATAAAAAGGATTATAAAATATCCTATAAAACGGACGGTGCTTTTATTGTTTCAACGCCAAGTTTGGGTTTTGAAGTTGGACTTATTGGTGATTTTCGGTTGCATAAAAATATTAGTTTAAGATTAGAACCTGGGCTTTCAAGCAATTCAAAAGAACTTGCATTTACACATATTGAGGGAGAGAACGATAGTATAAGAGAAGTGAATTCAACCTATTTTAGAGTTCCTTTATTGCTCAAGTTTAATACGGACCGATTAAATAATATGCGGCCATATGTTATTGGTGGCGTTTCTTACGATTATAATTTTTCCAGCAATCAGGACAATCCCGATGATAATAAACAAGGGGAATTTAGAACCAAAAAGAATAATTTTTCCTATGAACTTGGTATTGGCGTAGATTTATACCTGCCTTATTTTATTTTTTCACCTTCAATCAGAGGTGTTTTTGCCATTAATGATGAGCTTGTCAGGGATGATGACCTGAACAGTCCGTGGACAGGTTCGGTTGATTATTTTGGAACAAGAGGTGTTTTTATAAAATTTGCTTTTCATTAAACGATTAGGTCAATCGCTTAAATTCACTCAATAATATTGCGGCAGCAGTTGCTACATTTAAACTTTCGGTCTGCTTTAACACGCCAAACCTCGGTATTGAAATGGTATTGGTTATTAATTTTAAAATGGAGTCTCGAATGCCGTTCGCTTCATTTCCCAGAACCAACAAAGCACTTTCGGGTAAGCTGCTTTTATATACATTTTCACCATCCATAACCGCAGCAAATTTTGGTAAATTTGAGTTTTGTAAATAAGCAGCCAAATCCGTATAAATTATCGAAACTCTGGTTAAAGAACCCATGGAGGACTGCACTACTTTTTGGTTATAGCAATCGACCGTGTTGGTGGAGCAAATCAATTGGTCCACACCAAACCAATCGCATAATCTAATAATGGCACCTAAATTTCCCGGATCGTTAATTTCATCCAAAGCAACAATTAAACCTGATTTTATGGAAGGTGTTTCTGCAGGAATCTTAAAAAGTGCCAAAACATTGTTTGGCGTCACAAGGGTGCTTATTTTTTTTAATTCGGTTTCAGAAATTTCAGTAACTTCCTCTAAATTTTTATAGATTAAATTGTCAACACAAAATAAGTGTTCCAATTCAAAATCAGAGTTTAAAAATTCAGCTACAATTTTAGTGCCTTCAGCAACAAATAAATGACGTGCAGTTCGGAACTTTTTTTGATTAAGGCTCGTTATTGTTTTTAATTGATTTTTACTTAAACTCATTAATTTATTTATAAAAAATAGTAATTTGTTATACCATTGAAAAGTTATACTTTTGAAACAAATTTAAACGCTTATTTATTGAAAACCAATTTTATAATATTATTAATTTTTGTAGGTGTATTTTTTGGTTTTTTATCGTGTAATTCAGTGAAGTACGTTTCTGAGAATGAATTTTTACTTGTAAAAAACAAGGTTATTGTTAACGATAAAAAAAATGCTAGCGATGAAATAAACGATTATATTGTCCAACGCCCCAATCAATTGGTGCTTGGTGTTGCCTTGCCGCTGCATTTTTATAATTTGGGAAACAAAAATTTTGAAACTGATTTTGATATATGGAAATTAGAAAATCCGGGCTGGTATAATTTTACAACGGGCGTATTTTCTGAAAAACAAGCGCGGGGTGTTCGAAATTTCAAATTTAAAATGCATCAGTGGATACTTAATAATGGAGAGCCTCCTGTAATTTTAGACACAAAAAAAGCTTCACAAACTGTTAAAAACTTAACGCAGCACTATTACAATGAAGGTTATTTTAATGCTAAGGCAGACTTTGATGAGCATCATTTGAAAAATAAGAAAGCTTCTATTGATTATATTGTTGATACAGATAAACCTAATCAATTGGACAGCATTACAACAAATATACAATCGGCTGTTTTGGACTCCATCTATGAAATTCATAAAAGCAAATCCAAAATTAAAGAAGGAGACCAATTTAGACTTTCTTCATTTGTTAATGAACAAAACAGGTTAACTAATTTATTTAGAAATTCAGGAATTTATAGATTTTACAAAAACGCAATCACTTTTGAAGTTGATACATCATCTACGGATTACAAATCGGATGTTGTGCTTCTTATTGATGGCAATACAGGTTCTGTTCCATTTAAGGTACAGAAAATTCAGAAAGTTAATATTTATACCGATTATTCCTTTTCCAATTCTGGAGATAATTCAATAAAAGACAGTATAAATTACAAAGGATTTTCATTTTTTGCCCAGGAAAAATTAAAATATAATCCGAAGTATTTATTAAATTCTATTTTTATTGAAGCAAATGATATTTATAAAGATGAAACTAGAGAGTTAACGAGAAAAAACATAAGAGGTCTTCAAAACTTCAGAACAGTTGATATAAAATATGAAGAACTGGATAATGACATGTTGGAAGCTTCCATCTATTTATCGCCTCTTAAGAAATATTCTATTGGGATTAATACAGAACTTACACATTCAAATATCAGGCAACTAGGGATTTCAGGAAAGCTTTCATTTTTAGACAGAAATATTTTTAGAGGGGCTGAGTTGTTTAAATTTTCTATACAGGGTTCGTTTTTAGATTCAAAAGATGCGGCTGAAAAATCAAAATTATTAAATGCTTGGGAAATTGGAGGAGATATTTCATTAGAACTTCCAAGATTTGTGTTTCCGGTTAAATTTGAAAAATTAATTCCGAAAAGCATGGCTCCAAAAACAATTTTTACTTTGGGAACAAGTTTGCAGAAAGATATTGGACTGGATAAACAAATATTCACAGGAATTGTTGATTATACATGGGAATCTTCAAAAACAAAAAATCACAGTTTTCAGTTATTGAATGCGCAATTTATCAAAAATTTAAATATTGAATCTTATTTTAATATTTACAAATCTGAATTTAATGAAATTCAGTATATAGCAAACACTTATTTTAATGACACCTTAACCACTGATGGCGCAATAGGATTTATTGACACCAAAATTGATGCAAATTTTGAAGAAAGTAATCCTTCAGAATATAAAATTATCAGAAATATCAGAAATCGTTACAATATTATTACTGAAGATGTTTTGGTTCCTTTAATGGCTTATACATTTACCTATAATAATAGTGAAAATTATAAAGACACTGATTTTTCATTTTTCAGATCACGTGTGGGAGCATCAGGGAACCTAACCTCGCTTTTGGCTAAAAACATAGATGTCAATAACAAAAAAACGCTTTTTGGAATACCAATAGCCCAATATGTGAGGGTCGATTTGGAATACAAAAAATTCTGGGACGTATCAGAAAAAACTGTTTTGGTCTTCAGAAGCTTTTTAGGAGTGGCGGTACCTTATGGGAATTCAAAAACAATACCTTTTAGCAGAAGTTATTTTATTGGAGGCCCGAATGATTTAAGAGCCTGGAAAATTTATGATTTAGGTCCGGGATCTACAAAAAGCGGGTTGGAGTTCAACGTTGGAAATCTTAAATTTATAAATAGTTTAGAGTATAGATTTAATGTGATTAACAGTATAAATGGCGCATTATTTGTTGATGCAGGTAATATTTGGGAAATTTCAAATGCTTCAATAACTGCATCGGAAGCAAAATTTAAAGGAATCAACTCAATAAAAGATATTGCGATAGGTACAGGTTTTGGACTTCGATATGATTTAAGTTTTATTTTATTGCGGTTGGATTTAGGATTTAAAACTTATGAACCTTATCTTTCAGAAGGAGACAAATGGTTTAAGAATTATAATTTAGCGCATTCTGTTTTTAATTTTGGGATAAGTTATCCTTTTTAAATCAGAAGTTTAAAACTATTTCGATTTCGTTTTTTTTCTATTCATATGTTTATTTAATAGGGATAATTCCTTAATTTTGCTATAATTCACAATAACTACATATAAAATATTATGGGTCAAACAATTAAATCGGGAGTTGCAACAGGAAAAACAGTACAAGAACTTTTTAAGTTGGCAAAAGCCAAAAATTTTGCAATACCAGCAGTAAATGTTATCGGATCGAACACAATTAACGCTGTTTTAGAAACAGCAAAGGAGTTGAATTCACCTGTAATTATTCAATTTTCAAATGGAGGAGCTCAATTTAACGCGGGGAAAGGATTGTCCAATCTAAACCAAAAAGCTGCTATCGCAGGAGCTGTTGCGGGCGCTAAACACATTCATTTATTGGCGGCTGCTTATGAAATTCCTGTTATTTTGCATACAGACCATTGCGCAAAATCATTATTGCCTTGGATTGATGGTTTATTGGATGCCGGAGAGCAATTTTATAAAGAGAATGGCGTGCCACTTTTCAGTTCCCATATGCTAGATTTATCAGAAGAGCCAATTGAAGAAAACATTGAAATTTGTAAAAAATATCTTCAGCGTATGGCTAAAATGGGGATGACTTTAGAAATTGAATTGGGAATTACCGGAGGTGAAGAAGATGGTGTTGATAATTCTGATGTTGATTCCTCAAAATTATATACCCAACCAGATGAGGTTGCCTATGCTTATGAAGAACTTAAAAAAGTGAGCGATTGCTTTACCATTGCAGCATCTTTTGGAAATGTTCACGGCGTATATAAACCCGGGAATGTAAAATTAACACCAAAAATTTTAGACAATTCTCAAAAATTTATTCAAAATAAATTCAAGACAGGCGTAAATCCTGTAGATTTTGTATTTCACGGTGGTTCAGGATCAACAGTTGAGGAAATTAGAGAAGCTATTGGTTACGGCGTTATAAAAATGAATATTGATACTGATCTTCAATTTGCTTTTACAGAAGGAATTAGAGATTATATGGTTAACAACATAGATTACTTAAAAACGCAAATAGGAAATCCAGACGGCGCCGATCAGCCAAATAAAAAATATTACGATCCAAGAAAATGGTTGCGAGAAGGTGAACTTACTTTTAAAACTCGTTTAATACAGGCTTTTAAAGATTTAAACAATGTTAACACATTATAGATCTTAGGATTACAATTAAAAATTCATAAAGAGAGCATATTTTTATATGTTCTCTTTATTTTTTTTAGTAATTTGCACCTCTTATTTTCACTAAAACAACATAGTTATGTCATCTTGGTTTAAAAGAAAAGATAAAGGAATTCAAACTCCAACAGAAGATAAAAAAGACGTGCCGAAAGGCTTGTGGTATAAAACGCCTAGCGGCAAGATTGTTGACGCTGCAGAACTGAAACAAAATTACTATGTTAGCCCAGAAGACGGTTACCATGTTAGAATAGGAAGTGCCGAATATTTTGAAATTCTTTTTGATAATAATACTTTCAAAGAATTTGATAAAGATATGGTTTCTAAAGATCCACTAAAATTTTCTGACAGCAAAAAATATGTAGATAGGCTTGAAGAAGCTTACGAAAAAACAAAACTTAAAGATGCGGTTAGAACAGCTGTCGGTAAGTCGTTGGGTAAGGATTTAGTTATTGCTGCCATGGATTTTGCTTTTATTGGCGGTTCCATGGGAAGTGTAGTAGGCGAAAAAATATCGAGAGCAATTGATTACTCAATTCAGAAAAAAATTCCGTTTTTAATGATTTCAAAATCAGGCGGGGCAAGAATGCAGGAAGCCTCTTATTCATTAATGCAATTGGTAAAAACATCGGCTAAATTAGCACAGCTTGCTGAAGTGAATATTCCTTATATTTCATTATGTACAGATCCAACAACTGGCGGTACAACGGCATCATATGCCATGCTTGGTGACATAAATATTGCTGAGCCAAATGCTTTAATCGCTTTTGCCGGACCAAGAGTTGTTAAAGACACTACAGGCAAAGATTTGCCGGAAGGATTTCAACGTTCGGAATTTGTTTTGGAACATGGTTTTTTAGATAAAATTATTGAAAGAAAACACCTGAAAAAGCAAATTAATTTATACATTGATTTAATTCAAAACTTACCAGTAAGAAAATAAGAAAAGCGAGCTCCAAAAGGCTCGCTTTTTTAATATATTCAAGTATCCTAATTCAATAAAAGCAAATCCAATTTTAGATTTTCAATTTTTTTTGATACATTATATTTTTTGCTGGCAGAGCATTATTGCAGGTGAGTGGTTTAATATTAATTTTAAAAACAAAATATCACTTCGTAATTAATTGTAAATCAATAATAATAATAGTATATTTGCCGACTGCAAGCCATAAGGTTTAGCAATACATAAAAATTATTAATAAAATTAATGTTAGCATGTACTTAACTAAAGAGAAAAAAGAAGAGATTTTCGCAAAACACAGTGAATCAGCCACAAACACAGGTTCGTCTGAAGGGCAAATTGCCTTATTTACTTTTAGAATTAATCACTTAACAGAACACTTAAAAAGAAATCGTAAAGATTTTAACACTGAGCGTTCATTGGTGAAATTGGTAGGTAAAAGAAGAAATATACTTGATTACTTAATTAAAAATGATATTGTGAGATATCGTGAAATTATTAAGGAATTAGGCATAAGAAAATAATTTCACTAAAAAAGAGGCTTATTTTGCCTCTTTTTTTTTAACTTATTTCAAAATAAAAAAGCAACAAATTAAACTTTTCATTGGGCAACACACAACAACACAACACAAACCAATTGTTTAATTAAATTAAAAAATTATTTATGGTACCTAAGGTATTTCGACAAATTATTGATTTAGGAGATGGAAGAACCATTTCTCTTGAAACCGGAAAATTAGCAAAACAAGCGCATGGTTCTGTTGTTGTTCAATCAGGGAAATGTATGTTGTTATGTACAGTTGTTTCCAATTACAAACAAAGTGATGTCGATTTTTTACCATTAACGGTAGACTATCGTGAAAAATTTGCAGCTTCAGGGCGTTACCCTGGTGGTTTCTTCAAAAGAGAAGCAAGACCTAGCGACGGAGAAGTACTGACAATGCGTTTAGTAGACAGAGTGTTACGTCCTCTTTTTCCAAAAGATTACCACGCTGAAACACAAGTGATGATTCAGTTAATGTCTCATGACGAAGACGTAATGCCAGAAGCAATGGCAGGATTAGCAGCATCTGCAGCAATTCAATTAAGTGACTTCCCATTCGAATGCCCAATTTCTGAAGCACGAGTAGGTAGAGTCAATGGCAAATTTGTTATTAACCCAACACGCTCACAATTAGAAGAGTCAGACATAGAAATGATAATTGGAGCTTCAGCAGATTCAGTAATGATGGTTGAAGGTGAGATGGATGAATGTAGTGAAGAAGAAATGGCAGAAGCTATTAAATTTGCTCATGAGTCTATTAAATTGCAAATTGCTGCTCAAGTTCGTTTAGCAGAAGCCGTCGGCAAAAAAGAAGTTCGTGAATATCAAACTGCTGAACAAAACGAGGACTTAGCAAAAAGAATACGTGATTTAGCTTATGATAAATGTTATGCAATAGCAAAACAAGGAACGTCTAAAGTAGAACGTACTGCTGCTTTTTCTGAAGTTAAAGAAGAAGTTAAAGCTTCATTTACCGAAGAAGAAATGGCTGAATTTGGTCATCTTGTTGGTGGATATTATAACAAAGCAGAAAAGGAAGCCGTTCGTGAATTAACTTTAAGTGAAGGTTTACGATTAGATGGTAGAAAAACTGATGAAATTAGACCAATTTGGTGTGAAGTTGATTATTTACCATCAACACATGGTTCTGCTATTTTTACACGTGGCGAAACCCAAGCTTTGGCAACAGTTACTTTAGGAACATCTAGAGATGCTAATAAAATTGACATGCCATCTTTTGAAGGTGAAGAGAACTTCTATTTACATTACAACTTCCCTCCTTTTTGTACAGGAGAAGCACGGCCTTTAAGAGGAACATCTCGTCGTGAAGTTGGACATGGTAATTTAGCACAACGTGCATTAAAAGGAATGATTCCTGATAATTGTCCGTATACAGTACGTGTTGTAAGTGAGGTGCTAGAAAGCAACGGTTCGTCTTCAATGGCAACTGTTTGTGCTGCTACAATGGCTTTAATGGATGCTGGAGTTCAAATGACAAGACCTGTATCTGGTATTGCAATGGGACTAATTTCTGATGGTGATCGTTATGCTGTATTATCTGATATTTTAGGGGATGAAGATCACTTAGGAGATATGGACTTTAAAGTTACTGGTACTTCTAAAGGAATTACAGCTTGCCAGATGGATATTAAAATTAAAGGCTTGCCTTATGAAATTTTAGTGAATGCTCTAAAACAAGCTCGTGCAGGTCGTTTACATATCTTAGATAAAATTACTGAAACAATTGAAGCTCCTGCTGCAGATGTGAAACCACATTCTCCAAAAATGGTGACTAGAAGAATTCCTAACGAATTTATTGGTGCATTAATTGGCCCAGGAGGAAAAGTAATTCAAGAGATGCAAAAAGAAACTGGAACTACTATTGTAATTAATGAAGATCCAGTAACTGAAGAAGGTATTGTAGAAATTTTAGGTGTTGGGCAAGATGGTATTGACGCTGTTTTAGCTAAAATAGATTCTTTACTATTCAAACCGCAAGTTGGTGGTGTTTATAATGTAAAAGTAATTAAAATGCTCGATTTTGGTGCAGTTGTAGAATATCTTGACGCTCCGGGAAATGAAGTGTTATTGCATATTTCTGAATTGGCATGGGAACGTACAGACAATGTTACCGATGTTGTGAATATGGGTGATGTTTTTGACGTAAAATATTTTGGTAAAGATCCAAAAACGCGTAAAGATAAAGTATCTCGAAAAGCACTTATGCCAAAACCAGAGGGGTTTGTAGAAAGACCTCCACGTGACAGCAGCAGAGATAATAGAGGTGGCGGTAGAGATAATCGCGGTGGTGACAGAGACAGAAAACCTAGAGAAAGAAGAGATTAATAATATTTCTCTTTGAACTAAATACTAAAAAATGGCTTCTCAAATTTGAGAAGCCATTTTTGTTTTGTGTTTAATTAATGAAAATAATCACTTTTTGAATTTAAATATACAATCAATTTTTATTACTTTAGGCGACTGTAAAATAAATTGGATTTGTAAATTCCAAAACTTTACTAATGTTTAAAAAAAAGAATAATTAATAACAGAAACTATAAAATAATGAAAAAATCACTTTTTGTATTTGCCGCAATTTTTTATTTTGCCATATTTTTTACTGCTTGTAAGGAAACTAAAAAAGAAGAATTAAAGGAAGAAGTTAATATAGAAAGTCATGACAATCATGACCACTCCAAGGGAGAAATGACCTCTAATGTTTACCAATGCCCAATGGATTGTGAGAAAGGAAAGACCTATGATTCGGCAGGTGCTTGTCCGGAATGCGGGATGGATTTAAAAGCAATAGCTTCAGAAAATTAACACGTTGAATGATGTAAATGTATTGCTTCAGGAGAATGTAAATGTGAAGTTGTATCAAGCGCAAAAGAATTCTCTAAGTGTGAACCGGGAAAATGTTTCTGTTGAGCATAACTTCTACAATTTAGTTGACAGTAAAAAAGCCGCTTAATTTAAATTAAGCGGCTTTTATTTTTATTTGATTTAAATTTTTACATCATTCCTGGCATTCCACCACCCATTGGAGGCATTCCGCCAGCTGATTCTTCTTTTATTTCAACTAAGGTACACGCAGTAGTTAAAATCATACCCGCAACAGATGCTGCATTTTCTAACGCAATTCTTGTTACTTTTGTAGGATCAATAATACCAGCTTTAAACATTTTAGTATATTCATCTGTTTTAGCATTGTAGCCAAAGTCACCTTTTCCTTCAATAACTTTTGCAACAACCACAGAACCTTCACCACCTGCATTTTCAACTATTTGGCGTAATGGTTCTTCAATAGCCCGGTCTAAAATTCTGATTCCTGTTAATTCATCTAAATTTTCAGTTGTTAATGATTTAAGCACCTCTTTAGTTCTAACCAAAGCAACGCCACCACCGGCAACAATACCTTCTTCAACAGCAGCACGTGTTGCGTGTAACGCATCATCAACCCTATCTTTCTTTTCTTTCATTTCTATTTCACTTGCGGCACCAACATAAAGTACAGCAACACCACCAGCTAATTTAGCCAAACGTTCTTGTAATTTTTCTTTGTCGTAATCTGATGTTGTTGTTTCAATTTGTGCTTTAATTTGTGCAACTCTCGCTTTTATTTCATCAGGCTTTCCAGCTCCGTTTACAATAGTAGTATTGTCTTTATCAATGGTAATTCTTTCAGCAGTACCTAACATATCAAGAGTAGTATTTTCTAAAGACAATCCTCTTTCTTCAGAAATTACAGTACCACCCGTTAAAACAGCAATATCTTCTAACATTGCTTTTCTTCTATCACCAAAACCTGGCGCTTTTACGGCAGCAATTTTTAATGCACCACGTAATTTATTCATTACTAAAGTCGCTAAAGCTTCACCTTCTACATCTTCGGCAATAATTAATAAGGGTTTACCGCTTTGAGCAACAGGCTCTAATATTGGCAGTAAATCTTTAAGATTTGTTATCTTCTTTTCAAATAAAAGAATGTAAGGATTTTCTAAATCGGTAAGCATTTTGTCTGCATTTGTAACAAAATAAGGTGAAAGATAACCTCTGTCAAATTGCATTCCTTCTACAATATCAACATAAGTTGAAGTTCCTTTAGCTTCTTCAACAGTGATAACGCCTTCTTTACCCACTTTTTTAAATGCTTGAGCAATTAAATCCCCGATGGTTTCATCGTTATTTGCTGAAATAGAAGCAACTTGTTTTATTTTATCAGAATTGTTACCAACTTCTTGCGATTGTTTTTTTAAATCTTCAACAATTGCGGCAACTGCTTTGTCAATTCCGCGTTTTAAATCTAACGGATTTGCTCCTGCAGCAACATTTTTTAAACCTTCTTTTACAATGGCTTGTGCTAAAACGGTTGCGGTTGTTGTTCCATCACCTGCCAAATCGCTGGTTCTTGAAGCGACTTCTTTAACCATTTGAGCGCCCATATTTTCTAATGGGTCTGCCAATTCAATTTCTTTGGCAACACTTACGCCATCTTTAGTAATTACGGGTCCGCCAAAGGATTTTCCAATTACTACGTTTCTTCCTTTTGGACCTAAAGTTACTTTAACTGCATTTGCTAGAGCGTCAACACCACGTTTTAATCCGTCGCGAGCTTCTATATCAAAAATTATTTCTTTTGCCATTTTATATTATGTTATAAGTTATTTGTTAAAAGTTTTAGACTTTAAAATTTTTAACTATTTTTTAATTAAACAATTGCTAAAATATCGCTTTCTCTCATGATAAGATATTCTACTCCGTCTACAATAAGTTCAGTGCCTGCATATTTACCAAATAACACGGTATCTCCAACCTTAACAGTCATTGGCTCGTCTTTTAATCCTTTGCCAGTTGCAATTACATTTCCTTTTTGTTGTTTTTCTTTAGCTGAATCTGGAATAATAAGTCCGGAAGCAGTAGTTTTTTCAGCTGGAAGCGGTTTTACTAAAACTCTATCTGCTAATGGTTTAATGTTAATTTTACTCATTTGAAATTGGTTTAAAAGTTATTAATTCTTTGAATTAGGGGTTCCAAAATTATGCCAATTCTATAAAACTGACAAATGTGTTTTTAAAAGAAGAAGTATTAAAATAAAAATGCCAACGTGTCATTTACATTGGCATTTTTAAGGATATATTTTCAGTAAATATTATTTAACAGTATCTTGAGTAGCAGGTGTTGAAGTGAATGGTTGCGCTGGTGCATCCTGAACTTCACGGTTTTGGATAGTATTTTCAATTTCCGAGCTGGTGTCAACTGCATTTGGTTTGGGTGCCGCAAAATTTGATAATAAAATTAAGGCAAGCAATACAATTGAAAGTGTCCAAGTACTTTTATCTAAAAAGTTAGTTGTATTTTGAACGCCTCCTAAAGACTGTGTTCCGCCACCGCCAAAAGAAGATGATAATCCTCCACCTTTTGGATTTTGAACCATAATGATTAAGATGAGCAAAAATGCTACGATCATAATCAGAACTAAAAATAATGTATACGTCATGACTTATTTTTTTTGTAATTTTTTTATTGTTTTAATTCGGTCTGCAAAGAAACCACTTTTTTCTGGATATTTCAAAATTAAAATGCGATAAGCTTTTATGGCATTTTCATATTTTTTTTGTTCAAGATAAACCTTAGCCAACGTCTCCGTCATTAAACTTTCATTATCTGTTGAACTAGCCAAAATGACATCAATATTTACGGCGTTTTTGTCTACTGGTTTTATTTTAGGATTCAATTCAATAAACTTATCAATTAAGTTAAATTTTTCTTCGATTTTTTTAATTTTGCTAACCGGATTTTCTCCTCTTACAATATGTTTTTGTGCAATTAATTGCATCCACTCGTTAAATGAGTGTGGTTCGGAACTTATAAACTGAATTGGTTTTCCAATTTCCAATACATCAGTTGCTATTTCTTCCCGTTTTAAAATTTCTTGTTTTTGAAATGTTACTGGTTCAGCTTCTGCATTTTTATTTGAAAAGGAATCTGTAATTTTTTTATGAAGGGCTTTCGCTTCTTCGGAATCAATAACTTCAATTTCTTCAATGATTATAGCTTCTTTATTTGCCTTGGCTGTAAATATAGGAGAAGTAATAAAATCAAAAAGCACTTTTCTGTCAATGGTATAGGCCGCTGTTTTTTTTAAGGTTTGGTTGTATTTAAAGCTATTTGTTTTATTGAGTCCTTTTAATTGAATTGCCCTGGCTGATTGAAAATACGGAAATTCGGAAATAACTTCGTTTAATTGTTGCGTTTTTAAGGCATCAATATTTTCGGGATGTTGCAAAAAATATGTGAATTCATTACTATTCATAAATTTACCATTTTGCTACTGAAGCATTAAAAACATCTTGAGTAATACGTTCAATAATTTCATTAAAAGCATCATCTAAAATACCGCCTGTTAATTGGGCGTTTCCGTCATAATCATAATAATGTGAAAAGGAGCGCTCAAAATTGTCTTCTTCAAATTTATTGTTGAAAAAACGCACATTTACCGTAATGGTGAGTCTGTTTTGCGCAGCAGTTTGTTGCGCTGTCGCGGTCATTGGGTTAATTTTATACCCTGTAATTTCACCTTCAAATTGTAAATCTCCTCCGGCTTTCACCAAACTTAAATTGGTTTGCTGTAAAAATAAATCCTGCAAACGAGTTGTGAATTCCTGACTTAAAGAAGGTTCAACCAAAATGGCATTGTTGGGGAAATAATCAATTTGAATCGTTTTTACATCAGATTGAATATTAGTTCCCGTAAATGAATAAATACCGCAACTTTGTGTGGTGAAGATTAAGATCAATAAGACTAGGCAACTAATTTTTTTCATTTTTATATTTTGATGTTGTTTAAGAATCCGAAAATTATGGTCAAAGTTACTTATTTTAACTATAGATCATAATGTTTTATTTTTCGATACAATGTTCTTTCTGAAATCCCCAATTCTTTTGCGGCCAATTTCCGTTTGCCCTTGTTGCGATCTAACGATTTTTTTATCAATTCAATTTCTTTATCCTGAATGGACAGGCTTTCATCAGCATCAATGGTTTCTTCAAAGTCATAAGAGTCTGAATCTTTATACTTTTCATCCATTCGAACAACTTCTATATGATTTTCTGCTTCGGAATCTAAATCATCTTCATTGTATATTTTCTGAATTAATTTTTTACTTTCTTCCTTAACGTTTTCAACATTGTCGCTTTGCATTAAATCGAGTGTTAATTTTTTCAAATCGTTAATATCGTTTCGCATATCGAACAAAATCTTGTACATAATTTCCCGTTCTGTGGAAAACTCACTGGCCGATTTTTTGTTTTCAATTACCGATGGTAAATTGGTTCCTTTGCTCGGTAAATACTGTAATAATCGTTCCGAAGAAATCAATCTTTTTTCTTCAACTACGGAAATTTCTTCTGCGATGTTACGTAACTGTCTAATATTTCCTGGGAAACCATAATTTTCCAAAACCTTAACCGCATTGTCAGAAAGTTTAACAGTTGGCATTTTATATTTTTGAGCAAAATCCGAAGCGAATTTTCTAAATAATAAATGAATATCACCAATACGATCTCGCAATGGCGACAAATTTATTTCAATGGTGCTTAATCGATAGTATAAATCTTCCCTAAATTTCCCCTTATTGATGGCTTGCTGCATATTTAAATTGGTGGCAGCAACAATGCGTACATTGGTTTTTTGGACTTGTGAAGAACCTACTTTAATAAACTCGCCATTTTCCAATACACGCAACAACCTAACTTGGGTGGTTAAAGGCAATTCGCCAACTTCATCCAAAAAAATAGTACCTCCGTCTGCGACTTCAAAATAGCCGTTTCGTGCTGCAGTAGCGCCTGTAAATGAGCCTTTTTCATGGCCAAATAATTCACTGTCAATAGTTCCTTCAGGAATTGCGCCACAGTTAACGGCGATGTATTTTGCGTGTTTTCGGTGAGATAGATGATGAATTATTTTTGGAATATATTCTTTACCAACACCGCTTTCTCCGGTAACCAATACCGAAATATCGGTTGGTGCAACTCGAATTGCTTTTTCAATCGCACGGTTTAAGAGAGGGTCGTTTCCAATAATTTCAAAACGCTGTTTTATGGCTTGTAATGATTCCATAGTCTAAATTCTTTTTCCTATTAGCGTGGCAGAAGTACAATCTTCAATATAAACGTTTACAAGATCGCCAAGTTTTTCATCGCCTTTTGGAAAAACCACTACTGCATTTTGTGAATTTCTGCCTTTCCAATGGGTATCGGATTTTTTTGAAGCTCCTTCAATCAATACTTCAACAGTTTTTCCGACAAATTGTTCTGTATGGAATAAACTGTGTTTTTGTTGTAAAAGGATAATCTCAGCAAGCCGTCTTTTTTTAACTTCAAAAGGAATATCATCTTCCATCTTTTTCTCTGCAAGTGTTCCCGGACGTTCAGAATAAGCGAACATGAATCCGAAATCATATTTCACATATTCCAACAAACTCAGGGTTTCTTGGTGTTCTTCTTCTGTTTCGCCACAAAAACCTGTCATCATATCTTGTGACAAACCACAATCAGGAATAATTTTTCGAATGTTGTCAATCAATTCCATATATTCTTCACGCGTATGTTGGCGATTCATTCTTTTTAATACTGAAGTGCTTCCGGATTGTACAGGAAGATGGACGTAATTGCAAATATTTTCATGTTTTGCCATGGTATAAATGACATTTAAATTCATGTCTTGTGGATTGGAAGTTGAAAAGCGAATCCTCATTTTAGGAAAAGCCTTTGCCACCATATCTAACAATTGTGAAAAGTCTACGGCTGTTGCCTGAGCGATATCAGATGCATTTTTAAAATTCTTTTTTAATCCGCCGCCATACCAAAGGTAACTGTCCACATTTTGGCCTAAAAGGGTGATTTCTTTGTAATTTTTTTCGCTCAATTCCTTAATTTCTTCTAAAATACTTTTCGGTTCGCGGCTTCTTTCACGTCCGCGGGTAAAAGGAACCACACAAAAAGTACACATATTGTCACAACCTCTTGTGATGGAAACAAAAGCAGAAACACCATTGCTGTTTAAGCGAACCGGGGAAACATCTCCATAGGTTTCTTCTTTTGACAAAATAACATTTACGGCATCGCGACCGGCATTTATTTCTTCCAATAAATTTGGCAAATCCCTGTATGCATCTGGTCCAACAACCAAATCAACTATTTTTTCTTCTTCTAAAAATTTCGCTTTTAAACGCTCAGCCATGCATCCCAAAACGCCCACTTTCATGGCGGGATTTATCTTTTTTACGGCATTGTATTTTTGCAGTCGTTTACGGACAGTTTGTTCCGCTTTTTCACGAATAGAACATGTATTTACTAAGACCAGATCGGCTTCTTCCAATAAATGCGTGGTATTATAACCTTGTTTTGAAAGAATAGAAGCTACAATTTCACTATCATTTAAGTTCATGGAACAGCCATAACTTTCTATATATAATTTTTTGGAATTTCCTTCAATCTGTTCTGTTAAAAGAGGTTGTCCCTGGTTTTTTTCTACGATAATTTTTTCGTTCCCCATATGTTTTTCTTGGATGGCAAAGATATAACCAATTTTTTAAAAATGTGACAGATTGGCAGAAATTTAACAAAGGATTAAAGTTTAAAAAGTAGAGTTTTTAAAGGTTATTATTCAGATTAAAAAAATTCTATATACTTTTGCAATCCAAAACCCGAATTATATAAGGTGCTTTTATTTGAAGCAGAAAAGGAATTTATGGAGGTTTTAAAATTATAATTATAAAATATGGCGAAAAATTTAGTAATCGTAGAGTCACCTGCAAAAGCAAAAACCATTGAAAAATTTTTAGGAAAAGATTTTCAGGTTGAATCCAGTTTTGGACATATAGCAGATTTGCCTTCCAAAGAAATAGGGATTGATGTTGAAGGTAATTTTAGCCCAAAATATGTTGTTCCTACAGATAAAAAGGCTTTGGTAAAAAGATTGAAAGATTTGGCTAAAAATGCTGATATGGTTTGGTTGGCTTCGGATGAGGACAGAGAAGGAGAAGCAATTGCCTGGCATTTATATGAGCAATTAAAATTAAAGGAGAATACCACAAAACGCATTGTTTTTCACGAAATCACAAAAAAAGCCATATTAAAAGCGGTAGAAAACCCACGAAGTATCGATTATAATTTAGTAAACGCACAACAGGCACGACGTGTTTTGGACAGGTTGGTTGGTTATGAACTATCGCCGGTTCTTTGGCGGAAAGTTAAAGGAGGATTATCTGCAGGCAGGGTTCAATCTGTGGCTGTTCGATTAATAGTTGAAAGAGAACGCGAAATAAAAAGTTTTGTTCCTCAACCTTCCTATAAGGTTATGGCTCAGTTCATTACAGAGGAAGATAAAAAGTTTAAAGCTTCTTTACCGAAAAATTTTGACACAAAAGAAGGAGCGGCATCGTTTTTAAATTCTTGTATTAACGCCAAATTCAAAGTTGACGATTTACAGAAAAAACCAGCAACAAAATCTCCGGCAGCTCCATTCACAACTTCAACATTACAACAAGAAGCTTCCAGAAAACTATATTTTCCGGTTGCCAAAACAATGATGATTGCGCAACGTTTGTATGAAGCCGGATTGATAACTTACATGAGAACAGACAGTCTTAATTTGTCAGAAGACGCAAAAAGTGAGGCTCAAGAGGAAATTATATCCTCCTATGGAAAGGAATACAGCAAACCAAGAAGTTTTCTTACAAAAGCAAAAGGTGCTCAAGAAGCTCACGAGGCAATTAGGCCAACAAGTATGAGTCTTCAATCTGTTTCTATTGATTATGATCAGGACAGGTTGTACGATTTAATATGGAAAAGAACCATTGCTTCACAAATGAGTGATGCGCAATTGGAACGTACCAATGTAAAAATTACAAACACCAATAACAAAGAAGTTTTTACAGCAAATGGTGAAATGATTAAATTTGAGGGTTTTCTAAAAGTATATTTAGAAGGGACTGACAATGAAGATGAAGAGCAAGAAGGAATGTTGCCAAATTTATCGAAAGGTGAAATTTTAGTCAATAAATCCATTACGGCAACCGAGCGTTATACAAGAGCTCCATACCGTTATACTGAAGCAGCACTTGTAAAAAGATTAGAAGAATTGGGAATTGGGCGGCCGTCAACTTATGCGCCAACAATTTCAACCATTCAAAAAAGAGAATATGTTGAAAAAGGGACCATTGAAGGTGAAGATAGAAGCTATACAGAGTTAAAATTAAAAGGCGGTGAAGTAATTACCAAAAAGTTGACCGAAAAAGTTGGTTCAGATAAAGGGAAATTAGTCCCTACAGATATTGGAAATATTGTAAATGACTTTTTGGTTGAGAATTTTTCCAATATTTTAGATTTTGGTTTTACGGCAAAAGTGGAGTCGGAATTTGATGATATTGCAGAAGGAAAAGAAGATTGGATTGCAATGATTAAAGATTTTTACAAATCATTTCATCCTACGGTTGAAGACGTTGCCGAAAATGCAGACAGGGCTAAAGGTGAACGTTTATTGGGTGTTGATCCCGAAAGCGGCAAAAATGTGTATGCGCGTTTAGGAAGATTTGGCGTTATGGTTCAAATTGGAGAAGCAACTGATGATGAAAAGCCAAAGTTTGCAAGTTTACAAGGCGATCAAACATTATCTTCAATCACTTATGAAGAAGCAATGGATTTGTTTAAACTTCCAAAAACAATTGGAAGTTATAAAGAAAAAGAAGTTGTAGTTGCTGTTGGGCGTTTTGGTCCATATATTAAATATGACGAAATGTTTGTTTCAATTCCAAAAGATGAAAACCCGATGTCGGTTGACATCAACCGTGCCATTGAATTAATTCTGGAAAAACAAAAAGCAGATGCTCCAATTTGTGAATACGAAAATATTCCTGTTCAAAAAGGCGTTGGACGATTTGGCCCGTTTTTAAAATGGAATGGACTTTACATCAACGTAAATAAAAAATACGATTTTGATAATTTGACAGAAAAAGATGTTGTTGAATTAATTGAAGAAAAGAAACGTAAAGACATTGAAAAAGTAATTCATCACTGGCCTGAGGATGGAATTTCGGTAGAGAAAGCACGTTGGGGAAGATCAAATATTATCAAAGGGAAAACAAAAATTGAATTGTCAAAAAACATTGATCCAAGTAAATTAACCTTGGAAGATGTTAAGGAAATAATTGAGAAAAACGCCCCAAAAAGGAAAACGACTAAAGGAAAAAAGGCAAAAAAATAATTTTTTTATTATATTGCTGCCGAAAAAGAAATCTTACAACCCCTAAAAAATGAATTTCGATTACCTTAAACCTATTGACGATGCGTTATTGGAATTTGCTAAAATGCAATCCGAGCAATCTTTTGGCCAATGTATCGAAATCTATTCAGCAAATAGTGGTTTCCCGGATTTGACAAATAAAAAAATAGCAATAATTGGTGTTGAAGAAGGCCGATCTGCTATTGAGAATCACGAAGCAGGTTCAGATTTAAATGAAATCAGAAAAGAATTATACAAACTGTTTCCTGGGAATTGGCCAATTAGCGTTGCAGATATAGGAAATATTCCGCAGGGGAATTCAATAGAAGACACTTATTTTGCTTTAGGGGAATTATTGACCTATCTCATAAAAAATAAAATTATTCCTATAATAATAGGGGGTGGACAGGATTTAACCTACTCAAATTACCGAGCCTATGATAAGTTAGAGCAAACCGTAAATATTGTTTCAGTTGACAATAAATTTGATCTTGGCGCTATTGAAGACGATTTAACCTCACAATCCTATTTAAGCAAAATTGTAATGAACGAGCCAAATAACTTGTTCAATTACAGTAATATTGGCTATCAAACGTATTTTAACTCCCAAAATGAAATTGATTTGTTGGATGGCTTGTTTTTCGAAGCCTATAGATTGGGAGAAGTTTCAAACTCAATTCAATTGGTTGAGCCTGTTTTACGAGATGCCGATATTGTAAGCGTCGATTTATCTTCAGTAAAAAATTCGGATGCCCCCGCCAATAAAAATGCAACACCTAACGGTTTTACGGGTACAGAAATTTGTGCCATTTCAAGATATGCTGGCATAAGCGATAAAGTGACCTCTTTTGGCATTTATGAGTACAATCCAAAATTTGATATAAAAAACCAAACAGCACAGTTAATTTCACAAATGATATGGTACTTTATAGAAGGTGTTAATTATAGAGCAAATGATTATCCTTTCGGACTAATGGACAATTACCAAAAATATATAGTGCCCATTGAAAACCAAGTGCTGAATTTTTATAAAAGCAACAAAAGTGGTCGATGGTGGATGGAAATAAATTTAAATGAAAGTAATAAATTTAAAAGACATGCGTTAATACCTTGTGCGTATCAAGATTATTTAAGTGCTACGAATCAGGAAATTCCTGACAGGTGGTTAAAAACGCTGAAAAAATTAGTATAAAAAAATTGTGTTGCGTATACTAAAATACATTTATTTTTGTTTTAAACAGACAAACAAAATATTGTTTTTTAAGATAATTAGTAATACGTTTGCCTTAAAGGATTAAGAAAAAAAATATGAAGAAAATATCGTTGTATATTTTACTGGTCTTAGTTATATATAGTTGTGGATCTAGCGATCAAGGTGAGTTAGTTGGGGTGAAGTCAGGCAGTAAATGGCATTCTAAAAAACCTTTAGGCATGACTTTAATACCTGGGGGATCATTTACGATGGGTAAACAGAGCGAAGATGTTGCGGGAGCCTTAAATTCTCCAACCAGAACTGTAACAGTACGTCCATATTATATGGATGAAACTGAAATTACCAATAGTGAGTATAAAGAATTCGTGTTTTGGGTTCGGGATTCTGTTGTAAGAACTGAGCTGGCACTTTTTTCTGAATTGATGTCTTCTGAAGGGGATATTATTTTGGAAGATTATCAGTTTTTAGACATAGATACAACCGATATGTCTCCATATCAAAAATATATGATGAAAACCTATGGAAGTTTGGGAGATATTAATTCACCCACGCAAGGTAAAATGCTGAATTGGGATGAAAAGATTGTATGGAATGTCAATGAATTTCCAAGTGAAGAATATGCTGAAGTGATGATTGATTCTATTTTAATGCCTATTGAAGATAGTTTTGAAGGCAGAAGAATGGTAAATCCAAAAAAATTAAAGTTTAAATTTTCATGGTTAGATCAAGAAGGCGCCGGAAGAAATAACGCAGATAGAAGAAATTTTATTAAAACAAAAGTTGTTTCGGTATATCCGGATACAACAGTATGGATTAAAGACTTCAATTACTCTTACAATGACCCAATGCATCAGGATTATTTTTATCACCAGGCCTATAATGATTATCCGGTTGTGGGTGTGTCCTGGATGCAGGCAAAAGCTTTTTGCCACTGGAGAACCAAAAAGAAAAACGATTATTTAAGGACTAAGAAAAATTCCGCCATAATTCCTCAATTTAGATTGGCAACAGAGGCGGAATGGGAATATGCTGCCCGTGGCGGTCTTGAAAACGCTACATATCCATGGGGAGGCCCATATACTACAAGTGACAGAGGTTGTTTTTTAGCAAACTTTAAACCGGCTAGAGGTAATTATGCTGTAGATGGCGCATTATATACTATGGAAGCGAAATCATATTTTCCAAATGACTTTGGATTGTACAATATGTCTGGTAATGTTTCAGAATGGACAAATACAGCCTATAGTGAAGCGTCATATTATATAGGTTCTACTATGAATCCGAATGTTGAAATTGACAAAAATAAGCGAAAAGTAATCCGTGGAGGATCTTGGAAAGATGTAGCATATTTCTTGGAGGTAAGTACTCGAGATTTCGAGTATGCAGACTCTGCCAGAAGTTATATTGGTTTTAGGACTGTTCAGGATTTTCTTGGGACTAATATAAACGGAGAATAAATACATCATAAAATAAACTAACAAACAAACTTAATTATGGCATCATCAAGAAATAGAAAAAGGTTATTTAATTACGCTTATGGTATAGGAGCGTCTATTGTAATATTAGGAGCATTATTTAAAATCCAACACTGGTCAGGCGGTGGGTTGATGTTATCTATTGGTATGATTGTAGAAGCATTGGTGTTTTTTATCTCAGCCTTTGATTCTGTTGAAGAGGATTTAGATTGGACATTAATTTATCCTGAACTTTCAGGCGGAGACAGACGTCCTAAAGAAGTTGGTGAAGTTAAAGAAGTGCAAAGTTTACTTTCGCAAAAATTAGACGATATGCTTAGAGATGCAAAACTTGATTCAGGTTTAATGCAAAGTTTAAGCGAAAGCATTCAAAATTTTAAAGGAGCAGCTGAAAATATTGCTCCTGCAGTTGATTCTATTGCTGCAACCAATAAATACAGCGAGCAAATGTTTTTGGCCGCTGCACAAATGGAATCTTTAAATAGCTTGTATAAAGTTCAAGTTGAAAGTGCTAGTAAACAAGCTGAAATTAATTTAGAGGTTACTGAAAATACGACCAGATTAAAAGAACAAATGGAATCTTTGGCAACAAACCTATCTTCACTTAACGGTGTTTATGGCGGTATGTTATCGGCAATGTCAATTAAAAACTAATTAGTTGAGAAATAAATTAATTATTAACTTTAAATCTAATTAGTATGGCTTCAGGTAAATTATCACCAAGGCAGAAGATGATTAACATAATGTACTTAGTTTTCATTTCAATGATTGCAATGCAAATGTCTAAGGAAGTGCTTTCTGCTTTTGGGTATATGAATGAGAAACTTGCAGAAAATAATATTACTGCGACTTTAAAAAATAATGCAACACTTAAAAATTTAGCTACAAAGGCAATTGAACAGCCTGAAAAATATAATGAGCTTTATGCTAAAGCTAAAACCGTAGACGAGTTGTCTTCAAAATTTAATGACTATTTAGAGGAAAAAAAACAATTTTTCCTTAAAGAGCAAGATGACTTGAAGAATTATGAGGCAATGGATCAGACTAGTACTGTAGATGAATATTTTTTTAAAGGAGATGCTTTCACAACTGAAGGTCAGGAATTTTTAAACAACGTGAATGGCTATAGAGATGCAATAATTAAAATTGTTGGAGAAAAAAGCGGATTAGCTGCCACTATTAAAAAAAGGTTTGACACTTCCGATCAAGATACTGATGATGGCAAACAACCTTGGTTAAAAAACAGATATGAAGGATTTCCTTTAATTTCTACTGTTACCAATTTAACATCGATGCAAACCGATATCAGAACAACGCAGTCCGAAATTTTCGGGACTCTGTTAGGCGGCCAATTAGAAAGCGATGTTTCGATGTCGAATTACAAGACAATTTTAATTCCTGAAAAATCTGCTTTTTTTCAAGGCGAAAACTTTAAAGGAAAAATAGTTTTAGGGCGTTATGATGCCTCTCTAAAACCATCAGAAGTGGTGGTAAACGGAAATAAAATTACAACTATTGTAGATGGAGGAGCAATTTTAGATTTTCCAGCCGGTGCAGTAGGGGAACGTGATATAAAAGGGAAATTTGTTTTTATTGAAAACGGGGAACCCGTTGAAATTGAAATCAGCAGTTCGTATGCTGTTATTCCGAAACCAAATAGTGCAGTAATTTCAGCAGATAAAATGAATGTTGTTTATAGGGGTGTGGCTAACCCGATGACGATTTCAATTCCCGGAATACCGGATAATTTAGTGAATGCATCTGGCTCAGGATTATCTAAGGCAAGTGGTACTGGTAAATATATTATGACGCCAGGATCTGGTAGGGAAGTTAAAATTAACGTTACAGGAAAACTCCCTAACGGACAATCAGTTAGCTCTTCCCAAGATTTTAGGATTAAGGATATTCCTTCACCTGTAGGTTCAATAAGAAAGCAATCTGGCTATGTTATAATGCCTGGAGCAAGTTTAGAAAAATCTACGGTTGGTGCAGAATTACCGGATTTCGATTTTGACTTGGTGCTAAACACCTCAGGGTTTACGATTAAAGTGCCTGGACAATCTGCTGTAGTTGTTAGCGGAAATAGAATGAATGATCAAGCTCAAAAAGCAATTGGCAAAGCAAAAAGGGGTGATGTTGTTACAATATTTGACATAAAATCGTCGTTAGGAGGTAATTCTTCCTATAAAATTAAAGATGCTTCGGCAGTAAGTATAGAAATACAATAAAATAAATTTAAATGATGAATAAGAAAAATATTGGAATTTTTATTTTGGCATTTGTGCTGTTCAATACCATGTATGCACAGTCAAATCTATTGAATGCCAAGAAGCCTTCCGATATTGGAAAAAAAACAGCAGCGCAAAAAGCTGTAGATAATGACAAACCATTAGAATACGGGTATGTTGACGATAGAGATATTCTTTGGTCCAAAGTTGTTTGGGAATATATTGATTTAAACGAGCGAATTAATTTGCCGTTTTATTATCCTACTGATACCATGAGTGTGTCAACCGACAGGCGATCGCTGTTTGACACCTTATTAAAAGGTATTAAAAATGGTGATATTACGGAAGTTTATGACGATTCTTATTTTACAGCAAAAATGACTAAAGCTGAAATTAATAACAAGCTTTACCGAGTTGATACTACAGCTGCCGGTTTTGATGAATTAAATGCAGGAAGCGCAAATATTGATGAGTATATTGATAGAATTAATTTGACTTCTCAGGATATTGAAGGATTTAAAATTAAAGGACTTTGGTATTTTGACAAGCGACAAGGAGAATTAAAATACCGATTGATTGCTTTAGCTCCCATTGCTCCTGATGTTCAAATAATGGGTAGGGAAGATATCAATGTAAATGCTGAACAGTTGGCATTGTTCTGGGTTTATTTCCCCGATGCGCGAGAAATACTTCATGACGCCGAAGTTTTTAATCAAAAAAATTCAGCCTATCCAATATCTTTTGACCATTTGTTAAATGCACGAAGATTTAGTTCTATTATTTATCGTGAGGAAAATATTTACGGAGATAGGGATGTGGATGAATATGTAAAAGGAAATGCATTATTTCAAGTTCTGGAGTCCAATAAAATTAAAGAGGACATCAGAAATAAAGAACTTAATATGTGGAATTATTAATAATTTTACCAAAATTTGAAAAACTCCTGCATTTTGCGGGAGTTTTTTGTTTTATAAAGTGAATTGCACAATGCAAGTAGATTATATTATAGTAGGTTTGGGATTGGCAGGATTGGCCTTCACCAAAGAATTGGAAAAAAACAAAAAATCGTACTTGGTTTTTGAGGATAATTCTCAAAACTCTTCAATTGTGGCTGGTGGAATCTACAATCCGGTTGTCTTAAAACGGTTTACGCCAGTTTGGAATGCGACGGAACAATTGAATATCGCTTTGCCGTTTTACGAGGATTTAGAAATTAAATTCAATAAAAAATACCATTTTCCAATCAATATTTATCGCATATTTAAATCAGTTGAAGAACAAAATAATTGGTTTGCGGCCTGCGACAATCCAATGCTTTCTAATTATATGTCCACAAAATTAATTCATGAAAAGCACGAAGGTGTTTTAGCGGGTTTTGGTTATGGGAAATTAATGAATACAGGAAGAATTGACACAAAAAGCTTGCTTGATGATTATCGGTATTATTTAGCAAACAGAAAATTAATTAGAAACGAAAGTTTTCAATATTCAGCCTTAAAAATAAATGAAGAAAACCACGAATATAAAGGAGTAACTGCCGGAAAAATTATTTTTTGCGAAGGTTTCGGACTTAAAAACAATCCGTTTTTTAATTATTTGCCTATGCAAGAAGCAAAGGGTGAACTTATCACTGTTCATGCGCCAAACTTAAATATTGATTTTTTAATAAAATCTGCTTTGTTTGTACTTCCTTTAGGAAATAATAATTATAAAGTGGGTGCTACTTTTAACTGGAAAGACAAAACGCAGCTTCCAACGGAAGAAGGGAAAAACGAACTTATTTCAAAATTGGAATCATTTATCACTGTTCCTTATCAAATTGTGGATCATATTGCAGGGATTAGACCAACAGTTAAAGACAGAAGACCTTTGGTTGGCAAACATCCAAAATTTCAAAATTTAGCAGTTCTAAATGGATTGGGAACTCGTGGTGTTATGATTGCTCCAACAGCTGCAAATGCGCTTTACAATAATTTAGAAAACGAAAAAGCGTTGGGAAAGGAAATTTCTATTGATCGTTTTCTTTAACTTTTGTTGCTTTTAAATCGTATTTTATAAATAAATTAATCCAAATTATTCTCGAAAATCTAATTGAAATTGGTGCAGTTAAAACCAAAGTAATCACAATTGGAATAAAACTTTCTACCAAACTAAAATTTAAAAAAAGAACAGCAATTAGAAAAGTTGCAATTGAAATGCCAACAGTAAGTCCGTAATTAACGTACATGGCTCCATAAAAAAAGGAAGGTTCCATCATGTATTTCAATCCACATAGAGAACAATGGTCATGCATTTGAAAAGCTTTATTCAATTTAAACATGTTTTTTTCTTTCATGAAATCGCCTTCATGGCATCTCGGACATTTATTGAATAAAATGCTGTAAAACTTGGTTCCTTTTTTAAACATTTCTATTTTTATTTTTTCTCAAGACTCTAAATTATTATATTAAAAACTTTAACAGAGTGCCAATGTTTTTTGTAGTACTTTTGTGCGATTTTAAAAAAACATATAAATTTACATTAAATTATAAACTATTAATGCTTAACGTACATAATTTATCGGTTTCTTTTGCTGGTTCCGATTTGTTTTCGGGAATAACTTTTAAATTAAATAAAGGGGACAGAATTGGATTAATCGGAAAAAATGGAGCTGGAAAATCGACCTTGTTAAAAGTACTTTCTAAAGATATTGAAGCAACTGGCGGAACAATGGCTTTTGATAAAGAAGTGCGTATTGGATTTTTGCGTCAGGATATTGATTTTGCGGAAGGAAGAACGATTTTGGAAGAAGCTTATCAGGCTTTTGAAGAAATTAAAAAGTTAGAAAGTAAATTAGAAGTTATTAATCACGAATTGGTGGAGAGGACTGATTATGAAAGTGAATACTACCATGATTTAATGGTTAATTTAAATGAATTTACACACCGATATGAATTGTTGGGAGGCTATAATTACCAAGGAAATACGGAAAAAATATTACAGGGTTTAGGATTTCAAAGAGAAGATTTTGACAAACTGACGGATACTTTTTCCGGAGGCTGGAGAATGAGGATAGAGTTGGCAAAATTATTATTACAAAATAATGATATTTTATTGCTGGATGAACCAACCAACCATTTGGATATAGAATCTATTATTTGGCTGGAAAATTTCTTGAAAGTCTATTCCGGTGCAATTGTATTGGTTTCACATGATAAAATGTTTTTAGACAATGTAACCAACAGAACCATTGAAATTTCGTTGGGTAAAATTTACGATTATAAAAAACCGTATTCCCAATTCTTGTTGTTGCGAGGCGAAATAAAAGAAAAACAATTACAGGCACAAAAGAATCAAGAGAAGGAAATTAAGGCAACACAAGTTTTAATCGATAAATTCAGGGCGAAAGCAAATAAGGCTACCATGGCACAATCTTTAATAAAAAGATTGGATAAAGTTGAGCGCATAGAAGTTGATAATGATGACAACGCTGTGATGAATGTGAAGTTCCAAATTTCTAAGGAACCAGGAAAAGTAGTTATAGAAGCTGAAAATTTGTCCAAGAATTATGGTAAAAAACATGTGTTGGAAGATGTGGATTTACTCATAGAAAAAAACAGTAAAATTGCTTTTGTTGGTCAAAACGGACAAGGGAAATCTACGCTTGCAAAAATCATTGTGGGAGAAATTCCGCATGGAGGTCATTTAAAATTAGGCCATAATGTTGAAATAGGATATTTTGCCCAAAACCAGTCGGAATATTTAGAGCCAGAAAAAACGGTGCTGGAAATTATGGAAGATGCGGCAACAGACACCAACAGATCTAGAGTAAGAGATATGTTGGGTTCCTTTTTGTTTAGTGGAGATACGGTGGACAAAAAAGCAAAAATGTTGTCGGGAGGAGAAAGAAATAGACTGGCTTTATGCAAACTGCTATTGTCTCCGTTTAATGTTTTAATTATGGATGAGCCCACAAATCACCTTGATATAGCTTCAAAAAATGTATTAAAACTAGCCCTCAAAAAATTTGAAGGAACGTTAATTTTAGTGTCGCATGACAGAGATTTTTTACAAGGATTGGCTACAACAGTTTATGGTTTTAAAGACAAAGTAATTAAAGAATATCTAGGAGATATTGACTTTTTCCTGGAACAACATCAGATAGAAAATTTGCGTGAAGCTGAAAAAAGAACAGTTGTTGTTAAAAAATCGGATACTTTTAAAAAAGAAGTGGCTCAATTGTCCAGAGAAGAAGATGCGACTCTTAAAAAATTAAAAAATAAATTATCTAAAATAGAAACTCAGATAGATAATTTGGAAAGAGAAATTTCAGAAATGGATGCTGCTTTAGTAAAAGATTATGAGACAACTTCTGCCAAGCCTAATTTTTTTGAAAACTATAAATCAAAAAAAAGCAAAGTTGAAGTGTTGATGGAAGAATGGGCTGAAATTGAAGAAAAGACAGAAAATTGTTCTTAGAAAATAAAAATAGCCGCATACAACAAATTCGTTTTTCCGAAATTGAAAATAGGGATGTTACTCTTTTTATAAAACGCGAAGATGAATTGCATCCTTTTATTTCAGGAAACAAATACCGAAAATTAAAATACAATTTGGAGGAAGCCGCCAAAAAACATAAAAGTACGCTGCTTACTTTTGGTGGAGCGTACTCCAATCATATTCCCGCAACAGCCGAAGCAGGATTTTCCTGTAACTTCAAAACTATTGGCATTATTAGGGGTGATGAATTAGCCGCTAATTTGACAGAAACAATTCAAAACAATCCAACCTTAAAATTCGCTTCAGAACACAATATGCAATTTGAATTTGTTTCAAGAGCGGAGTACAAAAACAAAAATTCACCTGAATTTATTGCTTCACTTAAAGAAAAATTTGGTGATTTTTATTTGGTTCCGGAAGGTGGCACCAATAATTTGGCCATAAAAGGCTGCGAAGAAATCCTGACAGAAGAAGATACGAAATATGATTTTATTTGTTGTGCCATTGGCACGGGAGGAACCATTTCTGGAATTATAAATTCGCTGAAAAGCCACCAAAAAGTAATAGGTTTTCCCGTCTTAAAAGGTGATTTTTTACAACATGAAATCAATAAGTATATACTAAAGCAGGATAATTGGAGTTTAAATACTAATTATCATTTTGGTGGTTATGCAAAAGTTTCAGAAGAATTAATTACATTTATCAACAAATTTAAAAGCGAAACAAAAATCCCTTTAGATCCTGTATATACAGGAAAAATGATGTTTGGAATTGTAGATTTGATTAAAATTGGTTTTTTTGAAAATGGTTCTAAAATTTTAGCGATTCATACGGGTGGTTTGCAAGGAATTGAAGGCATGAATTTATTATTAAAAAAGAAAAATTTAGCACAAATAGTTTAAGTTATGAAGTTGAAAGTTGTTTTTATTTGTTTGGTAACTATTGGTTTTTTAACAAGTTGTAAATCTAAGAAGCAAGTAGTGCATTCACAGCCAAAAACTGCACATCATAAAGTTATTGAAAGGACAGAGAAAATAACGCAATTAGAGACTAAAAAAGAGATAAAATCAACAATTTTTACTTCAACGGAAGATTATATTCAATTTTTTAAAGACGCTGCTATGGAGGAAATGCGGATTTATAAAATCCCTGCAAGCATTACTTTGGCACAGGGTATATTAGAATCTTCAAGCGGTAATAGTGAGCTCACCAAAAGGTCAAATAACCATTTTGGTATAAAATGTCATAAAGAATGGGAAGGTAATCATACCTTTCATGATGATGATGAAAAAGGAGAATGTTTCAGAGTTTATGATAATCCAGCAACTTCATATCGTGACCATTCTTTGTTTTTAACATCTAGAAGCCGGTATTCAAAATTATTCAATATGGCATCAGGAGATTATGTTAGTTGGGCAAATGGGTTAAGTGAAGCTGGTTATGCAACTGACAGAAGATATCCGGCAAAACTAATTGGATTAATTGAGAAATTTGAATTGCACGCCTATGATACTCAAGTTTTAGGAATAGCGTACAAAAAAGTTGAAAATTTGGGTTTGGCACAACACATTGTTGTTAAAGGAGATACTTTGTATAATATATCAAAAAGATATGGCTTAACAGTTGAAGAGCTTAAAAAAATCAATCAATTGGGCTCCAGTGATATTAGTATCGGACAATCATTGAGCGTTACAAAATAAATTTAAAAAAGAGTACCGGGAAAATCTCAAAATTTATCGATATTCAACATAAAATATATGATGTTGAAAATTCCTCAAATCACTAAGGTTAGTCTATAATATTAAAAACTCCATTCGGATACAATAACAAGTTTCATCCAATAAAAATTTAATCGCTATAAAAAAGAAATAATTATGAATTATTATTTTTAACGTATTTTTGCAAAATATGATGAATAAGCTTTCAGATTGGTTACCTACCACAAATAAAGAGGTGAAACTTAGAGGTTGGGATGAGCTTGATGTAATATTATTTACAGGCGATGCCTATGTGGATCATCCTGCATTTGGCGCTGCGGTAATTGGCCGACTTTTGGAAAGTTATGGGTTAAGAGTGGCCATTGTGCCACAACCAAGTGTGCATGATAATTTGCAGGATTTTACCAAATTGGGAACTCCAAAATTATTTTTTGCAGTTACGGGCGGATGCATGGATCCAATGGTAAGCAATTACACAGCCAGTAAAAGAAAACGTGACAATGATGCATATACACCAAACGGCGATAAAGGTTTCAGACCTGATTATGCAACCACAGTTTACGCAACTATTTTGAAGGAAAAGTTTCCTGATGTGCCAGTTTTAATTGGCGGAATTGAAGCTTCACTTCGAAGAGTGACTCATTATGATTATTGGAGCGATACTTTAAAACCAACCATTTTAATAGATTCAAAAGCTGATTTATTGGTATATGGAATGGGAGAACAACCCTTGCATGAAATTGTGAACCTGTTGAAGAAAGGCGTGCCCTTTTCCAGTATAAAAACAGTTAAACAAACTGCCTTTTTAGTGGATAAAGGTGAAGATATTCCAAAAAATAAAAATTGGAAAGATGTAACCATCAATTCGCATGAACTTTGTTTGAAAGACAAGAAATTGTATGCGTCAAATTTTAAAGTAATTGAACAAGAGTCCAATAAGTTATTTGCAGACAGAATTTTTCAGGAGGTCAGCGATTATACTTTAGTTATAAATCCGCCTTATGAAACAATGACAGAAGTTGAAATTGATGCTTCTTTCGATTTACCTTACACACGTTTACCCCATCCAAAATACAATTCTCGCGGACCTATTCCTGCGTTTGAAATGATTAAATTTTCCATAAACATTCATCGTGGTTGTTTTGGTGGTTGCAGTTTTTGCACCATTTCTGCACATCAGGGAAAATTTATTGCGAGCAGAAGTCAGGAGTCTATTTTAAAGGAAGTTGATAAAGTGGCTAACATGCCCGATTTTAAAGGGTATTTGTCGGACATCGGCGGGCCTTCTGCAAATATGTACAAAATGAAAGGGAAAGTGCAGGAGATTTGTGATAAATGTGTTTCGCCTTCTTGTATATCGCCGGTTATTTGTCATAATTTAGACACATCACACAAACCTTTAACTGAACTTTATAAGGCGGTCGATAAACATCCGAAAGTTAAAAAATCATTTATTGGAAGTGGAATTCGACATGATTTATTAGTGCCAGAATTCAATAAAAGGGCAGATCCTAAAGAGCTGGATGCTTATACTGAAGAAGTCATGACAAACCATGTTTCTGGCCGATTGAAAGTTGCTCCTGAACATACTTCAGACAATGTATTGAAATTAATGCGTAAACCATCTTTTACCTATTTCCATAAATTTAAAGAGCGTTTTGACGCCATAAATATTCGGAAAAAGCTAAATCTTCAATTGATTCCTTATTTTATCTCAAGTCATCCTGCCTGCGAATTGGAAGATATGGCAAATTTGGCAGCTGAAACCAAAGATTTGGGATTTCAATTGGAACAGGTTCAAGGTTTTACGCCTACGCCAATGACTGTTGCCACTGTTATTTATTATAGCGGCTATCATCCGTACACCCTAAAACCAACTAAAACACCAAGAACCAAACAAGAAAAAGACGAACAGCACCGATTTTTCTTCTGGTACAAAAAGGAAAATCAGCAATGGATCAGAAATACGCTGACAAAAGTTGGGAGAACAGATTTGCTTCAGAAATTGCTACCCGATAATAACAGTTGGCGGAAAAACAAAAAATCACCGGCAAAAAACACCTTCAATGATGCCATTCCTTTTAAGTCAACATTTAAAGGAAAATCTTTCAAAAGAAATAAAGCAAAGAATTAAGCAACAAAAATTTAGGACATTAAATTTAATCCTTAAATTTGTTTTTACTTTAAACAAACAGATAATGAAAAAATTATTATTATTTTTTTTATTGTTTACAACTTCTTTAATTGCCCAAAACAAAGTTAAAGTCGATTTAAGCAATCCAAACGCAACTATTCACACCCACTTATATTTTTTAAATTCCAATTCTTATGAACCTGAAAAAGCAGCCGCTGTAATTTATGGTTATGATAGTATGGAGGCAAAGGAGATTGCAGTCAAATTAAAGGAAATATTGGATACTAAAGGATTAAAAGTTGATTTTAGCAAGGTACCGACCGATAGTATGTATTCAGACACTACAACCACAAAAGGAGGAAATCAGTATTTATTATTTCCAAACAAAATGCCTGAAATATATTTAGAAAAAATTGAAGATAATTGGTATTATTCTAAAGAAACTTCCAGTAAAGTTAAAGAACTTTACCAAAATATGTATCCCTGGTACATGGTGAAATTGCAAAAAATAATGCCTGATGTTGGGCACAGAACACTTTTTAAAATTGAACTTTGGCAGTATTTTGGTTTACTCATTTTAATAATTATCAGTACAGGGTTATTTTATGTGTTGCGAAAAATTGTTTATTTTATTTTAAATAAAACACAACATTTAATCATCAATATATCAAATGATGAGATTAAATCATCTTTGAGAAAATTGACTCGTCCAGTTGTTTTATTGATATTGATGGCATTTGTAAAAAAAACATTGCCTTCATTGGTGTTGCACATTGATGTTTCCAATTTTTTATTTTTAGCAATAAATATCATGGTCATTGTTTTTTGGATATATGTATTCTTAAAACTTGTGCAGGTAATTATGAGTGTTTACAGCAAATTTGCCGAGTCTACGGAGTCTAAATTAGATGATCAATTGGTTCCTGTTTTGAGAAATTTTTTACTGGGGTTGGTTATATTTATTGGAATTCTTAAACTATTGACCCTTTTTGGTGTTGATCCTGTTACAGTTATTGCAGGGGCTTCTATTGGTGGTATTGCAGTGGCATTGGCTTCACAGGACACCGTTAAAAACTTTATTGGAACCATCATGATTTTCGTGGACAAACCTTTTCATATAGGTGACTGGATTGAAGCTGGTACAGTGATTGGAACGGTTGAAACTGTTGGTTTTAGATCTACGACCGTTAGGGCTGCGGATACCACAATTTTCCAAATTCCAAATAGCCAACTTTCTGAAATGGTGGTGAATAATAAGGGTTTACGCTCTTTCCGTCGTTATACCACAAATTTGGGGATCCGCTATGATACGCCTCCCGAACTTATTGAGGCCTTTGTTCAGGGAATCAGAAGTATTATTGAATTGGAACCTTCAACGAGAACAGAACAATTTAATGTTGAATTTGTTGGATTTTCTGATTCTTCCTTGTCCATACTTTTAAATGTTTATTTTGTTAATTTAGATTGGAACAGTGAGCAATCCTCCAAACACATTTTGCATATGAAAATTCTAAAATTAGCCGGTAGTTTAGGTGTTGGATTTGCATTCCCGTCCTCAACACTTATGATTGAACAATTTCCAGATAAAAAGGGAGTCGAAATCAATTACAATATCGATGAAAAGAGAATTAAGGATATATTGGACCCCATTAATTTAAACCAATAAAATGAAAAAAATTATAATAGCGCTAGTGCTAATCACATTGTTTTCATGCAAGGAAAACGGAGATGCACGTAAACCTAAAAATCAAGTTACCGTTGAAGAAAATTGGACTGCTATGCAAAAAAAACTAGGTAAATATGTTACTTTTAAATTGACATCAGACTTAAGTGTTTTAACAGAAAATGAACGTAAAATGTTGCCGATTCTTATAAAAGCAGCATCTAAAATGAATGAGCTGTTTTGGTATGAAGCCTACGGGGATAAAAATCAACTTTTAGATTCTATTTCTGATGAGGATACCAAAAAATTTGTTGAAATAAATTACGGGCCTTGGGATAGGCTCGATGGAAACAATCCATTTATTGATGGTGTTGGAAGTAAACCTTCCGGAGCAAATTATTATCCGGCTAATATGACTAAATTAGAATTTGAGACTTTTACTGATGGAAGCAAATCGAGTTTGTACACTTTTGTCAGAAGAAATAAGGAGGGGAAATTGTTTACAATTCCTTATCATATTCAGTTTAAAAATGAAGTAAAAGAAGTAGCTGATTTGCTATTGGAAGCTTCTAAATTTGCTGATGATGAAGGACTTAAGAATTATTTGGAATTGCGAGCACAAGCATTTTTAGATGATAAATATCAAGCTAGTGATTTGGCCTGGATGGACATGAAGACAAACGCACTTGATATTGTGATTGGCCCAATTGAAACTTATGAAGATCAGCTTTTTGGGTATAAAGCGTCGCATGAAGCTTACGTGCTGATAAAAGATAAGGTTTGGAGTGAAAAACTTGCCCATTTTGCCAGTTTTTTGCCCGAGTTGCAAACTGGACTTCCGGTTTCGGATGCCTACAAACAGGAAGTTCCAGGAACTGATTCCGATTTAAATGCCTATGATGTTGTTTATTATGCAGGTGACTGCAACGCAGGTAGTAAAACCATCGCCATTAATTTACCAAATGATGAGACTGTTCAATTGCAAAAAGGAACAAGAAGGCTGCAATTGAAAAATGCGATGCGTGCCAAATTTGATAAAATATTAATGCCTATTTCAGAAATATTAATTGATTCAACTCAGCGTAAATATGTTAAGTTTGATGCTTTTTTTGCCAACACCATGTTTCATGAAGTTGCTCACGGATTGGGAATAAAAAATACGATTAATAATAAAGGCACGGTTAGAAATGCCTTAAAAGAAAGGGCTTCTGCTTTGGAAGAAGGAAAAGCCGATATTTTAGGATTGTATATGGTGCAGCAGTTGCATAAAAAAGGAGAATTGGAGGGAGATATGAAAGACTATATGACCACTTTTATGGCAAGTATTTTCCGCTCTGTACGTTTCGGCGCTTCGAGTGCACATGGTAAAGCCAATATGATTCGATTTAATTTCTTTAAGGAAGAAGGTGCTTTTACCAAAAATGAAGATGGAACTTATAAAGTGAATTACAAAAAAATGGAAGAGGCCATGAGGCAGTTATCATACCTAATTTTAACCATGCAGGGAAATGGAGATTATGAGGGTGTTGCCAAATTGGTAGAAGAAAAAGGCATAATTCCAGGTGATTTACAAAGTGATTTAGACAAGCTGAGTGATGCCAATATTCCTGTTGATGTTATTTATAAGCAGGGAGTTGAAGTTTTAGGTTTATAACTATTTATAAATTACCCATAAAAAAAGCCTTCATTGAAGGCTTTTTTTATGGGTAATTTATTTAAGATTTCGGATCTAATATTCCATCAATTCGCTTAGCGATATCCTGTAAATGATATTTTGTATTGGTGTTAGTTGAGGCAATGGCAGCTCTCTGTGCCGCTACTTTAACACGGTTCAATTCTCCACGAACAACAGAAACAATGTCAGATTCATTTACGGTAACCAAAGTACGTTTAACATAGCCTGATTTTCTTTCGCTTGGTTTAATGTCTTTTGCAGTCATTAAATAGCCAAGCCGGTCAACATAAGCTCTTTGTAAATTTCTGCGATAAGTATCAATGTTTTTTCCTGTGTTTAGTTCAGACCATATTCCACCATGTAAATCATTCATCATTGAAATTAAAGAATAGGAATTAGCACCGTTTAATGTTTCATTCTCTATCATTCTCATCATTCTGCCTAAATCAAGAATATTGTTCAAGGTTCTAACTTGTGTTGCTCTAATTCTCTCAGTTACTCCAGAATATTCAGTCCTTCCAATAATAGCTTTATCAATTAGCCAAGTTGGAGTTTCGAACAATTCCTTATTTATAAATTTCAAACAATTTTTTTGATGCGTTCTATCAACATGTGCATAAACAGCACCTTCTTGGTCATAAGTTTTATAGTTTTCATAAACACCTCCTAAATTTGAAGAAACATGGCCCATATACCTATTAAATTGGGAAATTACATGCCCATACATCATTCCCAAATCATCATAATTTTTACCTTTTTCAGCAGTCCATTTTATTAAATTTGGAACAATTCGCTTTAAGTTAGCAATTCCGTAAGCACTGGCTTTAATGGCATCATCCCCTAAATCTTCAGTTTGAGAACTTGGGTCAACTACGCCTCCGGCTTGTTGATGTCCAAAACGATATAATTTGTCTCCGGCATGTTTTAAAATCCAGCTATCCAATATTTCTTTTTCATCTTCAGGAGTTTTGGCCTCTAAAATTGGGCGATATCCCCAACTCATGGCGTATTTATCATAAACACCAATGTTTGGCATTAATGCAACATCTTTATCTCCGGGTTGCGCCACATAGTTAAAACGTGCATAATCCATAATGGATGGTGCAGTTCCGAATTTTTTGGTAAATGTAGCTGAACGAAGAGAGTCTACTGGGTATGCACAACTACTTCCCATATTATGAGGAAATCCTAAAGTATGACCAACCTCATGAGAAGAAACGAATTTAATTAGTTCTCCCATAACTTCATCTTTAAATTCTGTGTTTTGTGCTTCAGAATTTATAGCAGCCGTTTGTACAAAAAACCAACCTTGTAATAAACTCATTACATTGTGATACCAATTAATGTCAGATTCTAAAATTTCTCCAGATCTTGGGTCGCTTACGTGCGGGCCATTGGCATTAGGTATTGGTGAAGCCAAATATCTAACCACAGAATAACGAGCATCTTCAGGACTCCATTCTGGATCTTCTTCTTTTGTTGGTGGATCTTTTGCGATAATTGCATTTTTAAATCCAGCAGCTTCAAAAGCTACTTGCCAATCTTCAATTCCTTGTTTTATATATTTAATCCATTTTTCTGGTGTGGCTCTGTCAACATAATAAACAATTTGTTTTTTTGGTTCAACCAGTTCACCATTTTTAAATTTGTCAAGGTCTTCATCTTTTACTTCTAGTCTCCAGCGATCTAAATAAGTCACCTCTTCACTTTTTTGAGCTTCCAAGCCATAATCTGTCTGACTTGTAGTGAACCAGCCAACTCGTTCGTCAAAAATTCTTCGTTTCATAGGAACTTTCGGCAATAAAATCATTGAGTTACTCATTTCAACAGATACCATTCCAGTACTTGAGTTTGATGGTGGTTCTGAGGCTGAATAGGTTTTTACGTGACGCGTTTCAATATTTTGAGGATAACTTTTTACGCTTTCAATAAATGAATTTTTTGCCTCAAGTTTTGTGATTTTATATTGTTTTCTTATAAATTCAGGCAATCCTAATGGTTTTACATCAGTAGAAAACAATTCAGTAACATCAATTACTGTAGCAGTTTTATCGTTGTTGAATGCTTTAATTGGAAATGTGAATAAGACAGGTTCGAAATTTGAATTTACCACAGCTTCATGAACAGGAAGTTCTTCGTTGGCAACAATATTGTGCGAAACTACCCGTAATATAATTTGTTTGTCTTTTTTTTGCCAGCGCAACACTTGCGTATTGGTTTTTTGTCCACCAAAACTCATGTCATTTGATGTATTTTTAGAAATGCGCGTAACCATTAAAAATTCTCTTTCAAGTAATGAATCTGGGATTTCATATAGGTATTTGTCATCAACAAAATGCAATTTAAATAAACCTTCATCGGTTTTCGCATCTGAGGTTACTACTTTGCCATAAGGTTCAATAGCATCTTTTTTTGGCTTAGCTTCAGGCTGTGTCGTGTCCTTTTTATTGTTCTTTTTTTTCTTTTTTTGTGCTTCGGCACTGGTGGAAATTCCAACTACTAACAAAACAGTTAATAAGCTGGTAAAAAATCTTTTTGTCATAAAAGTTTAAAGTTTGATTTTTATATAATGAAATAAATTAAGATCCTAAGATATTAAAGGGAACCTTTAATATCTTAAATGGATGTTAAAGAAAAGAATAAATAACGAAAAAATAGCTAAAAAACAGTTCTTTCTTTAGAATAAACAGAATGGATTTTCAAGTGCGGTATATCATAAATATATAGGGTAATATTTTCTTATTTCTTGAAACAAAAGATAATTTAAAAAAAAATCATAGAATATCTTAACAACTTGTTTCTTGCTCAAACAAAAATAACCACATTCAAATTAATAAAATTAGTTGAAAATTTTAATTTTATCAATTTTTTATCAATTGCCTTTGAATTTTTTCAATGGCAGATTCAATAGGTTTATCGGGTTCAATTACGTTGTATGCACCCCAAAACTCGGGATCTTTAAATCCGGAAGTGTTATCGCTCATAATTACAGAGTGTCTTAAACGATCTTTAGGTTTAGGAAGTTGACTCTCATCGCTTTTTTCCCAATCGGTAACTGCCATTTCAATAGTTGTATAATAGATGGTGTTGAACCACTTTTTAGCCCAATTAATTTTAAATCCGAGTTCAACTCGGCTGTACCCATAATACCATTTACCTTCTTTTTCCCGATATTCAACTTGATAGTAAGCTTGAATCGGTAGAACATCGGCTCTTCTAGGTTTTTTAATGATAAAAAATCGGCTCGCTTTTTGTTTATTTTCAAGATTTAAATAAAATTTCGCATTGGTTAAAGCGAATGTTTGAGCATCTATATATAATTTTCCGTAAAAATAGGGGTCATTGATGTATTTCTTTTGTTTAAAATTCACAACGTAAATTAGTCTGTTATCAATTTTAGTCGAATTGTCAAAAGTAAAGTCATAAATATCAACCATATCTTCAGCAAATAACATCCCTGTATTTTTCATGACGTCTAAATACAAGGTGTTAAATGGCCCGCCCCTGAGTTTGAAAGCCACAGTGTCCAATTTGTTGTAATCGGTGCTTTTACGCGCTTTATATATTTTTAAAATATCACTTCTTCCTGATGTGTAAGGTTGTTTATAAATTTCAACAACAGCTTCAGACAGCGACACATAGGTTCTTCTTTTTTTTATGGTTTCTCTATAAAATGAAGTCATTTTCAGTTCATCATTATAATAATTGTCGCCCTTTTTCTTTAATGCCTCAAGAACCAGGGATGTAGCGTCTTTCACATTAATTTTAACTTCGGAAAGTTCTTCAATATAAGTTTCAAGTTTTATAATGGTGTTTTTTGTGTCAAAATCCACCAAATTAATCACTTTACTGGTATAGCCCAAAAATGAAATGGTAACCCTTCGCTCTATAAATTTTTTTGGAACCTTCAATAAAAAATCACCTTGCTTATTTGTAATGGTGCTGATATTTGTTCCATTGACCAGCAGTGTAGCGTTTTCCAATGACTTTTTGGTCTTGCTGTCTATAACGCTTCCTCTATATTCGTTAAATCCAATGGTGTCATTGAAAATTCTATTGGTTGCATAACTTGAATTTTGAAATCCGACAATTAAAAGAAATAAAAAAAATGAGGTAATAAAGGATTTTTTTGCTGAAAACGATACGTGTTTTGTCATGGCCAAAAGTTTAAATTAAATAGCTAAGTTTTGACTATCGAAGTTAGTGATTTTTACTTAATTAATTTACAAAGTTAATTTAAAATAGCACCTGTTTTTAACAAAAATGTTAACGCTATTGACTTTTTTATATTTGAAATATTAAAATTTGTGTTGGGAACAAGTATTTTTGAAGTTGATTATTAAGGTTTACTAAAGACATTCAAACATTAAGCCAATATGTTAATTTTAGATTAAAAGAGCGAAATCTAGGAGCAAAGACATTTTCCGTAAAATAGTTGTCATTATAAACAATAAATAAGTCTGAAAGTGGAGCAAAACGCCATTGTAACCTTGTGTTTATGCTAAAATTATTTTGCTGGCTACTATATTGAACAAATGTTGCCCAAAATAAACTTTTATTAAATGTGATGTCTATTTTAGGCCCAATGAGCCAAACTGAAGCATCTGGGTAAGGGTTAGGCAAGTTAATGTTATCATAATTAATTTGAAGAGAACTTGAAAAGTAAGGTTGTAATCGTAAAGTAAATTGTGCTTGAAACGAATATTTTTCACCATTATAAAACTTTCCGATTGATGGGTTCAAATTATAAGAAAAAGTATTTCTTTGATCAGAGTTATATTTTACTTCATAACTTGTATAATAATAATTTTTATCCCCAGGAATTGGTTCTGCACCATCAGTGCTGGTTGGGTCAAAGCTTTCATAAAGATGCGTATATCTGTTGAACATTTTAAATTCTAACTTTGATGTGTTTTGAAATTCAGCTTGCCAGCGTGTTACAATGGTATAGTCAGAATTTTTAAAATTTAGTTCTGGCTTCCATAAGAAAAATGGCATTACTGAAATGCTATGTTTTTGGATTTTTCCTTTTTTAGGCCAAAACGTACGTTGGACTAAAGGACTAATTTTAAAAACATCAGTTCTTTTGATATACCCTAAGTCGGATCTAAAATTTTCACCTACAAAAACAGCTCCAAATCTTAAGTTCCAATTTCTGCTAAAATACTCGGTTGATGCACCTGAAGATATATCTTTATCATTAACATTTTGCGAAAATGATTTGTGAAAAAAGTATTTTCCAACCCAAGTATTGTCTTTTGAAGCTAACCTATAATCAAAACCAAAAACACGATTGAACCGATTTTCATCTTCTACAAAATCATAATCTTTTGTGGCTTGTTTATTAATAAACATAACGCTTAAATTTGAACGACTAAATAATTTATATTGGGCAGTAATAACAGCGTTATTTGTAGTGGGAATTTCATTAGTTAAATCTTCAGCAGTTTGCATATTTTAAATCCCTAAACGTAAATTGTTGTTCAATTTACCACTTAATCGTATTCCGGCAATAATATCATTTTCTATATCGTTATCATCTTTATCTTTTGCTATTCCAATTCGTCTAGAGAAAAATGGATTTGAGTCCTTGTTGTCACCAAAATCTGCAAATAGATCACTATTCTCAATAAAAAACTGTCTTTTTTCAGGAAGAAAAACTTCAAAACGTTTTAAATTAGTTACTTGCTGATCAACCTCTACTTGCGAAAAATCGGGATTTAACGTAAGATCTATATTCATACTATTTCCAATTGCTAATTTTGCGTCACCACCAATTTTGAAATCAATCTTAGATTCGTCCGTTTCGTAGTCTTAAGCCGCTAAAGTATTTAATGTAGGAATAATTGAAATAGGAGGGTTAGATTTGCCCAAAGGTTTTTCAAAAATCATATCTCCCATTTAGGCCAAACTAAAAATTAATTGGTTTTGAGGAATATTCATCCAAGTACTTTGTTCATTGTCTTGTGTGTCAAAATGGTAACTGTTAAATCTCCATTTAGTTTCTCCTTCTCTATATTTAAATGCCGAAAGAGGAATCGTCCATTCTATAATATAATGATCTTCATGAATTTTAGTTTCTCCAAACCAGGTTGTATCCCAAGTAGTGTTAAATCCTCTAAGTTCAGTGCCTCCTCCAGAAATTAGAGCCTCTCGAAG